>DATNIH010000039.1:0-3964 GCA_035604515.1 Caulobacteraceae bacterium | reverse complement strand
CAGCATTCCAAAGTCTTAAGACGGCGAAAGCGATGTCGTTGACGACAACCGGTTGGGCAGGCGCGGTGTTTATTGGTCCCGACGATCGCCATGTCATCGCACCGTTTGTTAGCCGGTGTGCGGCGCACTAGCGGACCTGGGGAAGCGGCAGCTCGACGCTCCCTAGCCCTTCGCGCCAAGATCCAACGTCCGCTTCCGGCGGTCACCACGGACGTCCGCTTTCCGGCCGCGCGCCATAGTCTGCTTTCGACCCAAAGCAGACATCCGACCGGGTCCTACTACGCCGCGCGGCGCTTGGCCTCGGCCTTGAAGTCGTAGGGCAGGACGCCCTCGGCGGCGCAGTCGGGCCAGTGGTCTGTCTGTGTCCAGTAGTCAACAAGGCCCATCTTGGCGCAAAGGCGGAGGAACCGCGGGTCGTTCATCATCGCGCGGTTGCTCGACCGGTCGAAGATAAGCCCTGGGTTGACGAGGTTCGCCGGTATTGGTCCTTCGGGATCGAACATGTGAGCGAACGAGGCCCGATCGATCAACTCGAAGGTCTCGTCGCGCGCGCCGAGCGCGCACAGGCTGGTCAGGACCTGCAGCTCCACCCACCCCGTCGCCGCCAGGTCCCGCTGCGCGCGGGCGAGCACGTGGGCGACGTAGTCCGGATCGGGCTCGCGCAGCGCCCGGCCGAAGCTGACGAGGCCGCGGAGCTGCCGGCTCAGCGGGCCTCGCGCGTCCAGAGACTCGACAATCTGATCGAAGCTTGCCCAGTCGGCGTTGGCGGTGGCGACCAGGATCCAGGTGGTCCACATGTATTCGGGCTCGGGCCAGCGGGCCGTGATGGCAGGCCAGATGTCGCGGCTTTCGTCGTAGCGGTCCTCGAAAGCGAGCCCCCAGGTGCAGGCCATCGCAGCGGCGGCAGAAAGCGGATCGATGTCCCGGCCCTGTCGGTAGCGCCCCAAGGCTTCGCGGACCCTGCCGACCTCCAGAAGAAAAGAAGCCGCGGCCGCCAGTGTGTCGAGGTCGTTCGGGGCGACGGCAAGGCCTTTGTTCACAAGCGTTTCGCGGTCGGCGTACGCGGCCATCGGTTGGAGCGCCACGTGGCGCGCGCCCTTGTCTGCGCCGCGGAACTGGAAGCTCGACCCACGCCCGATCACCTTCAGGTCCGCGCCGCGCACGACGGTTTGCAGGATCTCCTCCGACACCCCGTCCGAGAAATAGGCCATGTCGGCGTCGCCCGAGAGGTTGTCGAACGCCAGGACCGCCAACAGGGGTTCCGGCGGCTTTGCCGCGGCGGGTGCGTCGGCTTGGCCCTTTGGCGATGGGGGCGCTGCACCCCCGACCAGATCGCCGATACTCGCGATCACCTTGCGCCAGCCAGGGGCGTCGAGGTTGCCGGTCCAACCCGCCAGGTCCGCGCACTGGATGGTGTCGAACGGCATCGGCAGCCGGGCCTTGTCGGTGGTGACCTGGACAAGCTTGCGGTCTTCACGCGCCCGATTGGCCTCCGACAGCACCCACTCCGACTGCACCGCGTCCGCCGACCAGATCACGACCGCTGCCTTCGCTGCCGTCATCTCATCTTCGATCACGCGGCTATAACTGCGGTGGGCCGGGAGGTCGTCGTCGATCCAGACGCTGTAGCCCAGCCCACGCAGGGCGTCGGCAACCGTCTGCGCCTGCTTCGCGGTCGAGCGCGCATAGGAGATGAAGACGTCAGACATCGGGTCCCGAGCCGCCCCCTTGGCAGCGCGAGACCCTATCTAGCCCTCAGCGCGGGCGGCAAGGGAAAGGTGTCCAAGCGGAGCGATGGCCCGCTTTCGGGCATAGAGGCTTCGTCTGCTATCGACCCATAGCGGACGTCCCTCGTCGTGGACCGCCTAATCTGGAGAGAGAGCCGGATCTCCGGCAACCGAGCGGCCACGCTCTAGCCATGCAGCGAGCGCGGGCGTGAACTCCATAACCATCTTGGCCTTGTAGGCCGCGAGATCTGGCTCTCGCGGGCTCAACGAGCATCACGCTGCCGATACCTCCTTGGGTCGTCTCGGATTATGCCAACCGCCGTCTGCGGCGATGATCGCGTTAGCCTCTCTCGGACCCCAACTGCCACGATGGTAGCGGCGAACCTTATGGTGGGTCTTGAGAACGGGGTCGACCGCTCTCCAGGCAGCTTCAACTGCGTCCTCACGGGTGAAGAGCGCTCCGTCGCCGGCCATGGCATCGCCCAAGAGCAACTCGTAGGGCGTCTCCCCGTCCGGCTGTTCTTCGGTCAGATAGAGTTCCCGCTGGTCGCCGACGAACTCCTTCCCGCCGCGCTTGACGCGAGCGGCGAGGGCGATGGCGGAATCCGGCGATATCCGGAAGCGCAGATAATTGGCACGACCGGGCGTCGGCCCCGAGTCGGCAAAGAGCCTCTGCGGAGGCGGCTTCAACTCTACCAGGATCTCGGTTGCCGTTTCGGCCAAGTATTTGCCGGAGCGCAGGTACCACGGCACTCCCTCCCAACGCCACGAGTCGATGAAAAGCCGTAGGGCACAAAAGGTCTCGACGTCCGAGTTCTCCGCTACATCCGGCTCCTTCCGGTGGCCAACATACTGGCCGCGGACCAGGCCGTCTGGCGCCAACGGACGCATGGCCTGGAATACTTTGGTCTTCTCGTTGTGGACGGCGCCAAAGTCCCTGGCGGCGGGCGCCTCCATGGCAAGCAGCGCGACGATCTGGAAAATGTGGTTCTGAACCACGTCGCGGAGACAACCGGCGGTTTCGTAAAACGCGCCGCGGTCTCCCACGCCGAAATCTTCGGACAGGGTTATCTGGACGCTGGCCACGTAGTTACGGTTCCAGATCGGCTCCAGGAACGCATTGGCGAAACGGAAATAGAGGATATTCATGATCGCCTCCTTCCCGAGGAAGTGGTCGATCCGGAAGATGGCATCCTCGGTGAATACTGCCCGCGCCGCGCGATTAAGG
This sequence comes from Caulobacteraceae bacterium, assembly GCA_035604515.1. Classification (GTDB taxonomy): domain Bacteria; phylum Pseudomonadota; class Alphaproteobacteria; order Caulobacterales; family Caulobacteraceae; genus Acaudatibacter. The sequence continues at coordinate 1,009 of DATNIH010000039.1, read as the reverse complement.
TTGCGGGCGGAGGCCAGATCGCGACCGAACGGCTTTTCGATAATGACGCGCGCCCGCTCGGCTAGCCTGGAGGCCCCGAGCCCCTTGATCACCGTCTCGAAGAGCGAGGGCGGGATGGCGAGGTAATGCGCCGGACGTTTGGCCTCGCCCAGCGCCTTCCTTATCGCCGTGAACGTGCCCTCGTCGTTGTAGTTGCCGCTCACGTAACTGAGCCGGGACAGAAGACGGTCGAAGGCCCGCCGGTTATCGATCCCCCCCGACTGCTTAATGCTGTCTTGCACCCGCTCGTGCAGGCGCTCCACACCCCATTTGGGGAGGGCAACGCCGATGACCGGAAAGGTCAGGGCGCCTCGCTTCGCCATCCCGTAGAGTGCCGGGAAGATCATCTTGTGAGCGAGATCGCCGGTCACGCCGAACAGCACCAGCGCGTCCGAACGAGCTGCGGTCATGAGGCGTCTCCGTTCTTAGCGGCTCCTCTTTCCTCATGGCCGCCAAATTCAAGACGAAGTGCGGACAGCACCTTGTCGACAAAGTCGTCGCCGCCGCGGGAACTGAAGCTTGGTACAGCGCGGCACTGAGAAACGGGAGCAAGAACCGACTCGTCGATCGCCGCCGCGATCGTCCAGCGCCCCTCGTCGGAATCCGAAACATTGCCGGCAAGATTCTCCGGGTCGCGACCCTAGCTAGGCCGAAGCGCCGGCGGCAAGTGAGGGTGGCGAACGTCTGCTTTCCCGCCTAGGCCCAGTGTCTGCTTCCGACCCAAACCGGACATTGGACTCCGCTATCTGCTGCTGTGGGTGGCGGTCTTGTTGGTGATCTTCCAGATGGGAGCCATCCGCCATGCAGATTACCACTGTCGGCCTCGACGTGGCCAAGAGCGTCTTTCAAGTTCACGCGATCAACGCCAGCGGCGAGGTGGTCGTTCGCCGCGCGCTGAGGCGGGCGCAGGTGCTGCCGTTCTTCGGCAAGCTGGAGCCTTGTCTGGTGGGGATCGAGGCCTGCGGGACCA
>DATNIH010000038.1:0-5312 GCA_035604515.1 Caulobacteraceae bacterium | reverse complement strand
GCTCCTCCAAGTAGGGCTTGTGAATAAGCGGATCGGCCGCGTCCTTCGTGACGAGCGACGCACCCGACATGGAAAGGTCGGTCCACGGTGAGACGAGCCAGGCGCAGATTGGTCGCGCCTCTCCCGCCGCCCGCAGCCGGTTGATCAGCACTATGGTCAGATTGCCGCCGGCGCTGTCGCCACCGACCGCGATGTGCTCCGCCGCAATGCCCTGTGCGCGCAGAAAGTGAGCACGATCACGCTGTTTGATGGCCTTGCGGTCGCGGATTTTGATGGGCTTCCCGGTTCCGCTTCCCGTTGGGTGTAGGGAGTATGGGAAGCGGAAGCGGGAAGTGGCGTCTGCGCGGTGCCATGGCGCGGCGTTGTTCGGGGATGCGGTGATGTCGAGAATTATCGCGGCAATGCGTTGCGCGGGACGTGGAGCGCTGTGGTTCAGCGAACGATGAGGCTGTAGCCATTGGCGGATTTCGTGACGATGCCGGCGGCGATCATGGCGGCGAGGCGTTCGTAGAGGGTGGCGGCACGAACGCGGCAGGACGCGCGCAGGTCGGAGAATGGCCGTGGCTGGCTGGCGTCGGCGAGAATCGCGGTGATGCGCTGATCGAAGGAATCGTGCTGAACGGAGCGATTGGGTTGGGGATCGGCCTGGACGGGCCGCAGGGCGAGGGCGTCATCGCGCTGGGCAAGTTCGAGCGTGATGCCGGCGATGGCGGCTGCGGCGCGATGCTCGACTGTGAGTGCGATGCGATCGTCGGTGTCGCGACGGAGGTAGAGGTTGGAATCTCCCCAGGCGTGGAATTCGGACGATCCGCGCAGGGCCTGGCCGGCACGGACGGTTGCGGCGCCCTTCCTGGCGTGATGGACGACGGCGATGGCGACGGCATGGCGTCGTTGCAGTTCGCGCAGGAAGGCGAGCAGCGGCGCCACGTCGCCGCTGACGTTCTCGTCGATGCGATGCAGGCGCACGAACGGGTCGAGGATCAGGAGCCTCGGCTTGAGGGTGGCGACGGTCTGCTCGAGGCGCGCGCGGTCGGCGTCGAGATCGAGGCGCAGGCTGGGCGCGGTGATCACCTGGACGTCGAGTTCGGCGAGAGCGGTTCCGGCGGCGGCACAGATGCCCTGAAGGCGGCGGCGGACGACGTGCAGCGCATCCTCGGCGGGATAGAGCAGGACCCGACCGGGCCGCGCGACCTCGAAGCGGCGCAGGCAGGGTGTTCCGGCGGCGACGGCGACGGCCAGATCGAGGGCGAGGAAGGATTTGCAGCATTTGGGCTCGCCGCCGATGATGCCGACGGCTTCCTCGGACCACAGCTGATCGACCAGCCAGCGCCGCTGCTCGGGAGCCTCGGCGAGACGCCAGGCCGGCTGGACCGGAAGCTGCGTCATCGGCGGCGGCGGGTCGCTGCCTTGGCCTCGCTGGTGGCGGGCACGGCGCAGACCTCGAAGAATAGCGTCTCGTCGATCTGTCGGGCCTCGCGCTGCGCCGCGGCCTCGAGGAGTTCGGCCGCCATGATCATCAGCGCGCGCGGATTGCCCTGCGCATGATCGCAGATGGCCGCGATGACTTCCGCGGTCATCAGGGTGGGAGCGCCGGCCTGGCGGAGGGCGTGGCTGAGGCAGGCCTGCAGGTCCTGGGGCGTTGCGCGTTCGATCGGCAGGCGCACCCGCACGCGGCTGGCGAGCGGGAGGAACTCCTCGGAGCGCAGGCGTTCGGCGAGCCGTCCGTCTCCGGCGAGCACCACGGTCAGCAGGATGTTCGAGTCCAGATCGGTGGAGGCCAACAGACGGAGTTCGGCCATCACCGCGGCCTGCATCTCCTGCGCCTCGTCGACGACCAGCACGGGCCGGGACAACGTGCCCTGGATGTGGGCCTGCCAGCGCTGGCGCAGGATTTTCGCGCCGGCGAAGCGGTTATGCGGGCGCAATTCGACCCCGAAGAGTTCGCCCATCTCGCGATAGAAGTCGGCGATGTTGGCCTGTGGTCGGCTGATCACGCCGACGGTGACGTCGCGCTGTGTCGCCAATGACGCCGCCAGGATGCGCAAGGTGGCGGATTTGCCGCACCCGGGCGCGCCGGTGACGAGGGCGAAGCCGCCGTCTGCGGCCAGTTGTTGCACGCGCCAGCAAAACGATTCCAGGCGCGTGGTGACGTGCAATGCCTCGGTCGGCACGTTGGGGGTGAACGGGTTCCATTTGAGGCCGTAGAGCGCGAGCATCTTGTTGTTCACGCGTCGTCTCCTTCGTCCTTGGGGAGATAGGCGGGCGGCAACCCGGTGGCGGCCTGCCGGTCGAGCATTCGCTCCAGGAGCGGTCCGATGCCGCGCGCCGGCGGCGGCGGGGATCGCGACGGTGATGGCGATGGCGGCGGCGATGGTTTGGACGTTTCGGTGGCGATTGGCTGCAGCCCGCGGCGCTGGCCCGAGGCGTTGGCCGCCTTGTCCTGGGGGAACAGGCGACAAAGAACCGTGCCGGTATGCGGATCGACGAGGCGGACCTGGGTGAGGTCCCAGGCGGCGAAGCGCACTTCCAGTAGCGAGAGATGCCGATACTGGTTGGGGACTTCGAAGCGGCGGCCTTCGATGACGGCGGTGCCGTCGCTCTTGCGCAATATCCGTCGTTCGGTGCGGGTGAAGGCCAGCCGCAACGCGGCGGCATCCGGGCAGGGGCGGGTCACGCTGGGGCCGGCGAGGAAGCGGGCGAGCGGCGTGTCGTTGATCTCGCTGTGGTGTTTTCGGTTGTAGTCCTGCTCGACCCAGGCCTGGGTCGCTTCGTTGAGCCGGGCCAGGGTGAGGTCATCGACACCCTCGAGCATGGCCATCAATCGGCCTTCGACCGATGCCCAGAGAACTTCCTGCTTGCCGTTTTGGTAGGGAGAGTAAGGAAGTGTCGTTTGGTGAACGATGCCAAGCCTGGCGAGACCTTCGGTGATCTCGGTGGCCGTCATCGCGGCGCCATTGTCGCTCATCGCCGCGCGCGGCAGGCCGCGCTTCTGCATCGCCTGCGACAGACCGTGCGCGATGTTCTCGGCCGATTCCGCCCAATACCATTGCAGATGGCAGGCCAGTCGCGAGCGATCGTCGAGCACGCCGAACAGGATCGGCGTGTGCCATTCGCCGCGCGGCGTCAGCACCTTGCGCGAACCATGGTGGCAATCCCAGTGCCACAGTCCGTTCACGTATTCGGCCTCGAAGCCGCGCACCTCGCGCGCCTCCAGCCGTGCCGCGGCCGCCATCGCGCCATCGGTCTGGCGCGCTGTCATGGCACGACGCCTGGTCAGGCCGCTGGCGGCGAGGAAGCGCCGGACCGTTGTGTAGGATGGCACCGGCCGCAATTCCGGTCGGGTCTCGGCCAGGGCGACCAGATTGTCGCGGTGCAGCTGCGCACTCCAGCTTTTGTGGGCGCCGTACTGCGCCAGCAGCGCCTGGCGGAGCGCCGGCGTCATTGATGCCTGCGCGCCGGCATCGCCCCGCCGCTTGCGGCGCAGTACACCGACCGGATCATGCTGCTCGTTACGGGCGCGGTAGAACCATCGTTCCAGGGTGGAAACACCGAAGCGGACCGGCGCGCCGCTGCTCGGGTGGCGCCATTCGCGCGCGGCCAGTTGTTGCAAAGCCGCGCGCAACGCGCCCTTCGCCGGCGGCGCGGCGAGAAGCGCGCCGATAATCGAGAAGCGCAGCCGCGCCCAACGCTCATGCACCCGCGATCCGCCTCGTTCCGCACCACGCACCATGGGCCCGCCCTCCGAAAATGAGCGAGGCGACGGTAGGCGCCCTCACCGAGGGACAGCGACGCGCATCCTCTGCGGGTCGCTGGCGCCCGTCAGAAAGCGCGCATTGCCGATTGGCCGCCGGTCAGCGGCCCGAGGAAGCGCAACAAGGCGATGAGTTTCTCGCCCACGTCGCCGGCGAACCGCTCGAGTAGCGAGACCGGCAGAGCCGCGATGTCGATCGGCGGCACCACCGCGGCCATCGCGACCGGCGCGAAGGGGCTGTCGGTGAAGGTGGAACGCCACCAGGCGCGCCAGCGTGCCAGCGTCCGTCGATCGATCCCCGGCACGACCGACAGACGCGCCAGGCGGGACGGCGTGATGCCGAGCTGCATCGCCGCGATCAACGTCACCACGGTGGCAAGGTAGACGCGCCGGCCGAGAAAGCGCAGCGACGGTGGGGTGGTGCGCTTGCGGCAGCCATCCACCGCGCAGCAGAAGCTGAAGCGCTCGGCATACTCTTGGCATAACCCTCCCGGGCAGCCGCGCGGCTTGCGGTCATACGATGCCGAATGCAGTGCGCCACCGCAGAGCCAGCACCGTGCTGCCCGGGTGGAGGCCGCAAGGTCGCGATCGAAGACGAGCAACTGCTCATGGAACTTGGCGTCGGCCAGCACGGCTTGGTACACTGGGTCCGTCCTTTGAACTGAAGTTGGCGAGATGGCCAAAATCGGACGGAATGATCTCTGCCGCTGCAACAGCGGCAAGAAATACAAGAAGTGCTGCATGGCCAGTGACCAGGCCGCCGCCCTCGCCGAACGTCCCGCCCGGCCGGCCGCGGTGCCGGGGCGCCAGCCGTCCCTGGCCAGTTATTTCCAGGAACAGGACGAACCCGACGAACTGACCGAGGCGTCCAACGCCGTGGTCGACATGGTCCAGGCCGGCGATCTCGATGCCGCAGAACAGGCCGCCCACGACCTGCTCGCGTGCTTCCCCGACGTCCATGACGGCTATGACCGTCTCGGCATGGTCTACGAAGCCCGCGGCGATCATCGCCAAGCCGCCGACTGCTACCGCAAGGCCATCACCATCATCCGCGACCACCCCGACAACTACGAGCCCGGGTTCGAGACCATCTTCCAAAAGCTCGTCGACCGGCTCGAAACCCAAGCAGACGCCGCCACCCCGACCCGCTGAGCCTGCAGGCCCGCCCGCTGCTCCAGCCTCGCCGGGTGCTCGGCGGCGTCAAGGCATCCACGCCTTCGGCGCGGAGCCTCCTTGACCCCGCCTGCGCTCCCAGCGGGCATGTCCGCAGGTCGGCGCCGAGGAATGGTCCTTCAGTCTCACCAAGGAATACTGCCGAAAAGACGCGTTGGGCACGTTCGCCGACGGCGCCGCGCACGGACCCATCAAATTCCCCGATCAAAAACCGCCGAAAGCACGTCGCTTTGCATGCCCAGGCTCAGCTCGACAGCCTGGAGTTCGGAGAGGTCGAGTTCGCAGATCGCCTGCAATGCCTCGGCGGTGGCGCCGTCTTGCAGGCTGGGCGGCAGTGCGTCCAACCAGGCTGCATAATGGGCCTGTATCGTCGCCAGTTCGGCGACGG
>DATNIH010000037.1:0-5546 GCA_035604515.1 Caulobacteraceae bacterium | reverse complement strand
GGCCCGCGCCTACGCCGGCACGGTCATGCTCGAGGGGGCGACGCTGTCGGAGGGACGCGGCACCACCCGCCCGCTCGAGGTCTTCGGCGCGCCAGACATCGACGCCCGCGCGGTGATCGAGCGCATGCGGGCGCTCGCGCCCGACTGGCTGGCTGGCTGCGCGCTGCGCGACTGCTGGTTCGAGCCCACCTTCCATAAGCACGTCGGCAAGCTCTGCAGCGGCGTGCAGATCGTCACCGAGGGTCCCGCCTATGGCCACGCGTCGTTCCGTCCCTGGCGGGTCCAGGCGCTGGCGTTCAAGGCCGTGCGCCGGCTCTATCCCGACTACGACCTCTGGCGCGACTTCCCCTACGAGTACGAGCTCGGCAAGCTGCCCATCGACGTCATCAACGGCGGCCCCGAGCTCAAGGCCTGGGTCGACGATGCCACCAGCGAACCGGGCGACCTCGACGCCCTGACCGCCCCCGACGAAGCCGCCTGGTCCCACGAACGGCGGGCGTATCTGAAGTATTAGAGCTTCACTCCTCCCCCGTTTCCCCCGGCTCAAGGCCGGGGTTCACGGAGCAGGAGCAGGCTCGCGCGATGCTCTGTGTTAGGACAAAATCCCCTGCGCGCCGGGGATTCGCAGGTCCGGCGCGAGGGAGGCGCGCGTGCGGTGGTTCCAGGCCTTGCTGCCCCGGGAGGACAGCTTCTTCGACCGGTTCGAGGCCCACGCCCGACTGCTGGTGCAGGGCGCCGAGGCGTTGCGCGACCTGCTCAACGGCGGGGCGGGGATCGGGGCCGCCAGCGCCGCGATCTTCCGCCACGAGGAGGCCGCCGACGAAGTCACCCGGGGCGTGTTCCTGGCCATCCGCCGCACCTTCATCACCCCGTTCGACCGCGGCGACATCCGTGAACTGACGACATCGCTCGACGACGCCATCGACCAGATGCAGAAGACCGCCAAGTCGATCACCCTGTTCGAGGTGACCGAGTTCCAGCCGCAGATGCGCGAGCTGGGCGACCTGGCGATCCAGGCTTCGTACCTGACCCTCGAGGCCACCGAGCTGCTGCGCGACATGCGCCGCAACGCCGCGCGCCTCAACGCCATCGCAGAGGCCGTCACCCGCATCGAGAACCGCTCCGACGAGGTCTACGACGCCGGCATGAAGGCGCTGTTCCTGGCCAGCCAGGACCGGCCGATGGCCTTCATCGTCGGCGCCGACATCCTCGACCACCTGGAGAAGGTGATCGACCGCTTCGAGGATGTCTCCAACGGCATCAGCGGCATCCTGATCGAGCACCTTTAGTGGGCCGCAGCGGCGACTTCTCCCTTCCCCCTTGCGGGGAAGGGCCGGGGATGGGGGTGTCAGCTCGGCGCCGGCCGCGTTGGCGTCTGGCAGCCTCGACGGCCGACACCCAGTTCGCACTCCCACCCCTGACCCCGCCCCGCAGGGGGGAGGGGAACTAGTGACCACCGCCGTCCTCACCCTCTACCTGCTGGTCGCCGTCGCGTTGACGTTCGACTTCCTGAACGGGCTGCACGACGCCGCCAACTCGATCGCCACCATCGTCTCCACCCGAGTGCTGCGGCCCCGCTACGCCGTCGCCTGGGCCGCGGCGTTCAACTTCATCGCCTTCCTGTTTTTCGGCCTGCACGTGGCCAAGACCATCGGTTCGGGCATCGTCGCGGTCTCGCTGGTCACCGACCGGCTGATCTTCGGCGCGCTGATGGGGGCGATCGCCTGGAACGTCATCACCTGGCTCGCCGGCATCCCCTCCTCGTCGTCGCACGCCCTAGTCGGCGGCCTGGTCGGCGCGGGCCTGGCCAAGGCGGGCCCGAAGGCCATCGTGCTCGACGGGGTCGGCAAGACCGCCGCCGGCATCGTCGTCTCGCCGGCGTTCGGCTTCGTCATGGCGCTGCTCTTGGTGCTGCTGGTGTCGTGGATCTTCGTCCGCACCCGACCCGCCGCGGTCGACCGCGTGTTCCGCGTACTGCAGTTCATCTCCGCCTCGGCCTACTCGCTCGGCCACGGCGGCAACGACGCCCAGAAGACCATGGGCATCATCGCCGTGCTGCTCTACGCCCACGCCGGCCACCAGGGGGCTTTCGCCGTGCCGATCTGGGTGGTGCTGAGCTGCCAGGCGGCGATGGCGCTGGGCACCCTGGCCGGCGGCTGGCGCATCGTCCACACCATGGGCTCGAAGATCACCCGGCTCAGCCCCATGCAGGGCTTCTGCGCCGAGACCGGCGGGGCGATCACCCTGTTCACCGCCACCTACCTGGGCGTGCCGGTCTCCACCACCCACACCATCACCGGCGCCATCGTCGGCGTCGGCGCCGCCCGGCGCACCTCCGCCGTGCGATGGGGCGTGGCGCGCCGCATCGTGATAGCCTGGATCGTCACCATGCCGATGTCCGGCCTGATGGCCGCTGGGCTCTACTTTGTCGGCGCGCCGCTGTTCCCATGAAGCCGCTTTCCAGATGAACCAGGGCAAGATCGTCGGCATCCAGTACGCGGCGCTACCGTTCCGCATCCTCACGGGACAGGTCTGGATCCTGCTGATCACCTCGCGCGGCACCCAGCGCTGGGTGATCCCCAAGGGCTGGCCGATGACCGGGCTCAAGCCCCAGGAAGCCGCCGCCACCGAGGCCGCCGAGGAGGCCGGCATCGTCGGCGAGGTCGAGGACAAGCCGGTCGGCTCCTACCGCTACGACAAGCGCCTCAAACGCGACGACACCACCGCCGTGCAGGTGATCGTGTTCCCGTTCCGCGTCCAGGCCCAGGCCGAAGACTGGAAGGAGCAGCACCAGCGCCGCTTCGCCTGGTTCCGCTACCAGAAGGCCGCCACCCTGGTCGCCGAGCCGGCGCTGCGTCACATCATCCGCGACTTCGGCGCCGACCGCTCCCCCAGCCTCCTCGCCCAGGGCCTGCGCGGCTACCGCGCCTGGCGCATCAGCGCCCGGGGATGAACCGCTGTTCTCTTCCCCCGTTCTCTTCCCGCGGAAAGGGGGGAACGGTCGCGCCCCGGACTTGATCCGGGGCGCGCCGGGGCCCTCCGCGGCCATTCCGCGCCAGCGGCGCGAAAGAATTTGTCCACGAACAACACGAACAACACGAACGCCAATCCGCCTCCAACATTGTCATCCCGGAGAGCCGCGCAGCGGACTCATCCGGGACCTCCTGCAATGAGATCCCCGCTCTCCGCTACGCTCCGGCCGGGATGACACTGATGGGTAGCGATGGGCCGGGTCCCGTTCGTGTTGTTCGTGTTGTTCGTGGACAAACCTTCTTCGACCTCGCCGCGCCGCCGCCTGCAGTTTTCCTCACACCCCAATGTTTCACGTGAAACCGCTATTTCCCGATAATATCGGTCTCCACCCCGGCCGCGCGCCTGTTCGGACCGGCGCGCTGGCCCAGATTTTCTCCCAACCCCAACATGTCAAAGACCCGGCTGCGTGGCCGCAACCCGGCGAGAGCCCACGTGGTTGAATCCCCGTCAAGCCTGTCTCTTCACCGCGCCGAAACAATGCGGCGCTAGATCCGCCCCCATGGCGCAGCCGTCGCCAGCGAACCAGCCACGCTCAGCGCTCCGGAGGACGCCCGATGAGACTGCCCGCCATTGCCGTTGCAGCCATCGCGCTCGCCGCGTCCGCCGCCTGGTCGCCGTCGTTAGCCCAACCGCTGCTCGCCCGGCCGCTGCCCGCCCAGCCGGCGGCCGATGCGGCCAAGCTCGAGCTCGCACGCCAGCTCTACGACCTCAGCGGCGGCGCGCAGGCGGTGAAGGACCACCTCCAGAGCATGTTCAGCGCGGCCAACAAGATCGTCGCCGCCAACTTGCCGCCCGACCAGGGCCGCCTCTCGGCCGCCATCAATCGCGACATAGTCGACGAGATGTCGAAGCTCGCGCCCGACATGATCGACAACGGCGCGCACGCCTACGCCGACAATCTGTCCGAGCAGGAACTCAAGGACTACGTCGCCTGGCTGTCCAGCGACAGCGGCAAGGCGGTGCTGCGCAAGCTGCCGGCGATCCGCCAGGAGATGCTCGCGCGCGAGATGCCGGCCCTGAGCGCGCTGTTCCCGCAGCTGCTCACCCATGTGCAGGACCGCGTCTGCGAGGAGCTCGCCTGCACCGCCCGGCAGCGCCAGGTAGTCGCCACGGCCCTGGCCAAAGCCCTCCCGACCCGCGGCTCCTGAGCGCCTCCGGCTCAACCCGAGACCCGGCCAGACGCGCGCAACGGCAGGTCGGCTTTGTGAAGATTCGCGCCAGCGCCTCGCGTAAGCGGCGAATCGCGTTGACCCGTTGGGCGAACCCGCTAACACCGTTATCGGGGACTTTACCAAGGATCGACGCATGAAACTCTCGATGATCGCCGCCGTCTCGGCGATGGTGCTGGCTGCGGGGTCCGCTGGGGCCGCGGTCGTGGTGCCTGGCACGTCAAATCCGTTTCTTGCGGGCGCCTCCGGGGCAGACTCGGTGACCATGAACGGCTTCACCGATCCCGCTTCTCTCGATGCCCCAGTCGGCATCGCCGTGAACCCCGGCCAAACTGTCAAGATCAGCGACGTGACCGGCCTGGTCAGCAACGGGCCCTGTTGTGCGCCGATCGGACCCGCCGGGGGGGGTGGCACGGCTTCGTTGCCCGTCACGGCGAACGGCTTCACGGAACTGGTGTCCGGCTACGCGAGCCTGCCCATCAACAGCCTGGTCGGTGTCTTCTATGGCCCCAACCCGGCGGACCCGGGCGTCGATTCCGTGTTCGAGATCGGCGCTGGCGGCAGCTTCGTGGTTCCGGTTGGCACCACGGAGCTCTTTCTCGCCACCGTCGACGGCTTTCAGTGGGCCAACAACAGCGGGGCCTTCACCGCAGACGTGTCCGTCCCCGAGCCCGCCACCTGGGCGATGACGCTGATCGGCCTGTTCGGCATCGGCGCGGCGCTGCGGCGCTCGCGGCAAACCCGGACCGCGCTCGCCAGCTAAGCTAAGGTCGCCGCGTCCGAGGCGCGGTCAGCCCGGCAGCGGGTTGGCCGCCATCGCCGCCTGCAATTCGCCCAGCACCTTGGCCACCGCCGGGTGCTGCGCCACGCGGCCGGCGTAGGCGGCGAGCCTGGGGTGGCGGCTCAGCAGGTCCGGCGCGCCCAGCATGCCGGCGAAGGCGCCGACGCCCATCAGCGAAGGACCTAGCACGCAGTCGGCCTGGGTGAAGTCGGGCCCCGCCGCGCAGCCGTCGTCGGCGAGGAAATGCTCCACCCGGCCCAGTCCCGCGGTCAGCCGCTCCAGCGCGGTCGCCTGGGCGGTGGGAACGCCGGCCGACAGGTCGTGGAACAGCCCGACGATCGGCGCGATCACCCCGTCGATCCCCAGCCGCACCAGCAGCAGCGCCCGCGCCCGCGCCTCGGCCGAGCCCGGCAGCAGCGGCTGGGCGGGGAACTTGTCGTCGAGATAGGCCAGGATCACCGTCGATTCCGGCAGCGCCGAGCCGTCGTCCAGCCGCAGACACGGCACCGTCCCGGTCCCGCTCAGCGCCCGGTACGCCTCCGACTTCAACCCCCCCGGCGGCG
>DATNIH010000036.1:0-27112 GCA_035604515.1 Caulobacteraceae bacterium | reverse complement strand
GTCCTTGACAGCCAAGGGCGCCCGCCTTTATGTGCCGCGCCCTTCGCCCAGGCGAAGTGGGGCCGTAGCTCAGTTGGTAGAGCGCCTCGTTCGCAATGAGGAGGTCAGCGGTTCGATTCCGCTCGGCTCCACCAGGTTTCTCCATGAAGACCGGTGGTTATGCGTCTCTAGACCTCGCCCGGTCACGGGCGGCGGCCGCCGCAGCAGCGCACGCCGCCGCGCGGCGGCTTCCTCATAGGTTCGATGTCGGGAGGATAGGCGCCGCCGCCGCGTCCTGGTGAGAAGTGCGGTTTCATACTGTGTGAAACTATGTACTATGTGACCGATGGTGATCGATGGCGCATGGTAGCTGAACGCGAAATCGCGGCGGGCAAGCCGGAACTGGAACTGCGCCGAGGCGTGCTTGTGCTCGCGGTCCTCTCGCAGCTGCGGGCGGCGGAGTACGGCTACTCGCTGCGCCAGGCGCTGGCCGCGCGCGGCATGCCGATCGAGGAGGGAACGCTCTATCCCCTGCTGCGCCGCCTCGAGGGCCAGGGTCTCCTGGTCAGCGAGTGGCGGATCGAGGACGGCCCGCCGCGGCGCTACTACCGGCTGAGCGCGACGGGGGAGGGTCTCTACCGCGACCTCACGGCGAGTTGGCGGGGCCTGGTCGCCACCATGGGCAAACTGCTGGACGAAGGAGATCGGTGATGGACGCCAAGGCCGTGATCGCGAGCTACGTCGACGACGTCGTTCGTCGCCTGCCGCGTCGGCAGCGCAGCGACGTGGGCTTCGAACTGCGCTCGCTGCTGAACGAAGAGCTCGACGGCAAGTCTACGGACGCCGGCCGCCCCGCCGACGAGGCCATGGCGCTGGCGCTGCTGCATGCCTTCGGCGCCCCGAAGGCGGTCTCTGCGCGCTACCGGCCGCCCGGCTTCACCATCATCGAACCGGCGCACTCGCAGGCTTTCGCGCTCTGGTCCCTGATCGGTGTCGCGGTGCAGTGGGCCCTGACCCTTCCGAAGGTGTTCGGCGCGCCGGAGGCGTTTCCTGGACAGACGTTCTCCCGCCTGGGGGCGTGGTGGACGAGCTGGGGCCTCGGCGCGTTCTGGCTCCCGGGCGTCATGGTGGTCATCGCCATCATCGCCGCCTGGATCCGTCACCGTTGGCCGCGCGCTGACGCCTGGACGCCGCGGCGCGCGCCCGGCCGCGACAGCGTCAACCGCCCGTTGCTGGCGTTCGGGCTCGCCGCCTGGGCCGTCGGCGCCGCGATCTGGGTCGCGATGCCCTGGTACGGCCCTCACCTCCCCGGCCCGCTGCCAGCGGTGTTCGCGTTCGACGACGGCTTCCTCGGCGCGCGCGGCCCGTGGTTGCTGCCCTTCTGGGCGGGCCAATTCGGCGTCTACGCCATGGCGCTGGTTGACGGGCGTTGGCGCGTGCTCACCCGCCGCCTGTCGCTGGCGTTCGGCGCGGCGCTCTATGGCGTCCTGGCCTGGTTCGTCGTCGCCGGCCCGATCTTCCGCAACCGGCCGACGGACGCTGCCGCCAAGCCGCTGCTCGCCGTCATCGTCGTCGTCAGCCTGATTGTCGAAGGCGTCAGGCTCTATCGCGAACAAGGGCGGATCCGCCCGCCCCACGGCGTCACCAGCTCGCCCGGGCGCTAGGCGCCGGTCTGGGCGCAGATTTGAGATAATTTGAGCGTCGTCTTGATGGGCGAGGCCCGTCAACGTTCTAGCATGGCGGCGCTGCAAGAGGCCCAGGGGTTCGCCGGTGATGTCACGTGAGATGGTTCGGGTCATGGCGATGAGCCTGGCCGTGCTGGCGCTGGCGACAGCGGCCAGGGGCGATGATGCGCGCACGGCGCGGCTGCGGGTGTTGTGCGCGCAGATCAGCGGCGATCTCACCGAACCTGGCGGGATCGCGGAGTTCCGGCGATGCCTGAACTCTCGCGACCCGGTCGCCGCGATGCGCCAGAACGCCCTGCCGCCACGGCGGCCGATGCCGCAGCTGGTCGCCCACACCGGCGTGGCCCTGACCGCGAACGCGCCGGGCCACCAGAGCGGTGGCTGTGGCGGCGATCTGGTCTGGCGCGGCGCGACGGCGGGCGATAGCCACTGCGTTACGCCGCAGGTCCACGCGGCGATGGCGCTCGACAACGCGCATGCCGGGTCGCGGGTGGCGGGACCGAGCGGCGCCTGCAAGACCGGCTATGTCTGGCGCGAGGCGACCGCGAGCGATCACGTCTGCGTCACGCCGGCCACCCGTGCTCTGGTGCGATCCCAAAACGACTGACGCCAGCGCGAAACGGAATCCGCTGGAAATCGCGCCGGATTGGCGGAGATTGGCGGCGGCCGCCCGGAGACGCATGCCATGAACGCCGTCACGCCGATCGACGCGAAGGACGCCCGCGACGTCTATGGGGCGGCCGGGTTGACGGTGACGCCGGCGGGGCCGGTGCTGGGAGCGGAGATCGGCGGGGTCGACCTGGAGGGGCCGCTCTCGCCCGGGCAGGTGGCGGCGATCCGCACCGCGCTCTTGCAGTACAAGGTGATCTTCTTCCGCGACCAGGACGTCAGCCACGAGGCGCACGTCGCCTTCGGCCGGCATTTCGGCGAGCTGGAGGGCCACCCGGTGCTGCCGACGGTGCCCGGCCATCCGCTGATCCTGGACATCGTCGGCGTCGATGGCATGCAGTGGACCGAATCCACCATCGGCGGCGGCCGCGCGGCGGACAAGTGGCACACCGACGTCACCTTCCGCGAGAACCCGTCGATGGGCGGCATCCTGCGCGCCCGCACCCTGCCGCCGCTGGGCGGCGACACCCTGTTCGCCGACACTGTGGCGGTCTGGCGCGACATTCCGGACCGGATGAAGGCGCGCCTCGAGGGCCTGCAGGCCGAGCACGACATCCTGCAGAGCTTCGGCGGCCGGGTCAGCGACGAGAAGCGCGAGGAGCTGCGGGTGACGACGCCGCCGGTCGCCCATCCGGTGGTGCGCACCCACCCTGAGACCGGCGAGCCGGCGCTCTACGTCAACCGCACCTTCACCTCGCGCATCCTCGGCGTCGACGAGGCCGAGAGCCGCGAGCTGATGCGCTATCTGACCAATCGGGTGAAACAGCCCGAGTACCAGGTCCGCTTCCGCTGGAGTCCCAACGCGATCGTGTTCTGGGACAACCGCCCGACCCAGCACTACGCCGTGCTCGACTACTGGCCGCACCATCGCGTGGTCGAGCGGGTGACAGTGGTCGGCGACCGGCCGTACTAGTTGGCCGGCGCACGGCGGAAGTCTTCCCACGTAAAGCGCCGACGCTGTCGCGGCTTACAGGCGCCGGTGCGAGAAGATGAAGGCATTTCATCTTAGCCGCGAACCAGATTGTTCGAACGCCAATCGGCGACTAAGGTTAAGGCTTGCCATCGACTGCTTCATCCCACGATGAACGAGCCGAGGCGGCCGGGGGGCCGAGATGCACTCAACACTATTGAACAAAGGCGCCGCCGTCGCCGCGGGCCTGGCGCTGATTCCGCTCATGCTCGGTGGCGCAGCCCATGCGGGCGCGATCGTCTATCATGTGGATCAAACCATCGGCGACGGCAGTGTCGTCGGCTTCATCAAGACCGACGGGGCTACCGGCACGCTGGGCGCGCTCGACATAACATCCTGGAACCTCAGTCTGAACGGCGTCGGGGCGAGCTTCGACCTGACCCCTCTCAACAGTCACGTGCTCGACCGAGGCGTCGACGTGACGGCGACCACCGCCGATCTGTTCTTCAACTTCAGCGGCGGTGATGGGGGTCGATTGCTGTTCCAGACCGGCGGCGAGGACGGCGAGCAGTACTATTGCGACGCGACCTCGCTGGCCGACTGCTACCAAGGCGCGACAGTGGCGCCGATCACGATCTTCGACGCCTCCGAACAGCACGTGCCGGAAGAGGGAAACCAGATCATCGGCGTGGCCGGCGGCGTCCCCGAGCCCGCGACCTGGGCGATGTTCCTGGCCGGCTTCACGGGACTCGGCGCGATGCTACGCCGACGGCAAACCGCGGTCCGCGCCGCGGCGGCCTAGCCGAACGCTCGACGCCGCTCCCCGGCCACCCTGGGGTTTGGAAGCCCAGGGCGCCGGCAGCGCTCGCTTGGATCGATTGAGCGGCGCGAGGGGGTCCGTGGTTGATCGGGCCGACGGCGACTCACGCCATGGCTAATTCGGGCCTGCGGTCCGCGGCGTCAATCGAGCGCCCGTCACGCGGTCGCAAAATAAGGTGATCTGCGCGCTTCGGCGGCGGTGCGGCGCGCGCCTCGTCAGGGGTCTCCCTGCAAAGTTTGATGCAAGCGCTGCCGATCCAGGCCAAACTCAGCCGCAGGCGAGGGGCCTTCTGGGGTGCTGTTGCATGAGAACGATCGACGGATTCCACCGACCTGCGGCCTCTTGGGGCGCGCAGGCGTGGTCCTTCCTGGTCCTCGCGGGGGCGATGCTGATCCTGCTGGGCGCGCCGGCGGCCCGGGCCGAGGGTATCCAGGCCGACTCGGACGACTACAACTGCAATCACGGCGCGCCGGACGATCCGACCACGATCGAGGCCTGCAACCGGCTGCGCGGGACCAGTCGCGGCGCCGGCGCGGACGTCGGCCATCAGTACAACTCCGACGACTACAACTGTAACCACGGCGACCCGAACGATCCGGCCACCCTGGCCGCCTGCCAGCGCCTGCGCGGGACCACCTACGGCGTCGGCGCCGATCAGGGCCACCAGCGCAACTCCGATGACTACAACTGCAACCACGGTGATCGCGACGATCCGGCCACCATCGCCGCCTGCGAGCGGCTGCGCGGCGGCTACGCGGTCGCCGGCCGGCACGGCGGCTACCTGGTGGCCCACGTCGTGCGCGACTACGGCGCCGCGCGCCACATCGGCGGCCGCGCCTACCGCTCGGCGCGCTACGCCATCGAGTTCGACTGCGCGGCCGGTGAACGGCGGCGGATCGGCTATGTGCTGTATTCCGGCCACGGCGCCAGCGGCGCGAGGGTCGGCGCCGCCCGCGTGACCGGGGCCTGGCGGGCGATCCCGCCGGGCGCGATGCCCTACGCCTGCCGCTAGCTATTCGGCGGCGGCGGTCACCCATTCCTTCGGCACCGGCCAGGCGCGCTGGTTGGCGAGGATGCCGGCGCGACGGGTGCGTTCTTCCTCGCTGATCGTCGCCGGGTCCTCGCGGAACTCCGGCCCCATCGCCATCGCCTTCTGCACCGCCGGGCGCTCGCCGATCTCGTCGAGCCAGCGCTTCACATTCGGGAACTCGTCGATGTCGAGCCCGCGCAGCTTCCAGTTCACCGACCAGGGGTAACAGATCATGTCGGCGATGGTGTACTCGCCGGCCGCCAAATAGCGCTTGCTGAACAGGCCGAGGTTCATGACGCCGTAGAGGCGGTGCACCTCGTTGTTGAAGCGATTGAGGGCGTAGTGCAGGTCGCCGTTGGCCGGGTTCTGCGCGGCTCTGGTGAAGTTTCCCTGCTCGCCCATCTTGGGGCCTTGGTTGCCGGTCTGCCAGTAGCACCACTGGGCGACGTCATACTTCGCGTGCGGCTCCTGCGGCCAGAATTTCCCCGCCTTTTCCGCCAGATACATCATGATCGCGCCGGACTCGAAGATCGACAGCGGCGCGCCGCCGCCGATCGGCTCGTCGTCGACGATCGCCGGCATGCGGTTGTTGGGCGCGATCTTCAGGAAGTCGGGCTCGAACTGGTCGCCCTTGCCGATGTTCACCGGCTTGATCCGGTAGGGGATCCCCGCTTCCTCGAGCAGGATGATCACCTTCTTGCCGTTGCCGGTGGGCCAGAAATGGACGTCGATCATGCGCGCCTCCAAAAAGGGGTGGTTGGATAATGGCGCGAGGATAGGCCAGCTGCGGAGGCGCTGGGAGTCAGCTTCTTTGACCGCGAACCTCACGAACGGGCTCGTCGAGAGAACGGATCGCGTTCGTGTTTTTCGTGAGGTTCGTGGTCATGCCTTCTTTGGCCGACCATGCTCCGCTCCGAGCGGAGGGGGGTACGTGGCCTTCGCTACGCTCCGGCCGGGGTTACACAACCGAGGACGCGGACCGCTCAGCCCATCCGCGCCGCGACCATCGCCTGGAAGGCGGCGAACAGCTTGCGCATCGCCGGCGCCTTGTAGGGGTAGAGCTCCGGCGGATCCATGTCGTGGACGATCATGGCGGTGTCGGCCTCGAACAGCAGCAGCCGGCCCTGGCTGTCTTCGGCGCAGTCGACGGCGAAATAGTCGAGACCGAAGGCGGCGTGGATGGCGGCGAACGCCTCGGCGTGGCGGGCGGCGAAGCCGTCGTCGAAGCTCGCCATCATCGCCGCTTCCTCGGCGCGCTTGCCGGCGTCGTCGGCCATGCCGGCGTTGAGGTAATGCACCATCCAGTGCTCGGAGACGGCCATGTGGACGATGAACGGGCGGCCATCCACCAGCGCCACCCGCAGCTTGCGGAAGCGCCCGTCCGGGCCGCTGTAGTCGATGAAGGGCGACAGATAGAACACCGGGCTGTCGTGGCGCGCGAGATATCCGGCGATCTCGGAGCGCTGCTCCAGCTTCTCCAGCCCGGCGCCGGCGTGGGAGTCGACGGGGCGCAGGATGATCGGGAAGTCGCGCCCGGGCACGAAATCGTGCAGCGGCGCGTCGCTCGCGGCCAGCGCCGCGAGCTGGTCGCGGCTGATGCGCAGGGCCGGCGGCGCGACGAGGGCGGCGCAGTCACCGAGCAGCGCCGGCGCGCGGTCGCGGCCCAGGGCGCGGATCGCCGCCGCCGCGCCGTTCAGTATCGGCTTGGGCCAGCGGTCCACGGCGCCCGCGAGCGCGTCGAGCAGCGTGGCGTTGGCGTCGGATTCGCCCACCGCCAGGAAGGCGATGTCGTGCTCGGGAATGGCGATGGTGGCGCGCTCGCCGGGGGCGACGAACATCAGGTCGACGACGCCGTTCCAGCCGCTGAGCAGGAAGTCGATCGGGGTCGAGGCCATCATGTCCCCGGCGGCGACCAGCGCCAGCAGGTGCGGACCGTTCCCCGTGCCGACGACACGGCGGTAGCGGCGCTCGCGCGCCAGCGCGTCCGCCTGCAGCGCCAGCCCCTGCTCGCGCTGGCCGACCAGCTGCAGGATGGTCGACAGATCGAGCATGGCGCCGAGGTCGGGTGGGACCGCCGTGGCCCGGGCCATCAGCGCTTCCCAGGTGGGCTGCAGGTCCTGACCGGCGAACACGCTGCGGGCAAAACTCGCCAGCCCGAGCGTCACCGGCGGCGCATCCATAGGGGGATCGAGATCGCGACGGAGCGCCGAAGCAGTCAAGGGCACGGAACTCCGCGATTCAGGTGCGAGGACTGTGGCTGTAGATTTGTGAAAAAACTAACACTGCGTATGCGCGCGATCGCCGCACCCACTCAACCCTTGGCGGCAGCGCTCTTGAGCGCTTTCGGCGCGAACAGGCTTGGAATGACGCGACAGGCCGCGATCAGCGGTTGCTCGACCCAGCGATGGGCGATGAGACCCGCGGCTAGCGATAGCGCCACCGCGCCGGGGACGAACAGCCATATCGGCGCGACGCCGATCAGCCGGGCGGCGATCGCCACGGTGATGAAGTGGCAGAGGTAGATCGCGTAGGAGGCGTCTCCCAGCCGCAGCAGCACGGCCGGCGGCCGCAGCGCCCGCAGGGGTTCCAGCGCCACAGCGCCGGCGACGATCATCGCCGCGGGGACGCCCCACAGCAGCGGCCGCCACAGGTCGCTGCGCAGTCCCGTCAGCCCCTGGGCCGCCAGCAAGAGCACGCCGATCGCCGCCAGCGCCGCGCCGATCTCCGGCAGGATGCGACGGCCGAGCTGGCGGCGGCGCGCCAGCCAGGCGCCAGCGGCGAACTGCAGCAGCATCATGTTGGCGCCGAGGTAGTAGGCCGGCGGATCCAGCACGCCGAACACGATCACCGCGCCGAGCGCCGTCAGCAGCAGCCGGAACCTCGCGTCCCGCGGCGCGAACAGGACCAGGGTGAAGAGGCCGTAGAACACCGCCTCGTAGTCGAGGCTCCAGCCCGGCGGCAGCACCGGGAACGGCAAGCCGCGCGGGTCGATGTGCTGGACGAAGGCGAGCGAGAGGGCGATGTGCGCCGGCGAGAGCGTCACCTGGCGCATCAGCGTCGGCCAGAGCGTTGCAATGGCGATGACGACGCCGGTCGCCAGCCAGTAAGCGGGCGCGACCCTGGTCAGGCGCCGCCAGAAGAACACGCCGGGGCTGGCTTCCTCGCCCGAGCCGACGGTCCAGATGATGAAGCCGCTGATGACGAAGAACAGGTCGACGCCGGCGGCGCCGACCCAGAAGCGGTCATCGATCCATTGGAACGCGTGGTAGGTCACCACCGAGAGCGCGGCCAGGCCCCGCAGCGCCTGCAGCCACTGCAGCGTCGGGCGCTGCACGGCGCCGGTCAGGGGACGATCACCGACTTGCCGATCACTTGGCGGTCGGCCAGGGAGTCGAGCGCCGAGCGCCAGTCGTCCAGCGCGTACTCCTTGTAGACCCGGGGCCTCAGCTTGCCCTCGGCGGCCAGGTTCCAGATCGCCGCGGCGTTCTCGCGGCCGCGCTCGGGGAACTGGCGGCCGTACTCGCCGGCGCGCACGCCCATCACCGAGAAGCCCTTGATCAGCGGCATGTTGACCGAGACCGTCGGGATCCGGCCCGAGGTGAATCCCACCACCAGCAGGCGGCCGTTGAAGGCGATGCAGCGCACGCTCTCGTCGAACACGTCGCCGCCGACCGGATCGTAGATCACGTCCGCGCCGCGGCCGCCGGTCAATTCCTTGACCCGTTCGCGGAACCCATCGGTGACATTGACGGTCGCATCGGGCGCGTATTCGTCCACGATCACCTGCAGCTTCGCGTCCGAGGCCGAGGCGGCGATCACCCGGCAGCCGAGCACCTTGGCCAGGTCGACGCAGGCGAGGCCGACGCCGCCGGCGGCGCCGTGGACCAGCACCCATTCGTCAGGCTGCGCCTCGGCCCTCCGCACCAGCGAGACGTAGGCGGTGAGGTAGGCCGCGCCGAAGCCGGCGGCCTGGCCGAAGCTGAACGCCGGCGGCTTTGGCCGCAGGCCCTGGGCGAAACAGATCGCCAGGTCGGAGAAGCCGCCGAGCTTGGCGCCGCCGGCCACCTCGTCGCCGACCTTCCAGCGGGTCTCGCCTTCGCCGACCTTGGCCACCACGCCGGCGAGCTCGAGCCCAGGGATGAACGGCAGCGCCGGCTTGTGCTGGTATTCGCCGCGGGTCTGCAGCAGGTCGGGAAAGTTGACGGCGGCGGCGCGCACCTCGACCAGCACCTCGCCCGGCTTCGGGTCCGGCGTCGGGAACTCGCGCAGCACGCATCCGGCGTAGTCGGGCGCCAGCTCCTCCACCCACAACGCCCGCATCAGCGCAGTCTCCCAAGGGTCGCCTTGCGCACCAGGCCGGCGATCTCACGGCAGGCGATCTCGGCCGCCGGGACCAGGCTGGTGAAGGCGCAGAACCCGTGCGGCAAGGCGTCGTAGCAGCGATAGCCCACCGGTGTCCCGGCGGCGCCCAAGCGCTTTGCGTAGGCCTCGCCCTGGTCGACCAACGGATCGAAGCCGGCGGTGGCGATCAC
The DNA here is from genome assembly GCA_035604515.1 of Caulobacteraceae bacterium. Lineage (GTDB taxonomy): Bacteria > Pseudomonadota > Alphaproteobacteria > Caulobacterales > Caulobacteraceae > Acaudatibacter. Next base: position 17,487 of record DATNIH010000036.1, on the reverse strand, counting down.
GGCGGGGGCGAGACCCGAGAGGTCGGACGCCTTGATCGGCGAGAGCCGGGGGTCGGCCGGATCGTCGCCTGGGCCGAGGTAGTGGCCCATGAACCAGGCCATCAGGTCGCGCGACAGCGGATAGGCGTCGGCGTAGGTGGTCATCGACTGGGTCTCGCTGGCGACGTCCACCGCCGGATAGATCATCAGCTGCAGCGCCGGCTGCGGCTCGCCGTGGCGGCGCAGCTCCTGGCAGATCACCGCGGCGAAGTTGCCGCCCATGGCGTCGCCGCCGATCGACGCGACGCCGACCGGCGCGCCGAAGCGGCCGGCGTTGGTGCGGGCCCAGCGGTAGGCGGCCAGAGTGTCGTCGAGACCGGCCGGGAAGCGGTCTTCCGGCGCTAGGCGATAGTCGACCGACAGCACCGGGCTTTTCGAGACCGTGGCCAGGATGCCGCAGAACAGGTGGCCGGTATCGAGGTTGCCGATCACGCCGCCGCCCATGTGGGCGAACACCATCACCGGCGCGGCGGGGTCCTGCTCTGCGGGGCGGTAGGCCCTGGCGGCCAGCGGCCCGGCCTCGGTCTCGATGGTCAGGTTCTCGAGCGAGACACCGCGCTCGAGGCGCCCGTCGAGCCCCTTGATCATCTGGATGCTGATCAGCCGCGCCTCCTGCGGCGTCACCTTGTCCAGCGCCGGCAGACCGCGGCCGTGGTGGGCGAGGAACTGGAAGCGCGGGTCGAGCGTGCGGCCGCCGCGGTAGACCACGCCGCCGCCGGACAGCAGCCGCAACATCGGGCGGGGCAGCGACAGCGCCGCCCTCAGCGCCGCGTTCCGGATCGCCGGGTCGGCCATGGGCTAGGGCCGGATGCGCGGCGCCGCCGCCAGCCCACCCAGGATCAGCGTGACGCAGAACTCGGTGGCGCCGGCCACGTCGAGCGGCTTGCGCTCGAGCATCCGCTCGCCGACCTCGCGCACGATGGCGATGCAGGCGGTGGCCAGGTAGTCGAGGTCGACCCGGGGCGCGAGGCCGCGCTCCATCACGTCGGCCAGGGCGGCGCGCACCTCCTCGTGCACCGCCAGGATCTCCGGGGTGTTGCGGGTGTAGATCTCGGCCTCGCCGGTGACCACCGACTCCTTGCCCCAGGCTTCGGCCTCGGCGGCGAGGAACTCGAAGTAGGCGCGGGTCGCGCCGCGCAGGTAGGACTCGAAGTCCTGCGCCTTCAGGTACTCGGCGTGCAGGATCGGCCGGAACCGGCGCGCCGCGTCGTCGGAGAGGGCGGCGTACACCTCCTCCTTGGAGCGGTAGTAGTTGTAGAAGGCGCCGACCGAGAGCCCGGTGCGGCGGATGATGTCGCGCACGGTGGCGACCTCGTAGCCAAGCTCGCGGAACACGGCGCGGGCGGCGTCGAGGATGGCTTGTCGGTTGGCGAGCTTGGTCTGTTCGCGCTTGCCGGGGTGCAGGTAGGCGACTTCGGACATTGGCCTAGGATCGGGCGCCTTAGCCGTGAAGTCCATCACGAGACGCGTTCGCTGTAAGCTGAGCTTAGTTTGCCGGCGTTCCGCACACCTCACCGAGGCGAGCGCAGTTCCCCTCCCCCTTGCGCGGAGGGGTCAGGGGTGAGGGTGCGAGCTGGATGCTGGCCGAGGGGGCTGCGAGATTACGAGGCGGCCGTCGCCAAGCCGATACCCCCATCCCCGACCCTTCCCCGCAAGGGGGAAGGGAGATTGCGGCACATCCTGCGCGAGGTGTGCCGCGCCTAGCGAGGAGCGATATCAGGGCGCGGTAGAGTAGCCGGCCGCGAGGTTCGGCGAATTGCAGCTGGCGACACACTGGCCCCAGGTCCCGGCGCAGTCGTCCGGATGGTCGCCGGCGCGGCAGAAATAGAACGTCTGGGCGCAGCCCATGCGGCACTGGGCCGGGTCGGTCGGCGCACTCGGGGGCGGCGGGTTGATCACCGGAATCGTCGCGGCGCGTTGCACCGTCGGCTGCGGCGCGGCCGGCGCGGCGTACTTGAGCCGCCCGCCGCCGCCGGCGTCCGCCGCGAGCGCCAGGGCGGGCAGGGCGACGAACAGGAAGATCAGGCGCGCGAGCATGGGCAAACCGTCCTGCGGTCCGTCTTAAGACCCGGTTAAGGACGATGATCAGACCGTGCGTTGGGCGCGGTCTTTTTCGTTGGCGCCGCGGATCGAGCTGCGCGCCGCCTCCCACTGTTCGTCGGTCCAGTTGCGCAGCGACGAGAAACCGCCGCCCCCGGCGTTCCAGCCGCCGCCGTCGATGGCGATGGTCTGTCCGTTCACATACTCCGAGAGCGGATGCAGCAGGTAGACCGCGAGATTGGCCAGCTCGCGCATCTCGCCGACCCGGCCGAGCGGACTTCCGGTCTGCTGGCGGCCGCCGCCGCCGTCGGCGGCGCTTCCTGGATTGAGCCTGGCCCAGGCGCCCTCGGTGGGGAAGGGACCGGGCGCAATGGCGTTGAAGCGCACCCCGCGATTGCCCCACTCCGCCGCCAGCGACTGGGTCATCACGTTCAGTCCGGCCTTGGACATCGCCGAAGGCACGGTGAACGGTCCGCCCGACCAGACCCAGGTGGTCAGGATGGAGACCACCGACGCCTTCTTCTTCTCCGCCAGCCAGCGCTTGCCGGCCTCCAGGGTGACGAAGAACGAGCCGCGGAAGACGATGTTGGCGATCGCATCGAAGCCGCGCGTCGACAGGTCTTCGGTGCGGCTGATGAAATTGCCGGCGGCGTTGTTGACGAGGCCGGTGAGCGCCCCGCCCGACCAGATCTCCTCCATCATGTCGTGGATCGCCTCCGGCACGCGGATATCGCAGGCGATCGGGATCACCTTGCCGCCGTGCCGGTCCATCAGCTCCTTGGCGGCCTCCTCCAGCACCCCGCCGCGGCGGCCACAGATGTAGACCTCGGCGCCCAGCATCTGGCACCCCTCGGCCATCTCCTTGCCGAGGCCTGTGCCGCCGCCGGTGATCAGGATCCGCTGACCTTTCATCAGGTCAGGCTTGAACATCAGATCGTCGGGGGTCATGGCGCGTCTCCTGCCGTTTTGCGGCCAGCAGGCGACCGTTACGCGGGGTCGGTCAAGAGCCGGGCCCAGAGACGTTTGGGGAGACAGCGTTGGCGTTCATCTCGGCCACCAGGCGCAGCAGGATGCGGGTGCGCAGCAGGGCGATCAGGTCGTTGATGTGCTCGATGCCGGCCTGGCCCAGGCGCGCGGCGTCCTCCACCGTGCCCGAGCCGGTCAGGCGGCCGTAGAAGCGCTCGATCTCGCGCCGGGCCAGGGGCTCGAGCGTTTCGACATAGATCGCCGCATCCTCGGCGAAGAAGCCGGCCTCGGGGCTGTAGCCCGACGCCTTCACCCGGCCCCAGGCCCGGGCGATGGCGAGGTCGAGCGGACCCAGCGCGCCGCCGCTGACCTCGACCACGCCGTCGCGCGCCAGCACGTCGAGTTCGGCCAGTTCCAGCCCGGCCTGCGCCGCCGCGTCGGCGAGCGGCGTTCCGCCGTTGGCGGCGGCGACGCCGAGGCTGGCCGCCAGCATGCCGTCCAGGCCCGGCAAGGCGGCGATCTCGCCCGAGGTCGGGCGGTCCAGCACCTGCTTGATGAAGCCGAGCGGCAGGTGGCGCTCGGCCTGCAGGCGCTTGATCACGCCGAGGCGGCGGACGTGCTCCTCGGCGTAGTCGGCGACATTGGGCTTGGGCCTGGTGGGCTCCGGCAGCAGGCCCATGCGGATGTAGTAGCGGATGGTCTCCCGCCCGACCCCGCTGCGCTGCTCCAGTTCGCGCATCTTCATCTGTGAGCGCGGGCCTTTCGCCCCAAATCCCCGCTCATCCCGGCGAAAGCCGGGACCCAGGCAGGAGGTTGCGACTGGGGTGAAGTATGGCCGGAGAGGCCTGAGACGCCGCAGGCGTCCCTCAGGTTCAACGCTGAGGACGCAGAGGCGCAGAGGACGCGGAGTTGCCTTCCCGTCTCTGCGATCTCCGCGTTCCTCCGCGACCTCTGCGTCAAATCTTCTTGCCTACGGCGCGCGCCGGCCCGACCGGATCTCGCCCGTGCAACTGCTCCCTGCCTGGGTCCCGGCTTTCGCCGGGATGAGCGGGATTGGTGTGTTACTCCGCCGGCTCCAGGGCGGTGGCGCGGTCGATGACGCTCTGGACGTAGTTCTTGCGGGCGTCGAAGTCCTTGGCGATGGTGTCGTCGGCTTCCTGCAGCGCCTGCACATCGGTCTGCGCAAAACCGATGATGCCCATGGTCTCATAGCCGTTGCGGATGGTCTCGCCCCAGAGCCCGATGTCCTTCACGATCGGCACAATGCGGGTGAACAGCGACGAGCGGAACATCTCCATGAAGCCGCTGTCGTACATGTGCTCGGCGCAGCGAGCCGGATCGAGGCCCAGCGTCTTCCACACCTCGACTGCATCGAAGCGGTCGCGCATCAGGTAGCAGGCCTCGAGCAGGAACTCCTCGCGCTCGTCGCGTTCCTTCTGGGTCAGCAGCGGGTAGTAGTCGCGCAGCGCCAGGCGGCCGAAGGCCACGTGCCGGCTCTCGTCCTGCATCACATAGGCGTTGACGGCAGCGGCCAGCGGGTTCTGGGCGTGGTCGCGGATCTGCTGGAAGGCGGCCAAGGCCAGGCCCTCGATCACCACCTGCATGCCGAGGTAGGTCATGTCCCAGCGGCTGTCGCGCAGCACCTGGTCGATCAGCTCCTGCAGCGGCGCCGTCATCGGATAGGCGACGCCGAACTTTTCCAGCAGGCGCTTGTAGCTCTCGACGTGGCGCGCCTCGTCGATCACCTGGGTCGAGGCGTAGAACTTGGAATCGATGTCGGGCACCTGGGTGACGATCTTCGCGGCGCAGATCAGCGCGCCCTGCTCGCCCTGCATGAACTGGCTGATCTGCCAGCCCTGGAAGTGGCGGCGGACCTTGGCCTTCTCCTTGGCGCTCATCGCCTCGTACTCGGCCATGCCGCTGATCGGCAGCATCTCCTCGGGCAGCTGCTCGGGGTTCTCCTCGTCGAGCTCCTGGGTCCAGTCGATCCGCGTCTCGGCGTTCCACTGCATCTCCACCCCCTTGCGGTAGAGACCCATCATCGTCTCGCGGCCTTCGTCGTAGTCCCAGTTGAAGGTGACGTCGAAGTCCTGCGGCACCTTCCAGTTCGAGCCTTCGGGGGCGGGGAAGGGGTAGCGGTCTGCGAGCTTGGGCATGGTTCCTGGCGTCTCCGTCGCGCTCCGCCTGAAAATGCGGAGTTTCGCTACGCACTATGCAGGAGCCGCCGCGGAAGGCAACCGTTGTTAGGTGAACGCAGGCCCTGCAATCCAATTCGGTCATCACCGGGCGCCAGTCCCGGTGATCCAAGAACGCCGTCCTGTGGGTGGCCGCGCTTGGCGCGGCCACGGCGCCGATCGCGTGCATGGGTAGCCGGGACTTACGCCCGGCTATGACCGAGTATTGGAGCGGGTGGAGGCACTATCACGTCGCGCAGCGCTCGATCAGCGCCATGGCGCCGGCGGGGGCGCGGACCTTGCCCTCGTGGATGATGAAGGCGAACACGTCGCGCGGGGTTGTGGGCGGGCTGTGGGCCTTGTCCATCACCGGCAGCCCGTCCGGGGCGCCGCCGGTGGCCCAGGTCTTCAGGCGGTCCGCCCAAGCGTCGAGTTCGGGCGGCTGGTAGGCGGTCTCGCAGGCATCGTCGCCGGTCTGCAGGCGGGCGTAGACGAAGTCGGTCGAGAGGTCGGCGATCTCGGGGTACTTGGCGTGCTTGGCGTAGACGTTGGCGATGCCGTGTTCGCGCAGCAGCGCGGCGTATTCCGCGGTGCAGAAGCTGTCGTGCCGCGCCTCCAGCGCGTGGCGCAGCGGCCGCCCGCCCAGGGTCCTCGGCAGCAGCTTGAAGAAGCCGGCCAGGTCCTCCGGGTCGAACTTCTTGGTGTGCGGCAGCTGCCAGAACACCGGCCCCAGCCGATCGCCCAGTTCCGCCATGCCCTGGGCGAAGAACCGCTCGAGCGATTCTCCCGCGCCGGCCAGTTCGCGGCGGTTGGTGGTGAAGCGCGAGCCCTTGACGGTGAAGACGAAGCCGTCCGGCGTCTCGTCGCGCCATTTGCGCCAGCTGTCGGGCTTGAAGGTGGAATAGTAGGTGCCGTTGATCTCGATCGCGGTCAGATGGCGGCTGGCGTAGGCCAGCTCGTCCTTCTGCTTGACCTCCTTCGGGTAGAACACCCCGCGCCACGGCTCGAAGGTCCAGCCGCCGATGCCGATCCGGATGTCGCCCACCCCGATTCCGCCCGCCATGGTCCGCTCCCGTAACAACTTGCGATCCGCGTCTGCGCCAGCCTTGGGATGTTGCCATCTCGCCGCAGGCGGTAACTTAACCACTTAAAGGGCGTGAATTCGAATGGCGTCAGGACTATGTCATGCCCGCGCTCGGGGGATTGCGCGCGAGGTTTGCCTTATTCTCCAATGATTCGAAGACCGCCTTTCGCGTGGGGGCCATCGGTGAAGAATGGCCGCACGGCAATGCTGCTGCTGGCCGGCGCTGCGGCGCTGGCGCTGCAGGCGTGCGCGTCCGGCGCCCGCAAGCCCGATCTCACCCTCCCGGCGGCCTATGAGGCGCCGCCCGGGACCGCTGACGTAACCGGCCTGACCCTCGATCGCTGGTGGGTGATCTTCGGCGACGACGAGCTCAACGGGCTGGAGGAGCAGGCGCTGCGGGCCAGCCCCGACGTCAAGACCCAGATCGCGCGGCTGAACGAGGCGGCGGCGACGCGCAACAGCAACATCCTGCAGACCCTGCCCACCGGCGACCTGACCGGCGGCGCCAACCACCAGGTCACCAAGGATATTGGCGGGGGCGGGTCGGCGCTGTTTCCGACCGGCGGCGTCACCGAGGACGATCACCTCGACTTCAAGGTCAGCTGGGAGCTCGACTTCTTCGGCGCGCTGGCCGACGCCCGCCGCGCGGCCAAGGCCGACTATGCCGCGACGCGCTTCAACATCGAGAGCGCCAGGGCGAGCCTGGTGGCCAACGTGGCCGACAGCTACTTCCAGGCCAGAGGGCTGGCGATCCAGCTCGACGACGCCAACGAGACGCTGCGGATCGAGAACGAGCTGCTGCGCTCGACCACGATCAAGGCCGAACGGGGTCTTGGACCCCAGTCCGACGCCGACCGCATCGCCGGCGACGCCGCCCAGGCCAAGTCGCAGGTGGAGAACCTGAAGGCGCAGGAGCACGCCGCGCGGCGCCTGCTGCTGATCCTGGTCGGCCGCGGCCCCGAGCCGGTCGAGAACCTGGCGCTCGCCGCCGACGTGCCCGATCCGCCGCCGCTGCCGCAGGCGGTGCCGGGCGAGCTGCTGGCGCGTCGCCCCGACGTGCGCGAGGCCGACGAGCGCATGCGCTCGGCCGCGCTCAAGACCAAGCTCGCCAAGGAGCAGATGTTCCCCAACCTGACCTTGCAGCCGGCGCTGGGCATCGCCCGCCAGATGGTGCCGGGCGTCGGCGTGGCGCAGGGCATCGCCGGCCTGCTGTTCTTCCCGCAGGAGCAGACCAACAAGACCGACTACTGGTCGCTCGGGGTCAGCCTCGACCAGCCGGTGCTCGACATTCCGCGGCTGCTGCAGGACGCCAAGGCCCAGAGCGCCCGCACCGAGCAGGCGGTGGTCGCCTACGAACAGGCGGTGCAGAACGCCTATGGCGACGCCGAGAACGCGCTGGTCGAGCTCTCGTCCGACGAAGTCCGCATCAAGGTGCTGGAGGACGGCGAAGCCCGGGCCCGGCGCGCCTACGACGCCGAACGCATCCGCTTCGCCGCCGGCGTCGACGACATCACCGCCGTCCTCTCCGCGGAGCAGACCTGGCGCACCGACCGCACCGAGCTCACCGCCGAGCGGGTGCAAGCGTTGCGGCGCGCGGTGCAGACCTATAAGGCGCTCGGCGGCGGATGGGACTACGAGACCACAAAGACGGCCGCAAGGTCGCCATGAAGACGGACGCGATGACGACGAGACGGACAATCGCGGCCGCCGGCCAAGTCGTGCTGGGCGTGGCGCTTGCGCTGACGCTGGGGCTTGCCGGGTGCAATGCGCCGGCCGCCAACACGCCGGCGCAGGGACAGCAGGAGGCCAGGACCGTCAGTGTCGTGCGCATCGAGCTGCGGCCGATCGCCGGCGGCATCGTCACCTCCGGCCTCTTGACGCCGCGCAACCAAGTGGCGGTCAACCCGGACCTGACCGGCTATCGGGTGTCGAAGCTTTACGTCGACGAAGGCGCCTGGGTCCGCGCCGGCCAGCCGCTGGCGGAGATGGACGGCTCGATCCTGCGGGCCCAGCTCGACCAGCAGGACGCCGTGCTCGCCCAGCAGAAGGCCAACGCCGACCAGCGGGCGCGGGAAGCCGCGCGCGTCGCCGACCTCGACAACCAGGGCGTCATCGCCGAGGAGCAGCTGCAGGCGCGCCGGTTCGCCTCGACCGCCGCCAAAGCCGGCGTCGGCGCCCAGGCCGCGGCGACGCACGAGGTGCAGGTGCGGCTCGACCACATGGTGCTGCGCGCGCCGGTCAGCGGCCTCGTCCTCCAGCGCAACGTCAATCTTGGCGACATCTCCGGGGCCTCCGGGACCAACCCATGGTTCGTGGTGGCCGACGCCGGCGAGATCGAGCTGTTTGCCGACGTCGCCGAGGGCGATTTCGACAAGATGCGGCCGGGCTTGCGCGCCACCGTCACCCTCGCCGACTCGAGCACCGCCGACGGCGTGGTGCGCCTGGTCAGCCCCCGCATCGACGCCGCCACCCGGCTCGGCAAGGTGCGGATCACCCTGCCGGTGCGCGCGGATATCCGCGCCGGCGGCTATGCCCGCGCCAGCTTCACCGACCTGTCGCGCGCTGTCCTGGCATTGCCGGAAACCGCGGTGCGCTACGACGCCAACGGCGCTTCGGTGATGGTGGTGGGCTCGGACGGCAAGGTCCGCCAGGTTCAGGTGCGCACCGGCGACCGCGGCGGCGGCTACGTCGAACTGCTCTCCGGCCCGCCCGCCGGCGCGGTTGTCGTGGCGAAAGCGGCTTCCCAGATTCTAGATGGGGATTATGTGAAGCCTGACTGGTCAGGGAAGGCCGATGGGCCATGATCACCAGTAAGCAGCTGCGCATCTCGGCATGGGCGATCCGCAACCCGACGCCCGTGGCGGTGCTGTTCATCGCCCTGGTGATCGTCGGCCTGTTTTCCTACTTCAGCCTGCCGATCAAGAACTACCCCAACGTCGAGTTCCCGGTAGTGATCGTCGACGTCACCCAGTCGGGCGCCGCGCCGTCGCAGCTGAAGACCCAGGTCACGCGCCCGGTGGAGGACGCGCTGGCGGGGATCGCCGACGTGCAGGATGTCGCCTCGACCGTGAGCCAGGGCGAGTCGTCGACCCGCATCCAGTTCAATCTGGGCACCAACATGATCAAGGCGACGGACGATGTCCGCGCCAAGATCGACAATGTGCGCAACCAGCTGCCGCGCGAGATCGACCCGCCGACGGTCTCGCGGTTCGACTTCGACGACCAGCCGATCATTACCTACGCCGTCTCGCCCGCGCCCGGCCTCAGCCTCTCGGACGCCGACCTGTCGTGGATGGTCGACAATGACATCTCGCGCCTGCTGCAAGGCGTCGAGGGCGTCGGCCAGGTCTCGCGCATCGGCGGCGTCGACCGCGAGATCAACGTCACCATCGATCCGGTGCGCATGGCCTCCCAGGGGGTGACGGCGCCGCAGATCAGCCAGGCGCTCAGCACGGTCAGCGAGGACGCGGCGGGCGGCCGGGTTCAGGTGGGCGGGCGCGAGCAGACGCTGCGCGTGCTCGGCGCCGCGACCAACGTCGACCAGATCCGCAACCTCACCCTGCCCGGCGCGGGCGGCCGCTTCGTCAAGCTCGCCGACGTGGCCGATGTCGGCGACGGCACCGGCGAGATCCGCTCCGAGGCCAAGTTCGACGGCCGGCCGGTGGTCGGCTTCCAGGTGACCAAGAACAAGGAAGCCAGCGACGTCCGCACCGAGGACGCCGTCGATGCGGCGCTGCACGACATGACCTGCGGTCCGTCCGGCGCGCCGGTGCATAGCAAGGTCTGCGTGCGCAAGATCGTCTCCCAGGTCGATTCCACCCGCGGCAGCTTCGCCGCGACGCGCGAGACCATGCTCGAGGGCATGGCGCTGGCGGCGCTGGTGGTGTGGCTGTTCCTGCGCGACTGGCGCGCGACCGCGGTGACCGCGGTGGCCATGCCGGTCTCGCTGATCCCCGCCTTCGCCTTCATGGCCCTGGTCGGGTTCAGCCTGGACCTGGTCTCCCTGCTCGCGCTGACCCTGGTGATCGGCATCCTGGTCGACGACGCCATCGTCGAGATCGAGAACATCGAGAAACGGGTGCACGTCGGCATGCGGCCCTATGCGGCCGCGATGGAGGGCGCCGACCAGATCGGCCTGGCGGTGGTCGCGACCACCGCGGCGATCGTGGTGGTGTTCCTGCCGGTCTCGTTCATGCCCGGCATCCCCGGCCAGTTCTTCAAGGAGTTCGGCCTAACCGTCTCGGTGGCGGTGCTGTTCTCGCTGGTGGTGGCCCGGCTGCTGACGCCGCTGCTGGCCGCCTACTTCCTCAAGCCCAAGGCGCCCAAGCCGCGCGCCCCGCTGCCGATCATCTACGTCAAGTCGCTGGAGTGGGCGCTGGACCACCGCATCCTTTCGGTGATCGCGGGGGGTCTGATCTTCTTTCTGTCGGTGTTCCTGGCCATCGCGGTGGTGCCGAAGGGTCTGCAGCCGGAGGGTAACCCGAACTACTATCAGATCGACGCCGACACCCCGTCCGGCTCGACCATCAACGACACGCGACAGGCGCTGGCCGCGCTGGCCAAGCTGCTCGCCGCTCAGCCGGAGACCGCGCACGTCTTCACCGCCATTGGCGGGGGTGGCGGGGGTGGCGGGCCGGGCTCGGTGGTCGACTCCGGCGTGACCGGCGGCGTCGCCGTCGCGGTGCTCAAGCCCGTCCGGGCCACAAAGGTGCCGCAGATCCGCGATCGGCTGCGCCCCTACTTTCACGCGATCCCGGACGCCCGTGTGACCTTCGCCAACCAGGGGTTCGGCGGCGCGACGGTGCAGATACCGCTTTCCAGCGACACCGGCGAGGGACTGGAAAAGGCGGCGCTGCAGCTGCAGCAGCAGATCAACGGCCTGCACACCCTGGCCGACCCGCGCCCGGCCACCTCGCCGCCGGCGCCGGAGATCATTATCCGTCCCCGGCCCGACGACGCGGCGCGGCTCGGCGTCAGCTCCGACGCCATCGCCCAGGTGGCGCGCATCGCCACGGTCGGCGACATCGACGCCAACGTCGCCAAGCTGGACATCGGCGATCGCCGCATCCCGATCCGGGTGCGCCTGCCCGACAGCGCCCGCAGCGACCTGCCGACGCTGAGGAACCTGCGCGTGCCGACCGTGAGCGGCGGCCTCACCACGCTCGGCAGCGTGGCCGACATCTACTTCGAGGCCGGTCCGGCGCAGATCACCCGCTACAACCGCCGCGACGACATCATCGTGCAGGCCGATCTCACCAACGGCGCGAAGCTGAGCGACGCCTACGCCGAGATCAAGAAGCTGCCGATCATGAATCACCTGCCGCCAGGGGTGATCTACGAGCAGAACTTCTCCAACCAGCAAGCGCAGAACCAGCTGTTCGCCGGGTTCGGCGTGGCGATCCTGGCCGGCATCGGCCTCGTCTACGGCGTGATGGTGCTGCTGTTCGGCAGCTTCTTCAAACCGATCACCATCCTCTCGGCGCTTCCGCTCAGCATCGCCGGGGCGATGGTGGCGCTGCTGCTGTGGCATTCCGAGCTGTCGATCCCCTCGATGATCGGCCTGTTCATGCTGATGGGGATCGCCGCCAAGAACTCGATCCTGCTGGTCGAATACGCCATCGAGCGCGAGCGCGAGGGCGCGAGCCAGCACGATGCGCTGATGGAGGCCTGCCGCGAGCGCGCCAGGCCGATCGTGATGACCACCCTGGCGATGATGGCAGGCATGCTGCCGACGGCGATGGGCATCGGCCAGGGCTCCGAGTTCCGCCAGCCGATGGCCGTGGCGGTGATCGGCGGGTTGATCACCTCCACCGTGCTCTCGCTGATCCTGGTGCCGGTGGTCTATGAGTTCGTCGACGATTTCGAAGCCTGGCTGGTCCCGATCTTCCGCCCGCTGATCACGCCGAAGGACCTGCCCGGCGATCCGGCGCCCGCGACAGTGATGGCCTCGCACCGCCCGGCCGCGGAGTAGGGCGAGGTTCGCGCGCCGCCACTGACCGCACCGTCCGCCGGAGCGCGCGAGCAGCTCGCCACGCGGATCATGTTCTTCGTCATCGGCTTCGCGGCGGGGGCATGGGCGCCGCTGGTGCCGTTCGCCAAGCAGCGGCTGGCGCTCGACGACGGCGCCCTTGGGCTCACGCTGCTTTGCCTGGGTCTCGGCTCGATCGTGGCCATGCCGCTGGCCGGGGCGCTCGCCGCCCGAGTCGGATGTCGGCGGGTGCTGATCGCGGCGGGGGTCGTCGTCTGTCTGGCGTTTCCGCTGCTGGCGACCGTCGGCTCGGTTCCGCTGTTCGCCGCCGCGCTGTTTGCGTTCGGCGTCGGCATCGGCTCGCTCGATTGCGTCATCAACATCCAGGCGATCGTCGTCGAGCGCGAGAGTGGCCGGGCGATGATGTCCGGCTTTCATGCGCTCTACAGCCTGGGCGGCTTCGCCGGCGCCGGCGCGGTGAGCGGCCTGCTGGTGCTGAACGTCACCTTGCCGGGCCTCGCCCAGGCCGCAGCGATCCTGATGGCGCTCGCGACGGCGGCCGCGGCGCCGGGCCTGCTGCCGCGCAAGGCCGAAGACCACGCCGCTCCGTTCGCGCCGCCGCGCGGCGTGGTGCTGGCGATCGGGGCGTTCTGCTTCGTGGTGTTCCTGGCGGAGGGCGCCGCGCTCGACTGGAGCGCGGTGTTCCTGCAAGCCGTCCGCCGCGTCGCGCCGGCCGCGGCGGGGCTGGGCTATGCCGCCTTCGCTGTCGCCATGACGAACGGACGGCTTGTCGGCGACCGTCTGGTCACCAGGCTCGGCCTGCGGCGCGCGGTGATCATCGGCGCCTGGGTCGCCGCCGCCGGGCTCGTCGTCGCGACCCTGGGGCCAGGCTGGATCTCGACCGTGATCGGCTACGCCCTGGTCGGCGCCGGCTGTTCCAACATCGTGCCGGCGCTGTTCACCGCGATCGGCCGCCAGAGCGCGATGCCGGAGAGCCAGGCGGTGGCGGCGGTGTCGGTGCTGGGTTACGCGGGCATCCTCGCCGGACCCGCCGCGATCGGGCTGGTCGCCAGCGCGACGAGCCTCTCGGCTGCGCTGCTGGTGGTCGCGGCCCTGCTGGCGGTCGTGGCGATCGGCGCGACGCGGCTGCGGGTCTAGCCAGTCAGTCCACACGTTCAAAGCGCCGGTCGGCCGTCCGACATACTTTGCGCCGTCAGTCCGGCCAGGCCAGACGCGAGCGCGTGCGCCGGGCGCGGCGGGCGGACACGGCGGTGGCGATGATCTCGTTCGAGGCGAGCGCGCGGTCCAGTTCCTCGACGAGCCGCGCGGCGACGATGGTCTCCTCGCCGGGATGGAGGTTGCAGGGGTCCATCAGGAAGTAGCCGTGCTCGATCTCGTGGTCGCGCACGATCACGGGGCGGCTGCCCGAGGCAAGCCGGTCCGCCAGGTCCCAGGCCGTGATGTGCGCGCCGCTAGGTTCCACGGCCACGTGCAGTCGGTCGAGGGGGTTGTTGGTGGGGTCTGGAACGATGGCGGCGGTCACGCCGGGCCGCCCCTGAAGCGTGTCCCGCCACAGATGCAGCACCTGCGTCTCGCGCGCACGGACGGCGGCATGGTCGCGTCGCTCCCAGGCTTCCAGCGCCGCGATGGCGCCGGCGATGCCCTCCTTGCCGACCTTCATGCCGCGGCCGATCCCGCTGTTCTGCAGGAAGGTGGCGCGAACGAAGTCGCGGCGACCGGCGACGATGCCGCCGGTCGGGCCGCCCAGGAATTTGTGCGAGGAGTAAAGCGCGAGATCGGCGCCGGCGGCGAGCGGGCCGCGCAGGTCATATTCCGATGCGGCGTCGACGATGACGGGTACGCCCCTGGCGTGGGCGATTTCCGCGAACTCCGGCAGCGGCGGCATGCCGTACTGCACGGTGTGATGGGACACGACATAGACGGCCGCCGCCGTGCGCTCGCCGATGGCGCCAGCGAGCTGGTAGGCGTGGGCCGAGGTCGCCTGGCCTACCGGCACAACGCGGGCGCCGGCGAGGCGGATGGCCTGCTCGACCGGGGCGCCGTACGAGACCATGTGGCCCGCGAGGATCACGACCTCGTTCTTCAGGCCCGTCGTGTCGGGCAGACGCTCGATGGCGGCGAGGTCGCCGCCCGTCATGGCGGCGGCGACGCCCAGCGTGATCCCTGCGCTGCAGGAAGCGGTTACGAAGCCCGCCTCGGCGCCGCAGAGCCGGGCGATCGCGCGGCTGGCCTTGCGCTGCAGGTCGTCGATTTCCACGAACTCGCTGAGGATGGCGCTGACCGCCTCCACCGCCTCGGGCCCCACGACGCAGGCGCCGAGGGACGTCATCGTTCCCGAGACGTTGATAACGGGGCGCACGCCCAGCCGGGTGCGGATATCGGCGGCGTTCATTGGCGGCAAACCCCCATGCCCCTGCCGATCACCGCCAGTGTTCGGCCGCGCGCAGGCTGGCCGGGTACTGAGTGACGTACTGCGCGAGCCTCGGGTGATCGCCGGTGTTGGGCGATGCGCCGTGCGGCAGGGCCGAGTGCCAGATGATGAGATCGCCGGCGTTCGCGGCGATGCGCCGGGCTTGCGCCGAAAGGTCGACACGGCGGGGATCGACACCGTCGCCCAGGCTCTCCAGCCAGGCGTCGATACGCTTGTGGAAGCCCGGAACCGCCTCGAACGCGCCCTGCTCGGCGGTCGTGTCGGTGAGGTAGATCATTCCCTGCACCTGGAACACCACCGGCGGCGCGAGGCTGATGTCCCAGTGGAGGCGCGGGCCAGGGAACTCGACGCCCGGTCGGACCGGGGGGTTGAAGCTGACCCGGTCGAGGCTGGTCCAGAGGTCGGCCGTGCCCCAGATCTGCGCGAACGCTTTCAGGAGCCTTGGCGAGGTCCGGGCCGGCGTCAGCGCAGGATGCTGGAAGAGCTGGACCATGATGCCGTGGTCGGTGAGCCGCCAGCTAGCCGGATCGCCGGGGTCGGCGTCCACGCAAGCCCAGACCACCTCAGCCAAGGCCCGCACCTCGTCGGGCGTGATCACCGCCGGGACGATCACATAGCCGTCTTCGTTCCAGGCGCGCAGCTCATCCTCGCCCAGGACGGGGTCGGCGGCCTCGAGGGCTTCGATGCGTCGCCGCACCGCCCCCGGCGCCGGCGCGCCCGCCACCACGGCCTCGAACCGACCCACCGCCTCAGGGTCGAGGCCGCCGGCCCGCGCGTCGGACCAGGCCAGGAGGTCGTCCAGGGCGTCGAAGCGCGGCAGGACTTCGCGCAGCTCCTCGGTCGAGACGCCCAGCGTGTTGAGGGCGATGCGGTCGAGCGTGCGGTCGGCGCCGGTCAGCGGACGTCGCTCACCGCCTCTGGCTCTGCGCCAGAGCGCTTCGATCCGATGGGCCGCGGCCGACCCTGTCACCCCATCTTGAAGACGCATGCCGTGGCGCCATCGCAGATCGCATCGTTGGCGAGCGCGTGATCATAGACCTGCCTGACGACGTCCGGCGAGGCCATCTCCGCACGACGCTAGCCTCGCGCCACCTCCCCGCTGTGCGCGGCAGGAGCGACGACAGCCCCGCTCAGACGTCGGTCTTGGTGATCCGGCCGACCTGGAGGCGGCGATCGCTCACGCCCGACCATTCGGTCTCGAGGTAGGTGTGGCGGGCGGTGTCCAGCACCTTCTGGCCGCCGCGCAGGCCGCGGACGCGCGCCTCCTGGGCGATCAGGTGCGCGTCGACATTGGTCGGCGGCTGCGTCGGCGCGGGATGGGGCTCGGCCGCCTGTACGGTGATCGAGACGCTGACGGCGCCCTGGACATCATCGCGCGGACCGGTCTCCGGTCGCGGCGCCTGGCGCCGGATCAGTCGGATGGGCCGGATCGGCGCAATCGCTCCCGTCATGGGCTCGATCAGAGCAAGAAGCGCGCCGCGCGTCCATGGGGTGGAACCCCTGGAGTCAAAGCCTGGCTTCGATCTCCTCGAGGCCGCGGCGGGCGAGGCCGTCGGCGCGCTCGTTGAGCTCGTGGCCGGCGTGGCCCTTGACCCAACGCCAGTCGACCTGGTGGCGCAGCCGCGCCTCGTCCAGCCGCCGCCAGAGGTCGTCGTTCTTCACCGCCCCCTTGCTCATGGTGCGCCAGCCGCGCGCCTTCCACAGCGAGAGCCACTCGGTGATGCCGCTCTGCACGTATCTGCTGTCGGTGTGCAGCTCGACCTGGCAGGGGCGCTTCAGCGCGTTCAGCGCCTCGATCGCGGCGGTCAGCTCCATGCGGTTGTTGGTGGTGGCCGCCTCGCCGCCCCAGATCTCCCGCTCGCGCTCGCCAAACATCAGCACCGCGCCCCAGCCGCCCGGGCCCGGATTCCCGCGGCAGGCGCCGTCGGTGTAAATCACCACCTTGGGCATGCCGACGGTCGTCCCACTTCGGTCGCTCACGGCGGCGCCTCGAACAACGTCACGCCGGCGCGGTGCACGGCGAGCTTGCGCTCGTACTCCATCGGGTCCTTCGGCTTGACCAGCGCGCCCTCGGGCGTCGCGCGCCAGTCGTGAAGGCGCGTGAGGAAGAAGCGCAGCGCGGCGCCGTGGGCGAGGATCGGCAGGGCCGTCCGCTCCTGGGGCGACAGCGGCCGGCGGCTCTCGTAGCCGGCGACGAAGGCGCGGGCGGCGGTGACGTTGAAGCTGCCGTCGGGCTCGAAGCACCAGGCGTTAAGCGCCACGCCGATGTCGTAGGCCAGGGCGTCCCAGGCGGCGAAGTAGAAGTCGAACGCGGCCGAGAATCGGCCTTCGCGGAAGAACACGTTGTCAGGGAAATAGTCGGCGTGGATCACGCCCTCGGGCAGGCCCGAGGGCCAGGCGGCGGCCAGATGCGCAAGATCGCCGTCGATCACCGCCGCAAGGCCAGGCTTCATCGCCTCGGCCTCGCTGTGCAGCGGCGCGAAGAACGGCGCCCAGGCGCCATGGCCGAGATCGTTGGCGCGGCGCCCGGCGAAGCCCGCGCCCGCCTGGTGCAGCCAGGCCAGGCCCTTGCCGGCCTCGCGGCAGTGATCGGGGCTCGGGCGGCGCACGGAGATGCCGGTCAGGAAGGAGACGATCGCCGCCGGCTTGCCGCGCAGATCGCCCAGCAGTTCACCGTTGCGCGCGGCGATCGGCGTCGCGCTCGGAAAGCCGTGCTGCGCCAGGTGCTGCATGAAGCCGAGGAAGAACGGCAGGTCCTCGCCGC
>DATNIH010000035.1:0-3225 GCA_035604515.1 Caulobacteraceae bacterium | reverse complement strand
TTCGCGGCGAAGGCGCGGCTGCTGGCCGGCCTCGAAACGCCGCATACCGACGCCGGAGCGCAGGCGTGGTGCGGGATGTCCGCCGAGGATGCGGCCGCGGTCACCGAGGAGGCGGTCGAGGTGCTGTTCGACACGGGCGGTCCGGAGCCTGGATACGAACGGTGGCGGCAGCGGATCCGCCAGCGGTTCGAGTGAGAACGCTCGCGACCGCGACCGCGACGCGCGACCAGCCAGACGATCGCGCCACTCGAACCGCGGCACCCGCGCGTGTTAGCCCCCGGCGACCGCCGCGGCGGTTGGGAGCAGCTACCTGTGGCTGTGGGTCTTCACCCGCGCGATGATGTCCGTCGGTGTGGCGTCGGGTCGGGGGGTTCGCCGCCGAGGAGGGGAAGGAAGAGGCGGTCGACGATCTCGACCAGCGTCTCGTCGGGTACGGGTGCCCGGTTCATGATCAGGTCGTGGCGGACGAGGTCGACCGGCAGCGAGGCGATCCGCGGGCTGAGCCGGCCAGGGTCGATCTCGCCGCGCTCGACGGCTCGCTGGATGATCGCGGCCATCCCGCTGGGCGTGCCGGCGAGGATCCGCTCGCGCAGGTCCGAGGGTGAAAGCCCGGTGGCGTCGAAGTAGTCGGCGAGCACGAAGCTGAGGACCCCTGCGGTCTCGCTGACACTGGCGGACAACTGACGCAGCAGGGCGAGCGTGTCCCCTCGCAGCGTGCCGGTGTCCGGCGGGTCGAGCGCAGCGAGGGCGGCGCGGTGGCGGATGGCGGCGACGACCAGATCAACCCTGTCGGACCAGCGCCGGGCGAGCACCGGCCGGCTGGTCCCGGCACGCGCTGCGACACCATCGAGCGTGAAGCCGGGATATCCGACCGCACATAGCTCGTCCCAGGCCGCTTCGAGGAGAGCCGCCTCGAGCGCGGCGCCCCGTCGGCGCCGAGCCGACGGCGAGGAACGCTGGGCCCCCGTGGTGGAAGTCGATCGCGTCGTTGGGCTCACCACACCACCATAGCCACAGGATGCTAGTTGCGCATCTTATCTTCGGCCGTTACCGTGGCCATCGTTAGATGCGCTCAACGCATCTTATGGCGATGGATTGGAGCGCCCTTGAGCGCAGCAGCACCAGCAGCAGGGGCCGACAAGGAGCGGCTGGACCCGGCGTTTATCAAGCTGGCGGTGATCCTGCTGGTCGGGGTGGTCATGGTCGTGTTCGACACGACCATCGTCAACGTCGCGATCGACACCCTGGCCCACGATCTCCACACCTCGGTCTCGACCGCCCAGTGGACGATCAGCGGGTACGTGCTCGCCCTCGGCATGGTCGTCCCGGTCGCGGGATGGGCCAGCGACCGCTTCGGCGCCAAGCAGGTCTGGATGGGAGCGCTGGCCCTGTTCATGGTCGGCTCGATCCTGTCGAGCGTGGCGTGGAACATCGGCGCGCTGATCGGCTTCCGGGTCCTGCAAGGCATCGGCGGCGGCCTGATGCTGCCCATCCTGCAGAACCTGTTGGTCGAGGCGGCCGGCGGACGCAAGCTCGGTCGGATCATGTCACTGATCAGCCTCCCCGCACTGTTCGGGCCGATCGCGGGACCAGTCGTCGGCGGCCTCATCGTCAGCCACCTGTCGTGGCGGTGGATCTTCTTGGTCAACGTGCCGTTCTCCATCACCGGCCTGGTCCTCGCGTGGCGCGGCCTGGAACGGAGCACCCCGCGCAAGGGGGCCTACCTCGACGTCACCGGCCTGGTCCTGCTCTCACCGGCCCTCGCCGCGATCCTCTACGCGGTCACCGAGGTCGGCATCAAGGGAGGCTTCGACCACGCCGTCGTGATCGCGCCGCTCGCCGCCGGCGTCGCCCTGCTCGGCGCGTTCGCGTTCCACGCGCTGCGCACCCGCCGCCCGCCGCTCGTGGACCTGCGGCTGTTCAAGGTGCGCTCCTTCACCGCCTCGATGGCGTCGTTCTTCCTGTCCGGCTTCGGGGTCTACGGGGCGCTATTGCTACTGCCGCTCTACTACCAGCAGATACGCGGCCAAAGCGCGCTCGACGCCGGCCTGCTGCTCGCGCCCCAGGGCGTCGGGATGCTGCTCACCAGGAGCAAGGCCGGCACGCTCACCGACCGCATCGGCGCCCGCCCGATCGTGATCGCCGGCGTCCTGCTCACCGCCATCGGCACGATCGCCTACACCCAAGTTGGCGTCCACACCAACGAGATACTCCTCGGCCTCAGCCTCGTGGTGCGAGGCGCCGGCCTCGGCGCCGTCACCATCCCTGTCATGGCCGCCGCCTACCTCGGGCTCGCCCCCAGCCAAGTGCCCCACGCCACCACCGTGACCCGGATCTCCCAGCAAATCGGCGGCGCGTTCGGCACCGCCATCCTGGCCATGATTCTCACGACCCAACTCCGCGCCCACGCTGCCAGCGGCCTCCCAGGTCAGGCCTCGGCCTTCGGCGCCGCGTTCTGGTGGTCACTCGGCTTCACTGTTATCGCCATCATCCCCGCCCTGGCACTACCCCGGCGGCCCAAAGACCAGCCCGACGACAGCAACCCAGCGTCCGCGCCCCTCAGGCCGACACCCCCGGCTCAACCGACCGAGCCTCAACTTGGAACGACCAAGTCTCCGGCGAGGCCGGGTCAGCCGTGATCGGCGGCTCAGCGGCTGGTGACCTGAGCAACCACGAGATCGACGATCTCAGGCGCGACCGGGTTCTTGCCATCGAGCTCGGGCAGCCGTTCGTGCTTGACCGCGCTTGGGCTCATCTTGGGAACGAAGGCATCCGGCAGCTCGGTGAGCACGGTCACGGCGGCGCCGCCGTCGGACCACGCGGACCGCGGGTCGTTCCTGCACGCCAGCAGGAACGCCAGCCAGGACCGGTAGGTCATCAGCAGCTCGGCGAAGGTGTCTTCCGCGCCTTCGAGTCCCTGGCTGGCTGCCAGGGCCGCAATGTCAGCGCGCAGCACCTGCTCCATGCTGGTGACGCACTCGCCGGGGTCACCGTCCAGCACCGGATTCGACTGACCGCTGGCCCTCAGGTTGGCGCCCAGCATCGCGAACTGGGTCATGATCATCTCCGTGTCCGGCCAGGACGGCCGCAGCAGCACGGCTACGGTCGGCCGAGATCGCGCCAGCAGCGTCGCTACATGCAGCGCCAGCGCGGCGGCACTGCAATAGCCGATGACGAAGGCTGGACCGTCGGTCGGCTCAGAGCGACCGAACTCCTCGGCAGCCT
>DATNIH010000034.1:0-11180 GCA_035604515.1 Caulobacteraceae bacterium | reverse complement strand
GCCGCCTCGATGATCGACGCGGCGATGGAGGCGGCGGACCGCTTCTACCCGGCGTTCGACTTCCTGCTGGCGTCGGACAAGTCGCCGGAAGAGGCGATCGCCGCCTGCATGTTCGAGACCGTCGGCCAGGCTTGAGCCTGGGCTGCGCGGATGACGCCGATCCTGCTTCTCGGCGCCGGACGTATGGGCGGTGCGTTGCTCGCGGGCTGGAAGCGCGCTGGCGCCTTCCCGTCTGATCAGCTGATGATCCGCGATCCCGCGCCCAGCGCCGCGGTGCTGGCGTCCGGCGCGCTGATTGATCCCGATCCCGCCGCGATGGGCCGCGCCAAGACCGTGTTGTTGATGGTGAAGCCGCAGATGTGGCGCGAGGCGGCTGCGGAGGTCGCGGCGAGCCTGGCGGCGGACGCCGTTATCGTCTCGATCGCCGCCGGGGTCGCTTCGGCGGACATCGCCGCGGCGTTCGGCGGCCGGCGCGTCGCCCGAGTGATGCCCACGACGGCCGCGGCGATCGGGCAAGGCACGGCCAGCATCTTCGCAACCGACGCCGAAGCTCGCGCCCGAGCCCACGCGCTGTTCGAGCCGGTCGGGGCGGTGATCGATCTTGCCGACGAAGACCTGATGCACGCCGCGACCGCCGTCTCAGGCTCGGCGCCAGCCTATCTCTACGCCTTCGTCGAGGCGCTGGAGGCCGCCGGCGCCTCGCTGGGCCTTGGCCTGGACGCGGCCCGCGACCTCGCCCGCGCCACGGTCGCCGGAGCGGCGGCGCTCATGGCGGACAGCGGCGCCGACGCAGCCGAGTTGCGCCGCCAGGTGACATCTCCCGGCGGCACCACCGAGGCGGCGCTCAAGGTGCTGCAGGGCGACGGCGGACTGGGGCGGCTGCTGAAGGAGGCCGCTGTGGCCGCCGAGCAGCGTTCGCGGGAGCTTGGACGCTAGCCCTCTCCTTCCGCTCATCCCGGCGCAAGCCGGGACCCAGGCAGGAAGCAGTTGCCGGGGCGTTGATCGGGCGTTGTCCACGGTCCGGCTCTCCGTCGAAGTCCTGCCTGGGTCCCGGCTTTCGCCGGGATGAGCGGATGGTTAGGTTCGGGTGATGGAAGACATTCTCGAAAAGGCCACGGACGCCGCCCTCGCCCTAGCCGCCGAGCGGCCCTGGCGCGAGGTGTCGCTGCGCGAGATCGCCGAGCGCGCCGGCGTGGACTTTGCCGATCTCTACGCCAAGGCGCCGGCCAAGCCGTTGCTGGTGCTGCGGCTCTCGCAAAAGCTCGACCGCGCGGCGCTCGCCACCGCGGCGACTCAGTCGGACGACCCGCACGATCGCCTGTTCGACGCCACCATGGCCCGGATCGAGGCGATGGAGGCGCACCGCGAGGCGTTGCGCTCGATGGCCCGCGGCGAGGGGCCGATCTCGATCGCGCCGCACTTGCCGCTAACCGCCCGCGCGATCCTGGAAGCCGCCGGCGTCACCGCAACGCCGCCTCGGCTGGCCGCGATGACCCTGGTCTGGGGCCGGGTGGTGCAGGTCTGGCGCGACGACGAGGGCGCGCTCAACCGCACCATGGCCGAAATCGACAAGCGCCTGAAGACGATGCGCACGCGATTGGCGCGGATCGGCGCGGGGTTCTAGCCCGGCAGCCGCACCACGGCGCGCAGGCCGCCCAGCGGCGAGCGATCGAGCGTGACCTCGCCGCCGTGGCCGCGGGCGACATCGCGGGCGATGGCGAGGCCGAGCCCGACGCCCTTTTCGTTCTGGTTGCGGGCGTCGTCGAGGCGGCCGAACGGGGTGAAGGCCTCCTCGAAGCGCTCCGGCGGAATGCCGGGGCCATCGTCGTCGACGGTGATCTCGACCCCGCCGGCCGGCGTCGCATGCGCCGCCACCTCGACGTGCTCGCCAAACGCGGCGGCGTTCATCACCAGGTTGGACAGCGCGCGCTTAATGGCGTTGGGGCGGACGGTGGCGGCCAGACCGGCGTCGGCGTCGACCTTGACGTCGGCGCCGGCGCGAAGGGCGCTCTCGCTGATCTCATCCAGCAGCGGGGCCACCTCGATGCGCTCGAGCGCCTCGCCGCCCTCGCCGCGGGCGAAGGCGAGGTACTCGTCGATCATGTGCTCCATCTCGGCGAGGTCGCGCTTCATCGCCTCGACCCGCGCACCCGGCTCGGCCAACGCCAGCTCCAGCTTCAGCCGCGTCAGCGGCGTGCGCAGGTCGTGGCTGACCGAGGCCAGCAGCGTGGTGCGCTGGTCGACGTAGCGCTGGATGCGGTTGCGCATGGCCAGGAACGACTGGCCCGCCTGCCGCACCTCGCGCGCGCCATAGGGCTTGAAGACGACGTCAGCGCCCTTGCCGAAGGCCTCCGCCGCGGCCGCCAGCCGCTCGATGGCCCGCACCTGATTGCGGATGAACAGCACGGCCACGGCGGTCAGCAGCACGGTGGCCAAGGTCAGATAGAAGATGAAGCTGTAGGCCTGGGTGGCGAAGGCGCGGTCGCGCGGGGCGATGATGCGCAACACCCCGTCGCTCACCTTGACCCGGATGTCGACGTAGGCCGGGTAGCGGGTGGTGTCGTACCAGTAGGGCGCGTCGATGCGGTCGCTGAGGGCGGTGTTCATCGCCTTGTCGATGCCGAACAGGGCGACGCGGCGGACGGTCGGCAGCCGGGCGCCGGGCTGGTGGATGATCGACAGGTCCAGCGACTGTTCGGCGCGGTCGGAGAGGCGCTTCAGGCCCGCCGGGGTCGGATCGGCGTCGTAGGCCTGGATCACCCAGGCGACGTCGCCGGCCAGGCCCTCGGTCAGGTGGCCGTTCACCCGCTGCCAGTAGGCGTCGAAGAAGAACCAGGTGACCAGGATCTGCATCACCGCGATCGGCAGCACGATGATCAGCAGGCTGCGGCCGTAGAGCGAGCTGGGCGCGCGGCGCTTCAGCAGCGTCAGCAGCGAGGGGATGCGCGGCGGCGCGCGCGGGCGGGGCTGACCGCTCATGCGTCCGGCGCCAGCATGTAGCCCACGCCGCGGACGGTCTGCAGGTAGCGCGGGTTCTTCGGATCGTCCTCGATCTTACGGCGCAGGCGGGTGACCTGGATGTCGACCGCGCGCCCGGCGGCCTCGGCGGTTTGCCGGGCCAGCTCGAAGCGATCGACCGGCGCGTTGGCGGCGCCGGCGAGCTGGCGCAGCAGTTGGGCCTCGCCCTCGGTAAGCCGCACCGGCGAGTCGTCCCGCCACAGCTCGCCGCGCGCCGGATCGAAGCTGCAGCGGCCGAGCTGGAGGCGCCCGCCCGGCGCGGCGCGCGGCGCCGCGCGGCGCAGGATCGCCTCGATGCGCAGCACCAGCTCCTTGGGCTCGAACGGCTTGGCCAGGTAGTCGTCGGCGCCCAGCGCCAGGCCGGCGATGCGGTCGTCGGGCAGGCCGCGGGCGGTGAGGATCAGCACGGGCGTGCGCCCGATCTCGCCGGGCCGACCACGCAGCCACCGGGCGAAGGCGAAGCCGTCCTCCACCGGCATCATCACGTCGAGCACCAGGAGGTCGAACGCCAGCTGCTCGACCAGCCTGCGCGCCGACGCCGCGTCCGCCGCTGCCGAGACGCGGAAGCCGGCGCGGACCAGATACTCCTTGATCAGCTCGCGGATGCGGTCGTCGTCGTCGACCACCAGCAGGTGGCGGGCTTCGGCCTGGACGCTCATATCAGCCGGGCAAAATGTTTGACGCCGCGCGCCCGGCGCGGTCTATGTGCCGGCCCGCAGCGAAAGGAGGCGGCAGGACCAATGTCACTCGTTCCCATGGATGACCGCGATGGATGGATCTGGCTGGACGGCCAGTTCACGCCCTGGCGAGAAGCCAAGGTGCACGTATTGACCCATGGCCTGCACTATGGCTCGGCCGTGTTCGAGGGCGAGCGGATGTACGGCGGCGAGATCTTCAAGCTGACCGAGCATACCGAGCGTCTCTTCAAGTCGGCGGAAATCCTCGACTTTTCGATACCCTTCACGGTGGCGCAGATCGAGGAGGCAAGCAAGGCGACCTGCGAGAAGAACGGCCTCGACGACTGTTACATCCGCCCGATCGCCTGGCGCGGGTCTGAGGTGATGGGAGTCTCGGCCCAGGTGAGCAAGATCCACGTGGCCATCGCCGCCTGGGAGTGGCCGAGCTACTTCAAGCCGGAGGAGAAGGCCAAGGGCATCCGTCTGACCTGGGGCAAGTACAATCGGCCCTCGCCGGAGACCGCGCCCACGGCTTCCAAGGCGGCCGGCCTCTACATGATCTGCACCCTCTCCAAGCACGCCGCCGAGCGCGAAGGCTTCGCCGATGCGATGATGCTGGATTGGCGCGGCTACGTGGCGGAGGCGACCGGCGCGAACGTGTTCTTCGTGCGCGACGGCGTGATCCATACGCCGATCCCGGACTGCTTCCTCGACGGCATCACCCGCCGCTCGGCGATGGAGCTGGCCCGGCAGAAGGGCTTCGAGATCGTCGAGCGCCATATCAAGCCAGAGGAGCTGGCCAGCTTTTCCGAGTGCTTCATCACCGGCACGGCGGCCGAGGTGACCCCGGTGGCGCAGATCGGCGAGTACCGCTTCACGCCAGGCAACATCTCGCTCTCGCTGATGGACGATTTCGCCCGGATGGTAAGGCGTCAGCTGCAGCCGGCTTAGGCCTCAGCAGGCGATGGTCTCGACGTGGCCTTCCTCGCCGAACGCTAGCAGAGGTCGGTCGCGGGTCATCAGCCGGTAGCGGTAGTGACGGGCAGTCGCCGCGATGATCCGGTCCCCGGGATCGCGAAGCGTCACCGACGGCAGGAACGATGACGCGACCAGCACCTCGGGGGGCATTGGCGCGAGAGCGATCCCGCCGGCCAGCGCCGCCTGGAACCACTCCGTCGGCGCGACCGTCAGAGCGAGGCGGCCCCGCGAGACGAGTTGGCCGATTTCCCAGGCAGAAATGGGCGAGACGGCAATGTTGCCCAGCGTCGCGCCGGCCTCTTGGAGACTGGTCTCCGCCGCAGCACTCAAACGGCTATGATTGCCCAGCCAGATGAGCGCACAGGTGTCGAGCAGGATTGGCGTCACGAGTCCTGCGCATCCCAATGCTCGTCAATTGGGTTCGTGAGATCGTAGCCGCTTTGAACGCGAACGGTTCCTGCCAAGGCTGCTCGCACGCGGTCGACGATATTCGGCGCGCGTTCCGATCCATTGTCACCGTTCCGAGCGGCGGCCCGGCGAAACACGACCTTGCGGCCGCCGATATCAAGGCGCTCGGTGCGATAGCCGGCCTCCAGCCACACCCGCGTCATCGTGTTGTTGGACGGATTATTGCTCCACCAGGCCGGGTGCTTCTGCGAAGGCGGGAGTGGTGTACCTAGCAACGCCTCGATCTCCTCGAAGCGGAGCGCGACCTCCTCGGCGTTGGAGGATAGCAGAAAGGCCCGAAGCGGATCGTACTTTCCCATCCGCACACGCTAGTGCAACTTTAGTGCAGTTGCAATCAGGGCGAAAGCCGATACCCCCCCGCTTCGGTGATCAGGATCTTCGGGCCGGTGGGGTCGGGTTCGATTTTCTGGCGCAGGCGGTAAACGTGGGTTTCCAGCGTGTGGGTGGTGACGCCGGCGTTGTAACCCCACACCTCGGTCAGCAGCTCCTCGCGCGAGATCACCTTGCCACCTGCGCGGTAGAGATACTTCAGGATGTTGGTTTCCTTGTCGGTCAGCCGGATCTTCTTGCCCTTGGCGTCCAGCAGCATCTTGGCGGCGGGTCGGAACTCGTAAGGGCCGATCTGGAAGACCGCGTCCTCCGACTGCTCGTGGCTGCGCAGCTGCGCGCGGATATGGGCCAAGAGCACGTTGAACTTGAACGGCTTGGTCACATAGGCGTTGGCGCCGGATTCCAGCCCAAGGATGGTGTCCGAGTCGCCGGATGCGGCCGTGAGCATGACCACCGGGGCCGAAACGCCGCCGCTGCGCATCAGCTTCAGCGCCTCGCGGCCGTCCATGTCCGGCAGGTCGACATCCAGCAGAATCAGGTCCGGGCGCGATTCCTTGGCCATGCGCAGGCCGTCGGACGCGGTCGGCGCTCCGGTGGCGGTGAATTCCTCATGCAGCTCAAGCTGTTCGCACAGCAGGCCGCGCAGGTCGGTGTCATCGTCGACAATCAGGATCGTCTTTGCGCGCGCCATTCGCCCACAGCATGCACCGACGCCCCCTTACGGGCTAGTGCCCTGACGGCTAGGGTTTTTCAATGACCTTCCTAGCGGGCGCCGAAGAGCGCCGTGCCGACGCGAACCGAGGTGGCGCCGAACTGGATCGCGGTCTCGAAATCGGCGCTCATGCCCATCGAGAGCCGCTCGAGGCCGTTGCGGGCGGCGACCTTGGCGGTGAGCGCGAAGTGCGGGCCGGGCGGCTCGTCCTGCGGCGGGATGCACATCAGGCCCTCGAGCGTCAGGCTGAACTCGCCGCGGCAGCGGGCGATGAAGGCGTCGGCGTCGGGCGGGATGACGCCGGCCTTTTGCGGCTCCTCGCCGGTGTTGATCTCGACGTAGAGCCGCGGCTGACGACCGAGCCGCTGGGTCTCCCGCGCGAGCATCTCGGCCAGTTTCGGCCTGTCCACCGTTTCGATCACGTCGAAGAAGGCGACCGCCTCGCGCGCCTTGTTGGTCTGCAGCGGGCCGATCAGGCGCAGCTCCAGGCCCTCGCGGCGTTGGCGCCAGCGGCCCAGCGCCTCCTGCACGCGGTTCTCGCCAAAGACGCGCTGGCCGGCGTCGAGCACGGCGGCGACGCGGCCCTCCCGCTGCATCTTGGACACCGCCGTGAGGCTGACGGCGGCCGGATCGCGTCCCGCGGCGCGCGCGGCGGCGGCGATCCGCGCCAGGATGCCGGCGCGCGCGGCGGCTGCGTCGAAGGCGGCGATCGGAGCAGCTGGGCGTGAAAGGGCGTCGGGCACGGTCGCTCGAAACGGTCTGGCGATGGGCGCGGACGCTACGGCCGGCGCGGGTCGGAGGGAAGGCCCTGCCGCGGCTGTTCTTCCTTACCGATCCGGCCCGCACGCCCGATCCCGAGGCGGTGATCCGCCGCCTGCCGCGCGGCGCCGGCGTCGTCTACCGCGCGTTCGGCGATCCGCGGGCCGTCGTCGACGGGCGCAGGCTGGTCAAGGCGGCGCGGCGGCGGGGCCTGCTGTTGCTTGCGGGCGCCGATGCGAACCTGGCGGCGCGGATCGGCGCCGATGGCGTGCATCTGCCGCAGCGGATGGCCATGAAGGCGCGGGGGCTGAAGCGCAGCCACCGGACCTGGATCATCACCGCCGCCGCCCATTCGGGCGCGGCGATCGCCACGGCCCGGCGCAACGGCGCGGACGCGGTGTTCGTCTCGCCGGTGTTCGAGAGCGCCAGTCCATCGGCAGGCCGGCCGATCGGATCGCTGCGATTCGCGGCGCTGACGGGGCAGGCCCGGATGCCGGTGTTCGCGCTCGGTGGCCTCAACGCCAACACCACGCGGCGACTCGCGGGTGGGCGCGCTGCTGGCTTCGCCGCGGTCGAGGCGTTGCTCGACTAGAACTTGAAGGTGGTTTCCAGCCGTACGCGCGGCGCGGGACCATCGGTGGTCAGCCGGCGGCCGTCCGGGGTCTGTTCATCGCCCAGCGAAACGCCGACGCCGGTGCGCACGCCGGGGGCGACGCCGTAGTTGAAGCCGATGCGGGCGTCGCGCCACTGCACGTCGCGGTCGCCGGGCTGGGCCATGTCGAGGTTGACACCCCAGCGGCCAGTCTTGTTGTTCCACTGCAGCGACTTGTGCGGCAGCTGCGGTCCGATCTGGTTGGGCTGGGGGGTGAAATCGTCGTGCTGCGAGAAGAGATCCGACGGCGCGGCGTGCGCGACCGCAGCCACGCTCGCCATCGCGAGCGCCGCAGCCGCCATCATCGCCAGCCTGTTCGGCCGCACAGCCACCCTCGGAATGCCCCTTCCACTCATGCAGGCCATCATACGCCCGCTTCTTGCAGTTTCGATTAAGGTCCTCACGGTTTCAAGGTCAAGGCGCACGCGGTCGCAGGGTTCCCGATTGCGCGCATTGGAGGCGCCCCTGTGGCGGTCACGCCACGTGATTCCTGTTTGGCGCGGCTTGGGTGATGTTATAGACGCCATTCGGGACGCGCTGGCGCAGTGTGGTCGCCTGGACCGCTAACGCATTGGAGTAGACAAAAGAATGCCCTTCAAGAGTGGGTCCATGGCGCGCGCCGCCCTGGCCGGTTTTGCCATTGTTGGCTTCTCCGGCCTCGCCGCATGCGCGCACCAGGGGTCGGCGCCGAAGAGTGCGGTCGCCCCCAATGCGATCGGCGTTAACAGCTATTTGTGGCGCGCCACGCTCGACACGCTCGCCTTCATGCCGCTGGCCTCGGCCGATCCGTACGGCGGCGTGGTGATCACCGACTGGTACTCCGACCCGCAAAAGCCGGACGAGCGGTTCAAGTGCACGGTGTACATTCTCGACACGCGGCTGCGCGGCGATGCGCTGAAGGTCACGGTGTTCAAGGAAGTCAGCAACGGCCAGGGCGGCTGGGCGCCCTCGCAGGCGGCCGACCAGACCTCGATCGATATCGAGAACGCCATCCTGACCCGGGCGCGTCAGCTAAGGGTCTCCAACCTCAAGGGCTGATCGGGCGGGCCTTCAATGTGGGCGCGCTAGGCTATGTGGCAGGCCGCCCTCGCATTGCTCGCCCTCGCCGAGGCGTCGAGCGCGCCGGTGGCGCCGCGCGCGGCCTCCCCGCTTCCTGCGCCTCCGCTCTACGTGACGCATAACCAGGGTCTGGCGATCACCATCCCGCCAGGACTGACCTACTGCCCGCTGCCGCCCGACTGGGTCGGCGCCGACCACGGCGTCGAACTCTACCTCGCCCCGCCGACGCGCTGCGGCGCCGCCGGCTACGCCTCCTCCGACCGCGACGTCGCGCCCGACGAGCCGATGATCGAGATCTACTACCAGTTCAAAACCAACGACTATGTCGACCGTCGGCGCTGCGCCGCGCCGGTGGCCCTGCGCCTGTTCGACCGTCCGGCCCGGGCGTGCCGGCGCCGCGAAGACGGCTGGATTACTGTCGAGACGCAGGCGAACTACGCCATCGGCAACGAACTGCACGACCTCGTGCTCACGTTGCGCACCACCAAGGCGCGGTTTTCAGGAGATCTGGCGCGCTTTCGATCGTTCGCCAAAGGCGTCAGGGTCTGCCGGCCCGAATGGAGCGACGGTGATCAGCCGGCGTGTCCGAAGACGCAGTGGTTCTAGCCGGCGGAGGGACTTGCGCTCTTCGACGTGAAGCGGGTCAGGCCTTCGCGTCGCCGGCGTCGAACAGCAGTTCGACCCGCTCTGACACCTCGGCAGGGTTAGCTTCCTGGCGCGCTTCGAGCGAGCGGGCGAAGCGGCTGACGCCGTGCGGGCCGGCATGCAGCGCGCGGCGGTGCAGAAAGGCGCGGAGCGCCTCGCGCACCACGGCGGCGGCGGATCGGAACTCGCCCCCCTGGACGACGCTCCGCACCTGGGAAAGTTGTTGTGGCGTCAACTCGACGCTGATCTTACCGGAACGGCTCATGGCGGGTCTCCCGGACGTGACGTAAAGATATCACGGAAACACCGGCGCATAGCGCTTGGCTCCACGAATCGACGACACTCTTTGGTGAATGACCAAAACCTACACACTGGTCACCCATCCCGACGGCTGGCGCACGGTCCAGCCGCCGCCGTCGGCTGAGGCACTCAAGGCGTTCTACGCCAATGAATATTTCCAGGCTTCGCACGGCACCTATGCCCCGGACTACAGCCAGGCCGAGCGCGCCCACCGCGATCTGATCGCCCGCACCTTGCTGTTCGCGGCCGAGAGCGCCCGTGGCCGGGGCGGCGGGACGTTCCTGGAGGTCGGCTGCGGCGAGGGCTGGCTGCTCGCGGCGGCGAATCGCGCCGGCTTCGACGTCCGCGGCCTCGACTTCTCCGACGACGGGCTGAAGCGGCACCATCCAGACCTGGTGGCGTCGGCCACCTTCGGCGATGCGTTCGATAACCTCGAGCGACTGATCGAGACGGGCGCGCGGTTCGACGTCGTCGCGATGGAGCATGTGCTCGAGCACGTGCTGGACCCCGAAGCGCTGCTGCAGCGCCTGCCGCGGCTGATCGCGCCGGGCGGCGTTTGCGCCATCACCGTGCCCAACGACTTCAGCCCGCTGCAGCTGGCCGCGCGCGCGGCCGGCCACGTCGACCGCGAGTTCTGGCTCGCCCCGCCGCAGCACCTCAACTACTTCGAGGCCGGCTCGCTGACGGCGCTGCTGAACCGGCTCGGCTTCGAGATCCGCCTGGCCTACGCCAGCTTCCCGATCGACTGGTTCCTGATGCACCCCGGCTCGAACTACATCGCCGATCCAGCAGCCGGGAAGCCAGCGCACCAGGCGCGCCTGGCGATCGACCTGATGCTAGCGCAGAACGGCCTGCCGGCCTACCTGGCGCTCGGAAAAGCCCTGTTCGGCTGCGGGGCGGGGCGCAGCCTGACCGTGATCGCGGCGCCCACCTCATGAAGATCCGCTACGTCGCCAACGCCTGCTTCATGATCACGCTCGGCGCCGGGCAGCGCATTCTGACCGATCCCTGGTTCTGTGGACCCTGCCAGCAGACCTGGTGGAACTTCCCGCCGGTGCATGCCCGCCTGGCCGATGAGATCCGCCAGTGGCGGCCGGACTTCCTCTACATCAGCCACCTGCACCACGATCACCTGCAGGCCGAGAGCCTGGCGACGTTCGATCGGGCGACGCCAGTGATCATCGGGGCGATGAACACGCCGAATCTGCGGAACGCCCTTGCGGCGCTCGGCTTTCGGACCCTGATCGAGACGCCATTCGAGACCCGCCGCCCGCTGGCGGACACCGGCGCCGAACTGGTGTTGTTCAAGGACTTCCATGGCAACACCCTGGGCGACGACACCCTGGTCGACTACGACCTCGACACCTCGCTCTACCTCTTCGACGCCGACGGCACGCGGCTGTTCCTGGCGATCGACAACACCATCCTGCCCGCTGACGCGGCCCGCATCGCCGAGACCTGGGGCGCGCCGGACATCGCCCAGCTGCCCTACGTCTCCGCCTCGCTGTTCCCGATGGCGATGGACGACTATGACGATGCCCGCAAACACGCGGCGATGACCCACCTGCGCGCCCGCACCGCC
>DATNIH010000033.1:0-58755 GCA_035604515.1 Caulobacteraceae bacterium | reverse complement strand
GTGCGGTCCTTGAAGAAGGCGATCACCCGCTGCTCGACCTGCTTGGTCGGCCCGTCCGGGTCGTCGTCCTTCAGATGGATGGTCAGAACCGAGTGCGCCATGGCCATCAGCGCGTTCGGCGCCGCGTCCTTGGGATCGAGCTCGATCGACTCGAAGCGCGGTCCCAGCGCCGCGCGCAGGGCCTCGAACCGCTCCGGCGGCACATAGGCGTCGCCCTCGAAGCGCAGGCCCAGCATGGTCAGGTCCTCGTCCTCCAGGCGCTGGCGCGCGCACTTGATCTCGGCCGGCGAGACGCCGATCGCGGCGCCGCGCTTTTTCGCGCCCGGCCCCATCGGCAGCGGCAGCGAGGGCTGCGAGAGCACCGGGGCCACCACCGCCGGCTCGGTCATCATCGCCAGGGCGAAGTTGCCAGTGAAGCACATGCCGACCGCGCCGACGCCTCGCCCGCCACACGCCTGGTGCGCCTGCCTGGCCAGCGCCCGCAGCCAGTCGACGATCGGGCTCGAGCGGTCGGTGGCCCAGGCGGCGAACTCGCGGCGGATGCAGATGCCCCGCAGCATCGTGCCGACCGAGCTCAGCGGCCGGATCTCCTTGCCGGCGTCGCCGAACAGGTGCGGGCAGTAGACGGTCATGCCCGCGGCCGCGACGCGCGTGGCGAAGCGCAGCACCAGCGGGTGCAGACCCGGCATCTCGTGGATCACGATCACCGCCGGCCCGGACCCGCGACGGTAGACCGGCCGGGTCCAGCGTCCGGCCGGGTCGGTGAAGTCGAACCGCTCGAACGCGTCCAGGCTGAAGTCCTCGGCCATCGCTGTCGCCCTTTCCGGTCTGCAGCGCCCGCCGCTAGCACATTCTCGTGAGGCCGCGAACGGACGCGGCCGCGCTGACGTGTGATTGCAAGCCGGCCACGTCGCCGAAACCACCTGGAGACCCGGGCGCGCCATGACCGCGGCCGGGGCGAACGACGCAGGAGACGCGCATGCGCCGCCAAGATGTCCGCCCCGCCCCAGCGCGCAGCCGCCTGGCCGAGCGCCTCTTCATCGGCGGCTGCACCGCGGCCTACGTCATCCTGCTGGTCGCCGTCGTCGCCGCGCTGAAGGCGTACGGCGTCTGAAGTCAGATCCGCGAAGCGGAGATGGTTGAGAGGAAGGAAGAAGGGA
Source organism: Caulobacteraceae bacterium (assembly GCA_035604515.1). Classification (GTDB taxonomy): domain Bacteria; phylum Pseudomonadota; class Alphaproteobacteria; order Caulobacterales; family Caulobacteraceae; genus Acaudatibacter. The sequence continues at coordinate 57,595 of DATNIH010000033.1, read as the reverse complement.
ATCCACGAACAACACGAACACACACGAACGAAGCTCTGCGTCCCGCGGTCAAACTGAACCCGTTCGTGTTGTTCGTGTTGTTCGTGGACAAATCTCTTTTTCCGCTGCCGCGGGGCTTTGCGCTCAGCGCGACGCCACCGTCAGCACCGGCGCCGGGACGTAGCTGAGCGGGAACACCCGCTTCAGCGCCGCGACCTTCGGCAGGTCGTAGGTGGCGATGTAGGGGCTGTCGGGGTGATGCACGAGGTAGTCCTGGTGATAGCCCTCGGCGTCGAAGAAGCCGGTCAGCGGATCCACCCGGGTCGAGATGCGCGACCTGAAGGCGTGCGCGGCGTCCAACTGGGCGATGTAGCGTTCGGCGACGGTCTTCTGGGCCTCGCTCGTGTACCAGACCTCCGAGCGGTACTGCGGACCCTCGTCGGGGTACTGGCCGCCGACCTGGGTCGGGTCGGTCGCCACCGAGAAGAAGATGCGCAGAATCTGGCCGTATGAAACCTGCGCCGGATCGAACGTCACCTTGACCGATTCCGCATGGCCCGTCGTGCCGGTGGAAACCAGCTCGTAGTGCGCCAGCGCCGAGCTGCCGCCGGCATACCCCGCCACCACCTGCCTGACGCCCTTCACGTGCTCGAACACGCCCTGGATGCCCCAGAAACAGCCGCCGGAGAGCACCGCGGTCTCGGAGCGGCCGCTGGCGGGCTCGTCGTACGCCGCCGCGGGCACGGCGGCGGGCGCGGCCTCGGCCGGCGATGGCGCGACGACGCCGCGCACGAATACGAAGCCGACCAGCGCCGCGCTGGCGGCGCCGGCCATCAGCGTCAACCGGATCGCGTCGCCGACGCGGGGGAGTTTGGGGAGGAAAGCCATCGAGCGGTCCTTTGAGCGTGCCTGGCCAGGAATACGTGGCGGACGGGCGCGAGGTTACATCCATTCTACGCGCCGGAGGTCTCGAACGGACGCCGGCGCCGGCCTAAGGTCCCGCGAAGTCTCGCAGGACGGCGGCGATGAGCATGGTGGTGAACGGCGACTGGCCCAAACTGGATTTTCAGGCCCTGCAGCCGACGGCCGAGACGCTGCGACTGATGACTCAGATCGTGGGCAAGGTGCGGCTGGCGCGAACGCCCTGGGTCAATCACTCCTGGCACGTGACGCTCTACGTCTCGGCGCGCGGCCTCACCACCTCGCTGATCCCCAACGGTGGGTCCGGCCTGGAGCTTGAGTTCGACTTCATCGCCGGCGCGCTCGCGGTGCGCACCACCGGCGGCGAGGAACGCCGCATCGCGCTCGGGCCGGGCAGCATCGCCGACTTCTATGCCCGGGTGCTGGGCGCGCTCGAGAGCGTCGGCGCGCCGACCGCCATCGATCCGATCCCCAACGAGCTGCCGGAGGCGATCGCGTTTCCGCGCGACACCGCGCCGCGGCCCTACGATCCCGCCGTGGCGAACGCCTTCTGGCGCGCGCTGGTCCAGGTCGACCGGGTGTTCCACCGCTTCCGCACCCGGTTCATCGGCAAGGTCAGCCCGGTCCACTTCTTCTGGGGCAGCTTCGACCTGGCGGTGACGCGCTTCTCCGGCCGCCCGGCGCCGCTGCATCCGGGCGGCGTGCCGCACCTCCCGGACGCCGTGGCCCGCGAGGCCTATTCGCACGAAGTCTCCAGCGCCGGGTTCTGGCCGGGCGGCGGCGGCGTCGACGAGCCTTCGTTCTATGCCTACGCCTATCCGGCGCCGGACGGGTTCGCCTCTGCCAAGGTGGCGCCGGCGGCCGCGCGCTTCGATGCGGCGCTGGGTGAGTTCCTGCTGCCCTACGAAGCCGTCCGCGCCGCACCGGATCCGGACGCCGCGCTGCTGGCCTTCCTGCAGTCGACCTACGACGCCGCCGCCGACCTGGCCCGCTGGGACCGGTCCGCGTTGGAGTGCGACGAGGGCCAGATCGGCGCGCCCCGAGCTGTCGGCTGAGCGCCGCGCGGCGCCAACCGTAAGCATTGACGAATCTCAATCTGGCCGACACGAGCCTGTCATCGTCGCGCCGCTAGGCCGGTCCGTCCCGGCGCGCATGGGCCCGCATGAAACACCTTGTCTGGCCCCTCGCCGCCGTGGCGCTCGCCGCCGCCGCCGCACGGGGCCAGACCGCGCCGCCGGCGCCGCCGAACAGTGCGGGCGGCACGACCGTGCGGGATCTGGTGGTCGAGGCCCAGCGGCCGAAGACGCAGACTCAGCTCGACCGCAAGGTCTACACCATCTCCGGCGACCTGCAGGCGATCACCGGCTCGGCCGCCGACATCCTGAACCAGGTCCCGTCGGTCAACGTCGACGTCGACGGCAATGTCAGCCTGCGGGGCGACGCCAATGTGACGGTGCTGATCGACGGCAAACCTTCGGCGCAGTTCTCCGGCGCCGCGCAGGGGCTGAGCCTGCTGCAGTTCCCAGCCAGCGAGATCGATCGGATCGAGGTGCTGACGACGCCGCCGGCCACCTACAAGGCCGAAGGGTCGGGCGGAGTGATCAACATCATCACCAAGAAGCGCCGCAAGGCCGGCTTCTCCGGGACCGCGCGGGCCAGCGTGGGCGATCAACGTCGCTATGTCCTGGCGCTCGACGGCGCTTACAACGCCGGTAGGCTCAAGCTCTCCGGCGGGGTCGGGATGCGCCGCGATGCGCGCGAACGGCTGACAACCACCGACCGCCTCGAAACCGATACCGCCACCCAGCTGCCGGTGCAGAGCGCGCAGAGCATCGACGAGCACTTCCGCCGGCTGACGCCCTCGGCGCACGGCGCGGTCGACTATGACGTGAGCGGGCGCCAGTCCTTGGGCGGCTCGTTCAGCTGGCGCCAGCTCACCGGCCACCGCTTCTTCGACCAGCAGGACCTCAGCGGACCCCCCGGCCAGCCGGTCGCAAACATCGCCGACCGCCACAGCGACGGCCACGAGCTGCACCTGGAGGCCGGCGCCGATGCGCATTTCGCGCAGAAGCTGAGACGCCCGGACGAGACGCTGACGCTCACCCTGGCCCGCAGCATCACCCGTGAGCGCGAACGCTACGACTACACCGACACCTCGCCGCTGCCGCCCGCCCCGGTGGCGTTCAGCGACCTGCACCTTGGCCTCGACCTCGCCAAGACCGAGTTCAGCGCCGACTACGACCTGCCGATGGCGAAGGATCGCGAGCTGAAGCTCGGCTACGACCTGGAGGCCGACGACAACGTCTTCGACAACTTCGGCGACACCATCGATCCGGTCACCCGCGTCCCGACCCTCGATCCGTTGGTGAGCAACGACTTCCGCTACCACCAGCAGGTCAACGCGCTCTACGGCCAGTACGAAGGCCCGCTCGGGCGGTGGCGGCTGCAGGCCGGGTTGCGGATCGAGGCGGCGCGCGCCGCCTGGCTGCTGGTGACCGGCGACATCCCCGGCGGCCGCAGCGATTTCGGCGTCTATCCGAGCTTGCACCTCGATCGCCCGCTCGGCGGCAGCGGCAAGCTGTCGGCGGGGATCAGCCGGCGGATCAATCGGCCCGACCCCGAGGCGCTCAATCCGTTCTTCGACAGTCAGGACATCCACAACCTGCGCGCCGGCAACCCCAATCTGCGGCCGCAGGACACCTGGTCGTTCGAGTTCGGCTATCTCTACTCCGGTGCGGCGATCTATGGCGCCACGGCCTACTACCGGGTCGACCGCAACAGCGTCACCGACATCATCGAGCCCCACGGCGCCGACGTGGTGCTGATCACCAAGACCAACCTGCCGCTCAGCCGGTCGGCGGGCCTGGACTTCAGCGCCAGCGGTAAGCTCGGCGGCAAGCTGTCGTACGACCTGGCCGGCAACCTGTTCTACACCCAGATTGATGCGGCAGCGCTTGAAGCGCCGGGAGCTTTGGGCGCGCCGGGCCTGAGATCGACTGTCGGCGTCGACCTCAAGGCCAGCCTCGAATACCGGCCGACGTCCGCGGACACCCTGCAACTATCAGTCAGTCGGCAGGACCGACGGCTCACGCCGCAAGGCCAGGTCAGCGCCATCGACCTCGTCAACCTGGGCTACAAGCGCGAGCTCCGCCCCGACCTCGCGCTCGCGGCCACGGTCAGCGACCTGCTCGACGGCCAGAGGTTTCACCGCGAGATCAGCACACCGGGGCTGATCGATAACTACACCCGCTACCAGGTCGGCCGCCTGGTCGCGGTCGGCCTGATCTTTACCTTCGGCGGCCCGGCGAAGTCCAAGTCGGGCGGGTTCGACTACGACCAGTAGTCGGCAAGGCCGACACCCGTTCGGCGGCTACTCGCCGCCGGGCCCGTCGAGCTTGTCGGCAAGCCCGCCACACTCCTGCGGAATCTTTGCACAATCGGGGCTGATCGCCCCGGTTAGCCGCCATTCAAGGGTCGATCGTAGCGGTCAGGGCTGGCGCAATGTCAAAAGATTGTTACGCTTCGTAATCGCCAGAGTTGATGGCGGCGGGTCTTGAGGGGGAACCGGCAATGATCGAGCGGGGGGCGTTCCGGTCGGCGCGCTGGCGCTATGTGTTCATCAGCGGGCTGCTGGCTTCGGTCAGCGCGCTGCCCGTCCGGGCGGCGACCGCCGAAACAGACACAACGGCGGCAGGCCCGAGCACCGCGGTGGGCGAGGTGATCGTCACCGCGACCAAGCGCGAAGAGAACCTGCAGAACGTTGCGGTCAGCGTGCAGGCGCTGACGCCCACCATCCTCAGCCAGCACCAGGTCGCCTCATCGGACGACTACATCAAGCTGCTGCCCAGCGTCAGCTTCCAGTCGTTCGGGCCTGGGCAATCGCAGATCTACTTCCGCGGCATCACCAGCGGCGGCGACGGCCTGCACATCGGCTCGGAGCCGGCGACCGGGGTCTATGTCGACGAGGTGCCGCTCACCACCATCGCCAACGGCGTCGACCTGCACGTCTACGACATGGCGCGGGTCGAGGCGCTGTCGGGTCCGCAGGGCACGCTGTTCGGCGCGAGCTCGCTGTCGGGCACGCTGCGGCTCATCACCAACCAGCCTGACCCGACACACTTCTCGGCCTCCGCCGACGCCCAGTTGGACGCCTTCACCGATGGCGGGCCGGGCGGAATGGTGCAGGGCTACGTCAACATTCCCGTCAGCGACAAGGTGGCGATCCGCCTGGTGGCGTTCGACGAACACGACGCCGGCTATATCAACAACGTGCCGAAGACGCGGGTGTTCAACCTCACGCCCGGCTCCGACCCCGCCACCGGCGACACCCTGACCGAGAACAACAGCCGGTTCACCAAGAACAACTTCAACGATGTCGACACCTACGGCGGGCGCGTGGCGCTGCGGGTCGATCTCAACGACAGCTGGTCGATCACCCCGGCGGTGATCGCGCAACACCAGAAGTCCGACGGGAACTTCCTGCAGAACCCGAAACTCGGCGACCTGAACATCGCCGACTTCGGGCCAGACCTGAACATCGACGACTGGTACCTCGCCTCGATGACCATCAAGGGCAAGATCGCCAACTGGGACGTGCTCTACGCCGGCGGCTGGTTCGGTCGAACGGTGAACAACAAGACCGACTATTCCTACTACGCGGTCGGCTACGATGCGTTGGGCTACACCTCGCTCGTGACCTATCCCGACGGCCACGGCGGCTTCCTGGACCCGGACCAGCAGTTCACCTCCAACGACCAGTACACCAAGCAGAGCCACGAATTCCGGGTCTCGTCGCCTGGCGACCAACCGCTGCGGTTCCTGGGCGGGCTGTTCTACGAACGCCAGACCAACCTGAGCACGTCGAACTACATCATCCCCGGCCTGTTGGCCTCCGGCGACTTGGACTCCGCCGGCAATCCGGCTGCGGTGCCGGGGGCAGGCGACGACCTCTTCTACAAGCATCTGAACCGCGTCGACCGCGACTTCGCCCTTTTCGGCGAACTTGCCTGGGACATCCGTCCCAACCTCACCCTCACGCTTGGTGGCCGCTACTTCACTGCGAACAATACCTTGCTGGGGTTCTCGGGGTTTTCCCACAACGCGGCTGACCCCACCACCTGCTTCGCGTCGACCGCCATCACCCAGGTGCCGTGCGTCAACGTCAACGCGCAGGTCAAGGAATCGGGCGAGACCCACAAGCTGAACCTGAGCTGGAAGATCCAGCCGCAACTGATGGTCTACGCCACCTACTCCACCGGCTTCCGCCCAGGCGGGGTGAATCGGCTGGCGCTGGCGCCGCCCTACCAGCCGGACACGGTCGATAACTACGAGGTCGGTTGGAAGACCACTTGGCTCGACGGCCGACTGCGTTTCAACGGCGCGGTGTTCGATGAGGAGTGGCACGGCCTGCAGTACGGCTACGCGCCGTTGGGAGGCGCCGGCGTGACGATCATCGTCAACGCCGGGGACGCTCGCTCGTATGGCGTCGAGGGCGACGTCGCCTTCCGCGCCACCGACCAGCTGACCCTGACGCTGTCAGGCACCGCGCTGCACGCGGCCCTGACCAAACAGTTCTGCAGCACCAGCGACTGCGCGCCGTCGGGCACGCGGCTGCCGGTCCAGCCGGACTACAAGCTCAACGCCAGCGCCCGTTACGAATTCGAGGTGCACGACTTCAAGAGCTTCTTCGAGGGCGACCTGGGCGCCCAGGGCGAATCAACCTCGGCGCTGTTCCGTCACGACGAAGCGTCGCTCGGCCCGACCCAGCCGTTCGCAACACTGGACCTGTCGGCCGGGTTCGGCCGGGACAACTGGACCTTTACGGTCTTCGCTCAGAACATTGCGGACACGCGCGGCGTGCTCAGCGTAAACGTCGACTGCACGATTACGGCCTGCGGCCCCGATGCGCTGCAATACCTTACCAAGCCTAGATTCGTCGGCGCAAAGATCAGCGCCAAGTTCGACTAGAATTCCTCGGGCGCATCCGGGTAGGCGTCCAGCACCGGTCCGAGCGCGGACTTGAGCGGGTCGAGCCACGGCTCGAAGTTGCGCCAGTGGTCGACCGCGTCGTCGAAGATCGGCTGGCGCACCTGCTCGGAACTGGCGGTGCGCACGGCGCGATCGTTGGTCCAGAACCGCAGGCACCCGTCCTCGAACGGCAGGCCGACATGGTCCAGCAGCGCGCGCACTTCGCCTTCCGTGTCGGCCACCATCCGCTCGTAATTCACCCGGTGGACCTTGCCGGGTGAGACGGCGTCGAAATGCGCCATCAGCTCGACGTAGTCGCGATAGTAGCGGCCGATGCTGACCAGGTCGTAGCTGAACGCCTGGCCGAGGGCGAAGTGCTGCTTGAAGCCCGACAAGCAGCAGCCGAGCGGATGGCGCCGGGCGTCGATGATGGTCGCGTTCGGCAGGATCAACTGGATCAGGCCGACATGCAGCCAGTTGTTGGGCAGCTTGTCGATGAACAGCGGCCGCTCGGTGTGGCGATGGATCCGGGTGTGCTCCAGATAGTCTTCGCCCAGCGACGCGAGTTCGAGCGGCCCGAGGTCGGCGACCGACTCAGGATAGGCGCCGCGCTTGCTAGATTCGGCCGTGCGGTCGAGCCGCCGCACGATCGCCAGCATGTCGGGCAGCTCCATGGTGCCTTCAACGGCTGAGTGGCTGGCCAGGATCTGCTCCACCAGCGTCGAGCCGGCGCGCGGCAGACCGACGATGAAGATCGGATCGGGCGCCGGCGCGCCGAGGCCGCGCCGCGCGGCGAGGAAGTCTGGCGTGAACAGCCGCCGGGTCCGCGCGACCTGGTCGCTGATCTCGTCGGCCGGATAGCGCAGCTGGGCGTGGCGGATCGCATTGCCTTTGGCGTACTCGGCGAACGCGGCGGCGAAATCGCCGTCGTCCTCCAAAGCCTTGGCCAGCGCGAAATCGAGGTGCAGCCGGTCTTCTTCGCCAAGATCGTCGCGCGCCAATTGCCCTTGCATGAGCGCGATATCGGCCGGCGTGAAGCGATGGGTCTTCAGGTTGGCGAGGCTCCACCATACCTCGCCCAGCTGCGGCGCTTGCTCCAAGGCTTGCCGGTAGGCCGCCACGGCGTCCGCGCGGCGGCCGACGGTCTTCAGCACATGGCCATAGCTCATCCAGCCCTTCGGCTGGCGGGGGTAGCGCGCCAGCAGGTCTTCATAGAGCCCGATCGCCGTCGCATGGTCGCCAAGCCGCGCCTGGATCGACGCCATCAGCATGACGTGGTTCGCGCTCCTCGCATCGATCGCCATCAGCTGCTTGGCTTCGGCGAGCGCCTCCAGCGGCCGTTCGTGCCGCATCAGCACCTGGGCGTAGGCGCGGCGCGCTTCGTGGAAACCGGGGCTGAGCTCCAGGCAGCGCGCCAGCAGGTTGCCGGAGTCCTCATAGCGGCCGAGCCGGGCGGCGACCTCGGCCAGCATGCGGATCGCCGCGACGTCGGTCGGTTCGGCCTTCAGCCGCTCGCGCAGCGCCGCTTCGGCCGGGGCCAGACGGTCCGCCCGCAGCGCCAGCGCCGCCTGGGCCAGTAGAGGGTCGTTGACGCCGGCCTCCACCGCGCTGAGGTGCGCGCTGTCGGCGCCGGCGCTATCGCCCAGCGCCTGCAACAGGTCGGCCAGCAGCCGCCAGGCGGCCGCGTCGCGCGGATCGGCCTTGGTGCGCTGGCGCAGCGTCGCGACCGCCGCGTCCGCATCGCCGACCGCCCATTGCGCCCGCGCCAGCAGGCGCATCGCGTCCGGCTGACCGGGAATCGCGGCGAGGATCTCCTGCGCCTGCTCCACGGCGAGCGCGGGCCTCGCCTCCAGCAGCCGCGCCGCGTGCGCCAGCGCCACCGCTAGGCTGCCGACAGGCTCAGAACTCTCAACGGTCAATCAGGCGTCTCCCCGGCCGCCCCCAGTCAAGGCGCGGCGCGCGGCGGCTGTCAAACATCGCGCACGGCCGCCAGACGTTTCGCGCCGTGCCTCGCTGACCGGCCGATGCGGCGACACGTCGTCCAAATCACCACGGCGATAGGGAGCCAGACGAGGGCCGCCGCGACGATCAGCATCGCGACAAGGGCGTGAAGGATGGACAAGACGCGGCCGGGTTCCTTGCGCCCAACGGGGCCGACGGCCACCCTAGGTCGCGGCCACGTAAGCGTTCAAAACGCGGCGCCCCTGGCGGACATAAGCCCCGCGTAAGATCAGCCCTTCGCGACTCCATCCGGAATGGGCGTTCGCGTCGTTGGCGGTGGAGGGCGGTATCTCGAAGCAGAGCATCGTCGGCTCGCGCCGCCGGCGAGCTGGTGGAGATCGTCCAAGACGCGGCGAGCAGCTCCGCCAGTCTCGCTCGCTGCGCGCGTGAGCTTCAGCATCCCGCGCTCACATCGCGTCCGATCGCTAGAACTTGGCCCGTAGCTCCACGCCGTACTCGCGCGGCCGGCCGGGGTCGAGTTCCGTCGTGCCCGCCGTGTAGCCCTTGGCGAAGTCGACGCCGCCGATCAGATAGAACTGGTTGGTCAGGTTCGTGCCGAAGGCCGCGATGCTCCAGCGCCCACCTCGGGCGACGTATTCGAGCCGGGCGTTCAGCAGGCCATAGGACGGCATCTGGATCGCATCTGAGATGGTGACGGCGCTGTTTTGCGAGTCGGTCCAAGCATAGTCGAGGCTGGCGACGAGCTTGGCGTCGCCCGCCAGCGGCTGAGTGTAGTTGCCGCCAATGGCGAACTTGACCTTCGGCGCGCGCTGCAGCGGCTGGTTCAGGGTGATATTCGGCAGGATCACCGTCGAGCCAGGGAGCACCATGCCCGTCGCAGGATTCGGGAACGTCGCCAGGAAGCCGAACGGGTAAGTCGCATAGGTCAGATTGCCGACGCGGGTGTAGTGTCCGTCGAGAAGCGACATCGAACCCGTCAGCGTCAGCCGGTCGGTCACCGCGAACTGGCTCTCGAGTTCGAAGCCCTTGATCCGCGCGTCGCCGGCGTTCTGCGTCGCCGCGACCACCGTCGTCGCCGTGGGAATCAGGGAGTTGAACTGGATGTCCTTCCAGTCGGTGAGGAAAACCGTGGGGTTGAGCCGGAGCCTGTGGTCAAGGAACTCCATCCGGGCCCCCGCTTCATAGGTCCAGGCCGTCTCTGGTGAGTACGGCAGCCCTCCGCCCGGCAAGGCGGCGTTGGCGGTGATGCCGCCGGCCCGAAAGCCCTCCGAGGCCTTCACGTAGAGCATGACATCGGGCGTCACCTGGAGGTTGGCGCCCAGGTGCGGCGCGGTGTTGGCGAACGTGGCAGACACCGGCAGGGTCTGACCGATCAGCCAGCCCGCATTGGTCTCGTTCGAGTAGCGCAAGCCGGCCGTCAGCGAGAGCTTTTCCGTCAGATCATAGGTCGCCTGGCCGTAGACCGCCCGAGAGGTGATGTCCGTGGCAGGATTCCCGTAGGGGAAGCTCGTCGGTGCAAAGCCGAGAACAATCCCCTCGCCGGGGTTTTGACGCTCTTGGCTGTCGTAATAGTAGCCGCCAACGGTCCAATGGAGACGGTCTGAGAAGCTAGCGCCCGTGAGCCGAAGCTCTTCGGTCAGCACACCGATATTGTCGTGAGCGGCGACGAGTGACAGGATCGAGAGCGGACTGTTGCTGAAGTCCTGCGCCAGCCGATCCTGCGACAGCGAGTAGGCCGTGATCGACTTGACGCTGATCGAGTCGGTCAGCTTGTACGTTATGGCGCCCTGCACTTCCTCGTACTCGAAGTGGAAGTAGTCCGGGGCGCCGAACCCCGAGAACTCGTAGTGGTTGGGCGAGATATAGCTGCTGTTCAGAGGGCGCGTCTCTCCGAACAGCTCGGCCAAGCCCACGAATTCGGCGTTCGGATTGACCCCGGACACGAGCACGGCGCGGCCATTCGTGCGCTCGTGGATGTATTCCGTCTTGAGGTCGACCGTCAGTCGGTCGCTGGGCGTCCACAGCGCTCGCAGGCGCAATTCGTCGGTTCGATCCGCGCCACGGTTGACGTTGTTGAAGTCGTCGTGGACGAACCCATCGCGCTGCGTCGACGCGCCGGAGATCCGCAGCGCGAAGGTGTCGCCGAGCGGGATGTTGAGGGCTGCCTGGACGTCGGCGCGGCCGAAATTTCCGCCGGTGAAGTCGACGTATCCGCCGAACGAGTGCTCTGGCGGGTTGGTCACGTACTGGATCGCGCCGGCGATGGTGTTGCGGCCGAACAGGGTCCCCTGTGGTCCGCGCAGCACCTCGATCCGGTTGACGTCGAACATGCCGAGCAGGTTGCCGGGCCCTGACGGGAAGTAGACGTCGTCGACATAGATGCCGACGGCCGCGGACGACGCCGTCGCGTCGATCCCCATGCCCCGGATGGCCACGGCGCCGTTGGCCGAGCCGGTGCCGGACCGACTGCCGATGGAGAGACTCGGCACGTAGTTGGTGACGTCGAGCAACGTCGAAACGCCGTTGTTCTGGAGCGTCTGAGCCGACAGCGCCGTGACGGCGATCGGGGTCTTCTGCAGATTGGTCTCGACCCGTGTGGCGGTGACGACGATCTGTTCGAGCTGGGCCCCCTTGTCGTCCGCCGCCGCCTGGTCCGCCCGGGCGATCGTGGCCGGCAAGAGCGCGGCAGCCGCCACGCCACAGCAGAGTGCGCTCAGACCAGCAGACATGCTTCCCCCCTTGCCTGCGTTTCTTGCGCAGTGCCTAGCGACCCTGGCGGGCCGTGTTGTGAGCCTGACGGATGGCGGTGGCGCCATCCCGCAGGGCTTGTTTCCCAAAGGGAACTTTAGTTATGACCGAGACTTCAGAGAAATAGATAGTTCGGATGATATACATCCGTCTGGCTGATGCTTGGCGGGACCTGGGCCCTGTTACAGATCCGGCGTGGGGCCGAGACCGACCAGAAAGCGCCCGTGCTGCTGCAGGCTCACGTCGTAGTCGGACGCGACGTGCAGGCCGGCGGTGTGGGCGTCGCGCCAGTAGCGCTGCATGGGGTTGAAATCGGCCATCGAGCTCGCGCCGGCGGCCTCCATGAGGCGATCGATCAGGTGGGCCGCTCGCCGGGTCAGGAACGGGATCTTGGTCTGCATGCTGAGGAAATTCTCCTCGGTGAGACGCGTCCCTTGTTCTCCGTGCCGCTGAATCTGCTCCACCAGATGGCGGTAGTAGACGCTGAGAGCCTCCAGCTCGTGCGTTGACTCGGCTAGGCGCATGTAGTGGGCCGGATTCAGGATCCCCTGGGCGCCGGTCATCACGTTCTTGCGGGTCTGCTGGCGCTTGGTGAACTCCTGGACCATGCCGTCGGCGCAGCCGAGGGCGACGGCGGGCATGAACACCTGAAACACCAGGGGGAAGGGGACGCGGCTCAGCCAGCTGTCCACCGTTCCCGCGCCGTGGCTGTAGTTGAACATGATCGCATCCAACCGCTCCATCCGGCGGAAGGGCACGAACAGCTTGTCGAACACCAGATCCTTGGAGCCGGTGCCGCGCAGCCCGGCCGTGTACCAGGTGTCGTCGATCACATACTCGGAGCGGTGCGCCATGAAGAGGAAGTCGCGAAACCGGCGCTCGGGATAGGCCGCATCGCTGGTGTCGGGGACCTTGACCCCGACCATCGCCCATTCGGCGTGATCGCAGCCGCTGGAAAACCTGCCGCGGCCGGAGACCACGATCCCCCCGTCGGCGAGCTTGGCCTTCATCGCCGGCGAGCCGGACGAGCAGCTGATGGTGTCGGGCCCGGTCGCCAGCATCTCCTGCTGCACCGAACGATCGAAGTGGCAGAGTGCGGCCGGGTGCACATTGAGCACCCCCGCCACCCATCCCGTCGACGGGCAGGCCTTCGAGACGGTCCTCACGCCCTCGCAGAAGTCCCAGAGGTCGCGCTCGTCGCCGCCCAGTGGGGCCGGCAGCAGCGCGCGCATGAAGCCCGCCTCGACGATGGCTTCTATACTCTCTGCCGGAACCGTCCGGGCCGCCTCCGTCGCGGCCGCGCGCTTGGCGAACGCCGGAAGATGCGGCCGGATGCGATCCGAAAGGCTTTCGCGAGCGCCAGCCTTGGGCAAGCTTCTGATTTGCGCGGTCATCTGTGGCTCCCGCGATCGCTCAGGCCGCGAGCCGGGCGATGATCGCCTCGGCGTTGCGCAGGATGTCGGCCGCCTCATCCACCTTCGCCCGCATGCCTTCCGCCCGAACGAAGGTCACGTCGAAGACGCCGAGGAACATCAGCAGCGTCCGTAGCAGCGGTTCCTGGAAGTCGAAGGCGCTGAAGGGCAGGTCGACGTAGTCGCCGCCGCGCGCCACGATCACGAAGGCCTTCTTGCCGAACAGCAGGCCCTTGGCGAGGCCCGGCGCCGAATACTGGAAGGTGCGACCGGCGATCGTCACGTAGTCGAACCAGGCCTTCAGCTGGGTGCACAGCGTGAAATTGATCATCGGCGCGGCGATCACGAGGAGGTCCGCGGCTTCGAGTTGCCTGATCAGCCGATCCGATAGCGCCACTGCCTCGCGCGTCTTGGCGCTCTGTTCCTCGGGCGAGCGGGTCGCCGCCTCCAGGATCTCCGGGCCGAAGTGCGGCAGAGGGTCAGTGGCAAGATCGAGCCGCTCGACCTCGACGTTCGCGTGGTTGCTTGTCCAGGTTTCGACGAATTTCTCAGAGAGCGAACGCGTGACTGAGTTATTCAGATTTGGACTGGACTGTATGAGCAGAAGACGCGGCAAATCTTCCTCCTGTTGTTCTCGTTTGGAGGCGAGGATATTGCGCGGCCGACAATCGGGAAAATCGAATTATCTGAACTTGCGCATCGGCGCAGCCGATGTACCCATTCGCGGGATCCACCTCCGAGGAAGACGTGTCGCTTCGTTCGATCAACCTGAATCTGATCCCGATCCTGCAGGCGCTGCTGACCGAGGAGAGCGTCGCGAAGGCCGCCGACCAGGTCGGCCTGTCGCAGCCGGCAATGAGCGGCGCGCTGGCGCGGCTGCGCGTCCACTTCGACGATCCGATACTGGTTCGCGTCGGGAGATCGATGCGCCTGACGCCTCGCGCGCAACGCATGCGCCGGCAACTGGATCAGATCTGCGCCCAGGTGGAGCTGTTGTTCCAGCCGGAGACGTTCGATCCGGCCACCGCCGAGCACAGCTTTGTCGTCGCGGCGCCGGACTACATCGTCTTCCTGCTCAGCGGCGTTCTACTCGGGCGCCTGCGCAAGGAGGCGCCCGGCATTCGGATAAAGTTCGTCGACGTTCCTAACGATCTTCCGGAATGGCTCGAAGACACCAAGATTGATCTGGCTGTCTGCGCGAACTTCGCCATCTGGCCCGAGTTGAAATACGAGCACCTCTTCGCCGATCGTATCGTCGCCGCGGTGTCGAGGCACCACGCGCTGCTCGGGCGCGCGCGGGTGACGTCGACTGACTTGCTTGAGTTTCCAGGACTTAACTCCGACTCGAGCGTCGCATCGACAGCGCGGGACATGAAACACATCACTGGCATCCCCAGCCTGGATTGGGGGTCGCAGATCAGCTCCGGGCAGTTCATGAATTCCGCGCTTCTTGCGGCTTCATCGCCCGCCGTCGCCAGGGTGCCAGCTTCCCTGGTCGGTCGGCTGGCGAACTGGCTGCCGCTGGCGACCATCGAACTTTCCGGGGAGGAGACCGAGATCGACACCGGCATGTTCTGGGCGCCGATCCAGCATGAGGCGCTTGAGCACAAATGGCTGCGCGCCATTGTGACGGAGTGCCTCCCCTCGCCCTTCGTCTGAGGTCCGCCCCTGAGGCTGGCGCTCAGGTCTGCGGCACGACGGGGAAGGCCTCGCTGTCCATCGGGCCGCCGGCGAGTGTCGGGTAGGGCAGCGTCGAAGGGCCTGGAATGGTTTCGAGGATACCGGGCCGCGGATCCCAGGTGGCGTCGTCGCCGCTCCAGCGGATCGAGTAGGCGCGCCGCCGGCTCGACAGCGAGCCGTTTCCCGACGCCCCGTGGATGGTCATCGCCTGATGCACCAGCACGTCGCCGGGGGCCATGTCCCAGGACAGGAACTGGTGGCGATCCCGCTCGGCGTCGAGGTCAGGGATGTCGTCGCCGTCGAGCCGGCTGAGTACGGCGTCGATCTGCGGCGAGGACCGTCCGAAATTGACCGGGTGAAAGCGCCGGTTCCACTCGTGCGAGCCGCGGACGTACTCGAGGCCACCGGTGGAAAGCGTTACCGGGTCCATCGGTATCCAGAGCGAAAGCACCTGGCGGCCGGCGATGGGCCAATAGGGCTGGTCCTGGTGCCATGGCGTCGGCGCGACGGCGCCCGGCTCCTTCACGAACAGCTGGTCGAAGAACAGATTGAGCTTGTGCGTGCGCAACAGAGTGCGCGCGACCTGCGCCGCCGGGCTCTCATAGATGAAGCGCCGCACCGACGGCATGCGGGACCACAGCCCGAGCTCGATGTAGAAGCGCTTGTCCCGGGCGGCGGAAGCATCGATCGACAGTGGACCGGGGCTGGCGATCGCCGCGTCGGTCGCTTCGCGCAGCAGCTCGATCCAATCGAGGCTGAAGACACCGCGCAGGCAGATCGCGCCGTCTTGCCAGAACCGATCGATCTCGGCGGCGGTCGCGACCGCGGGTCGGTCGGCGACGGCTGCGGTCTGGTGGCTCATCTTGGGAGCTCCCTGCTGGTTTCGGCGCCTGTTCGCATGGTCAGCTTGTGATGCCCGCCTGGGGGTCGAAGGGCAGCAGCCCCAGGTCGACGATCGATTGGCCGCCGTCAGCCACCAGCACCGCACCGGTGACGAAGGACGCTGCCGGAGACGCGAGAAATGTGATGCAGTTGGCCAGTTCCGCTGGGGCGGCCATTCGACCGAGCGGCGACCACCGCGTCAGCATGTTCCGCGCGGCGTCTTTCGATATGCCGTGGATACTCGACAAAGCGTCGACGGCGCCCTGGGCCATGGCCGTATCGACCCAGCCAGGACAGACGGTGTTGGACCTGATGTTGTGGTGTCCAAAGTCGCGGGCGATCGACCTGGACAGTCCCAGCATGCCGGCCTTGGTCGCGCTGTAGGCGACGCTGTTCGAGGCCGACGTTAGACCGCCCACGGATGAAACGTTGACGATCGCGCCCCCGCCGCGCTTCCGCATTTCGGGGATCGCCCGATGGCAGACGTTCAAGGCGCCGGTGAGATTGACGTCCAACATCAGCTGCCAATCGGCTGCCGAGATGTCCTCGGCGCTGGCCATTTGGGCCACGCCGGCGTTGTTGACGACGATGTCGAGGCCGCCGTGTTCCTTGACCAAGGCGGTGATTGCGGCGTCGACGGCGGCGGCGTCGCTCACGTCGCAGGTCAGCGGGAGGGCGCCGCACTCCTCCGCTACACGCTTGAGCAGCGCGGCGCGGCGGCCGGCGACGCCGACCTTGGCGCCGAGCGCGATGAACTGGCGCACCACGGCGTCGCCGATCCCGCTTCCACCGCCGGTGACGAAGGCGACCTTGCCCGAGAGATCCATCATCTGTGCCGCCCTGTCGTTAGGCGCTGACGCGGGGCGGGAACTGGCCCAGCGCGACGCGCCGGACCTGCTCGGTGTCGGTCGGCTGGTGGCCGACGTCATGCGTCGGCGCGGGGACCTGCTGCACGGTGTTGCTGAGGCGGCCCACGCCGGTGACCTCGATCTCAACCACGTCGCCCGGCTGCATCGGACGGGAGTTGGCGGGCGTCCCGGTCAGCACGACGTCGCCCGGCAGGAAGGTGATGTGCCGCGACAGGTCGGCCATGATGTAGGGAATGTCGAACGTCATCTCCGACACCGGGCCGTCCTGCACGACCTTGCCGTTGATGTAAGTCCGAACGCGCGACTCGCGGATGTCGACGCCGCGGACGATGCCGGGGCCAATCGGACAGAAGCCGTCCTGGCCCTTGACCCGCAGCATCGAGCCGGCGTCGGTGTCGCGGAAATCCTGTGCGCCAACGTCGTTGGCCGGCGCGAACCCCGCCAGGTGGTCCCAGACCTGGTCCGGGGCGATGTTGCGCATCGGCTTGCCGACGATCGCCGCGATCTCGCCCTCGTAGTTGAGGTACTGGCAGTTGGCGGGCCGATTGAGCTTGCCGCGATGCGAGTTGAGCGCAGTCAGCGGCTTTTGGAAGTAGGTCGGCGTGGTTAGTGGCGGCGCATGGAACTCTACCCGCCGCGATTCATAGTTGAGGTGGATGCAGATGATCTTGCTCGGGTCGCACGGCGGCAGGTAGATCGCGTCCGCCTCCGGCGTGGTGCGGCCATCCCCTAGCCGCAGCAACTCGCCGTCAGGCTTTACCCATTGCGGCGCGCCTTCGAACACGATCCGTCGCCATTCCTCACGTGGGCCCTTGAGTACGGACATCGCTCACCTCTCCCTGTCGTTTTCAGGCGGCCCCTG
This sequence comes from Caulobacteraceae bacterium, assembly GCA_035604515.1. Lineage (GTDB taxonomy): Bacteria > Pseudomonadota > Alphaproteobacteria > Caulobacterales > Caulobacteraceae > Acaudatibacter. Next base: position 40,313 of record DATNIH010000033.1, on the reverse strand, counting down.
TCGTTTTTACGCGACAACGTGAACGCGCCCGTATTGGCCGGCCAGGTACGCGAGCGGCGGACCTTCGCAGCAGCGTTCGAAACGTTCGACCTGGCCGAGGTAGAGCTCGTGGTCCCCGGCGCGGGTCACGGTCATCACCGAGCATTCAAAAACGGCCGCAGCGGCCTCGATCACCGGGGCGCCGCCTAGCCCGTCGCGAACGGGCATGCCCTGCAGGCGTTGTTCAAGCGGTCGCCCAAGCGCGCTCAGCAGCGACTGTTGCTCCTCCGACAGCACGCTGACGGCGAAGGTCGCGGCGCCGGCGAAGATGCGGCGGCTGCGAGAGGCGAGGCCCAGGCACCACAGGACCATCGGCGGCGCCAGCGAGACCGACGTGAACGAGTTGATCAGCAGGCCCCCCGCCTCGCCGTCCGGCGCCCGCGCGGCGACGAAGGCGACGCCGGTGGGAAAGCGGCCGAGGGCCTGGCGGTATTCGCGCGCGGCATCCGGGGGCGAGGCGCCCATCAGACCGGCTCGAGGCTCTCGCTGACTTCCATGCCGGGGCTGACGACGCCGGGGACCGACGCGTGGCCGTAGGTGTCGCGCTGATAGTACTCGGACTGATGCGTCGCCGGGCGCGAACCCCAGCCGATCTCGGACATGAAGCCGGATGGATTGATGAAGTAGAACGAATACATCTGGTCGTTGGCGTGGCGGCCGGGCTCGATGCCCACGGGAATGCCCGCCTTCTTCACCGTCTCGTAGGCCAGGCCGACGTCGTCGAGGCTGTCGACCTCGAACATCACGTGGTTGATGCGCTTTTTCCCTGGGCGGCTGAAAGCCAGGGTGTGGTCGCGCTCGTTGCAGTGGAAAAAGGCCAGGTCGGCCGGGCGCGGCAGCCCCGGGACGGGGATGCGGTATTCCACGCTGCCGCGCATGCCGAGCAGGCGGTAGAAGGCGTAGGTCTTGTCGTATCCGGCCGTGTCGCCGAGCATCACGTGGCCCAGGCCGCCGGCCCCGGTCTTGAACCGCCCATGCATGCGCCGGCCGGGATAAAACGGCCGATCCGCCTGAACGTGCGGTCCGTGGAAGATCTCGATCGCGTGGCCGCTGGGATCCTCGAGCATCATCACCTCGAGCACGTGGCGCTCGTAGGCTTCCTCGAAGGAGCCCGCCCGCACCGTCACCCCCGCCTCGGCCAGTCGCCGAGCCAGCTCGCCGAATTCGTCCGGGCCGGCCACGCGAAAGCCGAGCAACATCAGGTCGTCGGCGTCGTTCTCTTCGAGGACGATCCGGTGATGCCAGTAGTCCATGCGCAGGAAGCAGCGGCCGGCCAGGTCGCCGTCGACGACTTCGAGGCCGAGCACTTGAGCCGCAAACTCCCGCCAGCGGGCGAGCCGCTTTACGCCTAAGGTCAGGTAGCCCAGCTCCGTCACTTGCACCATGTCAGCCTCCCGACTGCTGGAACGATCCCTTGCGGACCGCGATGTTCTTGATGTCGCAGTAGAAGTCGAAGCTCCAGCTACCACCTTCGCGGCCGATGCCAGAGTTGCGCGCGCCGCCGAACGGGGCGGCGAGCTCGCGGATGAAGAAGCAGTTCACCCATAGCGTCCCGGCGACGACACCCGAGGCGATGCGCATCGCGCGCGCCTCGTCCCCGCAGAACAGGGTCGCCGCGAGGCCGTATTCGGTGGCGTTGGCCGCCTCGACCACCTCGTCGTCGCTCCTGAAGGTGTTCCAGGTCAGCACCGGGCCGAACACCTCGTTCTGATAGATCTCCTGGTCGCGGCGCGCGCCGGCGATCATCGTGGGCTGGAAATAGAGCTCGCCCTGATTGTGCCGGGCCCCGCCCCACAGCACCTCGACCCCTTCCTTGCGGGCCCGATCGACGAACCCCTCCACCCTGGCGAAGTGTTCGGGATGGATCAGCGGGCCGACCCGCGTCGCTGGATCGCGCGGATCGCCGACGGTCATGTGGGAGACGGCCTCGCGCACCTGGCCGAGGAAGGTCTCGGCGATCTTCTCCTCGACCAGCACCCGGGTGCCGGCGAGGCAGACCTGGCCGGCGTTGATGTACTGCCCGGCCACGGTTTGGGCGGCGGCCTTCAGATCCGCGTCGGCGCAGACGATGAACGGCGACTTGCCGCCGAGCTCCATGCTGACCGGCGTGATGCTGCGCGCGGCCGCCTCGCCGATCAGCCGCGCCGTATCGGTCGAACCGGTGAAGCTGATCCGGTCCACATCGGCGTGCTGCACCAGGGCGGCGCCGGCCTCCTCGCCAATGCCCTGGACCACGTTGAGGACGCCAGCCGGGACGCCAGCCGCCTCGGCGATGTCGGCCAGCATCGAGCCCGTGAGCGGCGCCCACTCCGGCGGCTTCACCACGATGGTGTTGCCCGCGGCGAGCGCCGGCCCGACCTTCCAGGTGGTCAGCATCAGCGGCCCGTTCCAGGGCGTGATCAGCGCCGCGACGCCGGCCGGATCGTAGCGCACGTGATTGACCACCTCGGGCGAGTCGATGGTGTGGCCCAGCAGCGTCAGCGCGTGCTCGGCGAAGAAGGAGATATTCAGCGCGGCGCGGGGGATGACGCGGTGCTGATTGCCCGTCAGCAGGGAGCCGTTGTCGATCGTCTCCACCGCGGAGAGGTCGGCGGTGCGCGCCAGGAGGCCGTCGGCGAAGCGGCGCAGGATCGGCGCGCGGCCCTCGGGTCCAAGCGCGGCCCAGGCCGGGAACGCGCGACGGGCGGCGTCGACCGCCATGTCCGCCTCCGCGGCGCCGCCGGCCGCGATCTCAGCCAGGGCAGCCCCATCTATTGGTGAACGGTCGAGAAACCGGCCGGTCGAGGCGACGCGCCGGCCATCGATGTAGTGCTCGGTGGAGACATCCACCCCGGCGACATTCACGCGGCCTTCGGACACGGCTCGCTCCCTTTTCTGCCTGCGGCTTGTTGTTCAGCTAATGATCGACGCTGCGCACCCCGGGCCGCGAACGATCCCGCGCTGCGTCCACGCTCGCCTCCCCAGAGTGATAGTGCTCCGGCGTTCTGCATCTGAGAAATCGAACGTTCTGACGTGTTCCATCTGCACAACCGATGTCACGTGACGCGACGTGAACCTCACGCTGCCTCCGTGCACGGCCTGCCCCCAGCGCTGGCGTCCTGCGGTTCGATCGCAAGGAACTGGTCGACGAGCCGGTCCGCCCGGGCGGGATCGAAGAAGTTCTCGTGCATCTGGCGATTGCGGGCGCCGGAGGCGAGATAGAATCGCTCGTACTGCTCGTTGCGGCTCGCCAGCCCGCTGCCGACAAAATCCCAGGCGAGCCGGAAGACCCGCACCCGCTCCTCGGCGCTGACGTCGCCCGCGCCGCGAAGATAGCGGTCGACCAGCGGCTTCAGCTCGGGATCGCGCATCTGCGCTAGCGTCGGCGCGGCGAACACGTTGTGTGAGCCGAGCAGGCGGATGATCTCGTTGACCCGCGGAAACCAGAAGGGAAGCGAGGATCTCAGCGCGTGCAGCGGGCGAACATCCGGGAACCAGGCGCCGCCAGGGTACTCCTTCGCCTGCATCTCCGAGGCGTAGATCGCCGAGCGGGCGAACTCCGAGAAGGCCCAGATCTCGCCCAGCATTTCCTGAGCGGCCGGCTGCTTGCCGTTGATGCATTTCAGCATCCGGTTCGCGATGCCCCAGGCGAACTCGAGCTTGGTCTGCGCCCGGATCATGGTCTGCTGCATGATGTTGGGCGACCAGGAGGTTCGCATCACCGAATTGTATGCGGTGATGTTGGCGTCGATAAACACCCGGTCTTTCGGCACCTCGACATCGTCGAAGATGACGAACGCGTCCTGTTCGTCGAAGCGACCGGACAACGGATGGTCGTAGGCGTGCCGCGGCTGCGAGAAGCTGTCCCGGCAAAGGATCTTCATCCCCGGCGTCGTCATGGGGATGCTGAACGAGAGGGCGAATGCGTCCGCGCCCTCGCCCAGGGGGAACGCCGGATAAACGGTCATCTCGTCGGCGAATGGCGCCAGTGTGGCGAGGATGCGCGAGCCGCGCACGATGATCCCGTGCTCAGTCTCGCCCACCTTGTGCAGCGCCACGTCATTGCCCGCACGTGGCGCGTCCCCCAGGGACTTATCGACGGTGGGGTGAATGATGGTGTGGGTGAGCGACAAGTCGCCCCGGCGCATTTCCTTTTGGAAGGCGATGAGGTTCGCCGCGCCGGCTTCGTTGCCGCCGAGCGACCACTCGTCGGGCCGCGCCGCGAAGCCGGCGAAGGTGACGTTCATGTAGTCTGGCGTGCGGCCCATCAGGCCCACGCTGTGTTCGGCGCAGACCTCGAGCGCCCCATGACGTTTGAACAGATCGTCGCGCGAGCGAGGGATCATGTGGCTGGCGTTGATCGGCTCGCCGGTTTCGGGATCGGGGACCAGGCAGCGATCAGCTTCGGCGTGCTGCAGGTCGAAGACGGCGGCGAGTTCCTCCGCCGCCCCTCGAAACGCCGGGTGCGAGGCCACATCGGTCACCTTCTCGTCGCCCACGTAGATGTCGCGGGGGACTTTCAGTCCGGCGAGAAACTGTCGCCCGGTTCTTGCAGGCATGGAGCATCCTCCCGGCGGGTTCGCCGCCTAGCGTGTTCTTGAATCGCGAAGCCGGACCTCAGCCGAGGCCCGTCAGCAACAACTCCAGATCGGTTCTGAGTGAACGGTCGAACTGAGCCCGGTCGGTGTAGCCGTTCATCAGTCCGCCAAGATGGAAGTAGTAGATCGCGAACAGGCCGCGGGCCGAGGCCATCAGCGGCCGGTCCGCCGCCACCTCCCGGCGTTCCTTCGCGGCCTCGACCAGTTGCGCAAGCCGACGGAGCAGAACCGTCATCAGGTCGGAGACCATCGACCGTTGTTCGGCGCTGGCGACATAGCCGAGCTGGCGCAACAAGGCGTGGGCCAGCGGCACATCGCGCTCGTGATAGGCGACCAGCGTTTCGAAGAAGACGATGACCTGATCGAGCAGTCCGTCCCGTCGGCGGGCGGCCGCATAGGCGCGTTCGACGACCTCGAGCATCTCGTCGTGAAACACCAGGATGAGCAGATCGTCCTTGGTCTTGGCGTAGGTGAAGACGGTCCCCGCGGCCACGCCGGCGGCGTCAGCAATCTCCTGCGTGGTGGTGGCGTCGAAGCCCTTGTGCGTGAACAGGGCGCGGGCCGCGGCGATGATGCGGCCGCGCTTCTCCACCTTGTTCTGCTCACGACGGCCTAGGGCGGCGACAGCCACGGGCTCCTCCAGGTTCACGCTTCTCGGCCTCGAAGTATGGTTCCTTGGCGTGGTCGTCAACAATTAATTTGAGCGCACTCATTTTTTGTGATTGGAGATGACGTGACATCGTGCCGGGGTCGACCGACCAGACGACACCGTTCAGCGGGGTCATGAACTTGACCCTGCTCAAAAAGATAGTGGAGGATCGATGCGACCTATACAACTGCGAGACCTGCTAAGGGCCGCTCCATGACCGAAACAGCAGCCATCCCGAGCGTGCTGAACGATCGCCTAGTCGCGTCACTGAACACCATCTCGACCGCGACGCTGACGCACCAGCTGCAGATGCGGGGCATACGGAGCACCTTCATGAGCGGCCTGAAGCCGCTGCACCCGGGAAAGCGAATGGTCGGGCGGGCGCGCACGCTTCGCTACGTGGCGCTGCGGGAGGACCTGCAACGCCAGTATGGCGGCGGCATCAATGCCCAGAAGCGCATCGTGGAGAGCATCGAGCCGGGCGACGTGCTGGTGATCGAAGCGCGCGGCGTGCCGGATGCAGCGACCATTGGCGACATCTTCGCTACGCGACTGTTCACGCTCGGCGGCGTCGGGATCGTGACTGACGGCGCTCTGCGCGACACGCCGGCGATCGCCGCCATCGACCAGCCGGTCTACCACCTGGCGTCCCACGGGGCGACGCTGGGCCGCCAGCACATGCCGTTCTCAACCGACGACGCCGTCACCTGCGCGGGCGTGTTCGTCGTGCCCGGCGATGTGATTGTCGGCGACGGCGAGGGCGCGGTGGTGATCCCTGCCGCCCTGGTTGAAGAAGTCGTCAGCGACGCGCTCGTCCAGGAGGAGAAGGAAGCCTTCGCGCTGGAGCGAGTGGCCGCCGGGGAATCCACCGTCGACCTGTTTCCCCTGGCAAAGGAACGGCTCCCGCAGTTCGAGGCGTGGAAAGCGGCGAGGGAGGCGCGTTCATGAGCGCCCGGAAAAGCATTGCGATCGAGAGTCTCAGCCACCTCACTGCGATCCCGGTCGCCACGAGGATCGGGCCGCTCGTGGTTTCGAGCGTCATCGCGCCCTTCAACCCAGGGACCCGGGTCGTGCCGGAGACGGTGAGCGAGCAATACGCGAACATCTTCCACCACGTCGGACTGGTGTTGCGCGAGGCCGGCGCAGACTGGCGCCATGTGGCCAAGATGGAATTCTGGACGCCGCAGGTGGAGCGCGACGCGCTCGATCCGTTCTGGCTCGAGAAGTTCCCCGACGAGGCTTCGAGACCCTCGCGGCACACCCACGTGGGCGAAGGCAAAGTCGCCACCGCTTCCTTCATCGCCTACGTAACGGACTGAGGACACCATGCTGACCGACACGCAAATACAGCAGGCAGCCGAGAACCTGTGGCAGGCGGAGCAGACCTCCGAGTGGGCGCAGCCGCTTTCGATACTGTTTCCTGAGGCGGATGTCGGCGACGCCTATCGCGTCAGCCTCGCGGTGCGGGACCTGAAGCTGGCCAACGGCCGAACGGTCAAAGGCCACAAGATCGGCCTGACGTCCAAGGCGATGCGCGACCTGACGGGGGCAACGGAGCCGGACTACGGGTTCATCTTCGACAACTGGTTCGCCCTCGAAGGCGCGACCGTCCAGCGAAGCGCCATGAACCGACCCCTGGTCGAGGTCGAGCTGGCCTTCGTCATGGGCAGGGAACTGAAGGGACCGTCCATCAACGCCGCGGACGTCATCAGGGCCACGGACTTCGTCCTGCCGGCGCTGGAAATCGTCGATTCCCGCTACAAGGGGCGCGGAAACAATCTGCTGGTCGACAGCATCTCGGACGCGGCGACCTGCGGGTTCGTCGTGCTAGGCGGCAACCCGGTGAAACTCACGGACGTGGACGTTCGGCGGCTCAGCGCCTCGCTCTCCATCAACGGTCAGGTGATGGAAAGCGGCGCGGCCTCGGCCGTCATGGGCAATCCGATCAACGCGGTCGTCTGGCTCGCAAACAAGCTGCACGAGTTCGACGTCGCGATGCAGCCCGGCGATGTGATCCTGTCGGGCTCCTTCGTGAAAGCGATCCCGTTCGGGGCCGGCGATACAATCCTCGCCTTGTACGACCAGCTGGGTGAGGTCACCCTGAGGGTTGCCTGAACGATCGATCTCCCACGTTCACCAGTGCGTCCATCCAACTCTGACCCTCACGGGGGAAAACATCATGGCCAAGCTGAACGGCATTCACCACCTCGCAGTCTGCACGGCCGACATAAAAGGCCAGATCGAGTATTTCACCGACGTGCTCGGCATGCAGCTGGTGGCGCTCTACTGGATGCATGGCGTCGAAGGCGCCTGGCATGGCTTTCTCAAGCTCAACGACCAATCGTCCATCGCCTTCGTCCAGACGCCGCAGGTGGCCAAGGCGCCGGTCGAGATCGGCGCGACCCACGCGGGCAGTCCTGGCGGGCCCTCGGCAGCCGGCACGATGCAGCACCTCGCCTTCAACGTGGATACCGAGGCCGAGCTGCTCACCATGCGCGATCGTATCCGCTCGCGCGGGATCGACGTGTTCGGCCACATCGACCATGGCTTCTGCAAATCGATCTATTTTGCCGGACCGGAGAACCTTACGCTCGAGGTCTCCACTTCTGAGGGCCAGGCCATCGACGCCGAGGCCTGGATCGATCCCGAAGTGGTGACGCTGGCCGGCATCTCAGCCGACGACCTGAAGCGCTTCAAGTCGCCCGCCGCGTTCGTCCGACCCGCCGAGCCGGTCGCCCAGCCCGCCTTCGATCCCGCCAAGCCGCACATGGCGCTGCCACCGGCTGCCTACAGGGCGCTGTTCGGCGCCAGCGATGCGGACACTCACGCCCGTATGAGCGAGACCGAGCCTCCCGTCCGACTCGCGAGCTGATCTCGTGAAGGTGCTGCTGGCCGGCGCCGGGATCGGCGGCCTCGCCGCCGCACTGTCGCTGCGTCAGGCGGGCTTCGAGGTACGCATCTTCGAGCGCGCAGCGGAGATCGGCGAGATCGGCGCCGGCATCCAGATCAGCCCAAATGGCGCGCGGGTTCTGCATGCGATGGGGCTGGAGTCGGCGCTGGATGCTGTCGCCTTCCGGCCTAAGGCCGTCGAGCTGCGCCTGCACAAGTCGGGCTTCGTGGTGTCTCGCACGCCGCTCGGCGATGAGATCGCGGCCCGCTACGGCGCGCCCTACTACCACATCCATCGCGGCGACCTTCACGGGCTGCTCAAGCGAGCCGTGCAGTCCAGCTGCGGCGACGTCATCGCGCTCGGCCGTGAGGTCGAGAGCGTGGCGCAGTCGGCGGATGGCGTCGCGGTGCGCTTCAATGATGGCGGCGTCGAGCGCGGCGACGTCCTCATCGGTTGCGACGGCATCCACTCGAAGGTCAGAGAGGCGCTGCTCGGGCCGGAGAAGCCGCAATTCACGGGCAGCGTCGCCTGGCGCGGCGTCGTGCCTGCGGCGCGGCTGAAGGGCGTCGACGTTCGCCCGGTCGTCACCAGTTGGATGGCGCCGCACAGCCATGCGGTCACCTATTTCCTGCGTCGCGGCGAGTTGGTGAACTTCGTCGGCGTCACGGAACGGACGGATTGGGCCTCGGAGTCCTGGGTGGAGCGGGGCGACAAGCGGGATCTGCGCGCCGACTTCGACGGCTGGCATCCCACCGTGCGCGCGATCGTGGACGCGATCGCCGAGCCGTTTCGCTGGGCGATTTACGCCCGTGATCCATTGCCCAAGTGGTGCGAGGGGCGCGTCGCGCTGCTCGGTGACGCGTGCCACCCGATGCTGCCGTTCCTGGCGCAAGGCGCGGTCATGGCGATCGAAGACGGCGCGGTGCTCGCGAACTGCCTTGTCGCCGGACAGGGCGACGTCGGCGCGGCGCTGAAGCGATACGAGCAGCTTAGGTTGCCGCGCACCGCTCGGGTTCAAGCAGGAGCGCGAGCGCAAGGGGCGCTGTTCAACCTCTCCGGCCCGATCGCCAGGCTCTCGACGTTCGGCGAGATGAGCTTCGCCTCGCGCTTCACGCCCCGCAAAGTAGCCGCGCGCAGAGACTGGCTCATGGCCTATGATGCGACCCGCCAGACGGCCTGACCTGTCCCCTGGACACGAGCGAATGCGGATAACCCTCACCTTCGACAACGGACCGGCGCCCGAGACGACCCCGATGGTGCTCGACACGCTCGCGCGGCACGGGGCGCGCGCGGTGTTTTTCGTCGTGGGCCAGCGCATCGAGGATCCCGCGCTTCGCAATCTGGCGGCGCGGGCGAAGGCAGAGGGCCACCTCGTCGGCAATCACACCTATTCCCACGCCCGTCAGTTCGGCGACATGGCGGCGCCGGCTGATGCGATCGATGAGATCGACAGAACCCAGGCGCTCTTGGGCGACTTGGCGGGACCGGAGCGTCTCTTTCGACCCTACGGGCGCGGCGGAACCCTCGACCACCGTCTGCTGAATCACGACGCGGTCGACCACCTGAAAGCTCAGAGATTCACGATGGCGCTCTGGACCTGCGTGCCTCGGGATTGGGAGGACCCGGACGGCTGGCAGGGTCGCGCATTGGCCGAATGCGAGGCCAGTTCATGGCCCGTCGTCGTGCTGCATGACCTGCCGACAGGCGCTATGGCCCACTTGGACCAGTTCCTAGGCGCGCTATCCGATCGGGGCGCGGCGCTGTGCACAGACTTCCCGCCGGACGCGACGCCGATACTTCTCGGCCAACAGATCGGCGACATTGGCGCACTGACCAACCCGGGGAGGCCATAATTCTCGCTGCCCGCGCGCCGGGGAATGGCCGGTAGGCTGCCGGAGACAATGGCTCTCCGGTCCGCCGACCGCTCGCAAGGGGTGCTGGGGGAATTTCGGCCGGAGAAAACGGTGGCCAGATCACGCGTTTGGAGCCGGAAATCCACTCCAGAGAGGATATCTTCGGAGGTCGATAAGACCTCAGTCGCGGGAATGTCGCGACCAATTCAAAGGCCAACAAACCCTTTGAAAATAAGGGTTTATGGCTGGCGGAGAGGGGGGGATTCGAACCCCCGATACCCTTGCGAGTATGCCGCATTTCGAGTGCGGTGCTTTCAACCGCTCAGCCACCTCTCCAGGCGCCCGTCGAGCGAGGGCGCGATAACTAGCGATGGCGGCCCTGGCCCGCAAGTCGGTCGGACGTCGCGGCCATGGCGGGCGATCCACGCGCCTCGCCGGCCCGCCCGCACCGAACGGCCGCATGGAACGTAGGGTTGCTTCCCGCGGGCTGCCGCTCGCGCGTAGCTGGAAATGGAATGTTGCAGCCACGCATTGCGTTTGCTACGTCACAACCGATGGCTGGGCCGTTGGGCCTTGCGCCAGTCCCGGGGGGAAACATGACAGCGCGTGTGCGCGGCCGCTTGTTCGGCTGCCTGATGCTTTGCATGGCGCTCAGCGCCTGGTCACTCGGACATGGCGGTGCGCGCGCTGACACGCCGCTCGACTACATGGTCCAGGAGGTCTGCGACAACGGCAGCGGCGGCCACACCACCGCCGACCCCGTCACCTGCCCCGCCACCGCTCGCAAGCTCAACATCGGCGAGGCGCTGCCCTATCACAAATGGGACAGCGTCAGCGCGCAGATCAGCGATTCCTATCCGGTCGCGGACAGCGCCGGCACTTTCCGCGCTGTGCAGATGGAGTTTTTCGACAACCCCAGCGCATTCATCCAACCGCTGTTCGACGCCGGCGATCCGCACACCGGGCGCAGCGGCTACGACATGATCATGGCCGACGGCGCCTACGTCTCGGCCGAAGGAACGTACGATCCCGGGGCGGGCTGGCAGCCGATGTGGCGCACCAGCGTCTGCTCGCTGGCCGACTCATGGATCCTCGTGCCCAAGACCCTGACGATCCCCTTCGGCCAGAACGGCGCTACAACCTCGATCAACAACACCTCGCCGCAGTGCCCGCCGAGCAGCAACTTCGCCCAATCCTATACGGTATGGAACTACTATACGGGCACCACCTACGAGAGCGGCAAACACCTGAACACGATCAAGGTGTGGCACTTCGGCGGGAACTCGGTGAACTCGCCAAGCATCGAGGAATTCTACTACACGAAGGAATACGGCAAGACGCGGTGGGAAGCCTGGAACTCGCAGGTTTCTGGACCAAATAGCGCCGCAGTGGCCGCGTGCCCGACCGGCACCAACGGCGGCGTGTCGGTGTTCGGCTCGACCACCTACTACCTGCTGGACTGTCACGACTGGAGCTTCGTCCAGACTTCGCCGACGGGCGATTGGTCGCCGGTCGCCAACTGGCACATCGACCCGCTCTACACCGGCGTCAACGAGCTCGTGAACACGCACATGCAGTGCACCAACTCGAGCGGTTCGCCGGGGCGCTGCGGGGGGTCGACCGTCTGCCAGACCATCTATGGTTGGGGCCGGATCGGCGACCTGAACTGGGGCTACGACCAGAACGTCCAGGCGCCCAACGCCAGCTCGAACTGCGCGCTCATCTTCTCGATTCCCGACGGTCCGAGCGGCCAGGGGGTCTACCAGGACGCCTTGGCGCCGGGGCGCTCGCTGGCCCACTGGCCGGCCGGCAACTACACCTTCGGCGCCTTCCTCTGGAGCCCAACCGGCGCGACGATCACGGGGACGATGACGGTGTTCCAGCTCAACAGCGCTCTTGGAATCATCAGTCAGACCAACGTGCCCTTCACGGTGAACAGCACGCGGACCTTTTTCCAGGGCGCGTTCACGGTCACCGGGACTTCGACCGCGAGATTTCGGTTCCAGATCTATCCGGCGACGGTCGGGCCGAACTACGAGATGACCGAGTCCTGGATCGCGCCGGCGCTCTGACCCCCAACCTCGACCGCCCGTCACGAGGGCGCGCCGCCTGGCCGGGCGCGCCCCCGTCCGCCCGCGAATCGCCTTGCCATGCGCGCGAGGCCACCCTTATGTGAGCGGGCCTTGCGGCGCGCGCCGATAAGTCGGGATTCGGGGCAAGTCGGGATTTCGGATGAGCGCGAGTGTCTTCATCAGCTACGCCAGCCAGGACCAGAAGGTGGCCAACACCCTCTGCAAGGCGCTGGAAGGCCGCGGCTTCAGCTGCTGGATCGCCAGCCGCAACATAGCGCCCGGCGAGAATTTCCAGATCGCCATCGTGCGGGCGATCCGCAGCGCCAAGATCATGCTGCTGGTGTTCACCGGCAACTCCAACAACTCCGACGAGATGGCCAAGGAGCTGGCGCTGGCCAGCCAGAGCAAGCTGATCGTCGTCCCGCTGCTGATCGACGACGTGCGCCCCAACGACGCGTTCTCCTACGAGTTCGCCACCCGGCAGTGGATCGACTTCTTCTCCGACTGGGAAACCGCCATCGAGCAGCTGGCGCACCGGATATCCGTGGCGCTGGCCACCGAGACGCCGGCGACCGCAGCACCGGCCGCGGCAGAAGCCGTCACGGCGAACCCGGCGCCGACGCCGGACGTGATCGCGCGGGCGTTCGCCGACCAGCCGGCGGCGGCCGCCGCGCCGATTGGCCAGACCCTGGTCGAGCCGGCCGGCAGGACCGCGGTGATGTCGGCGCCCGAGGCGGCGACGCTGACGGCCGCCGCGTCGGCGCCGGCCGCGTCGGCCGTCGCCGCTGGGCCGTCATCGTTCCAGGACGCGCCGGCCAAGCGCGGCGCCCCGGTGGTCTTGATCGTCACCTTGAGCCTGCTGGTGATCGTGATGATCGCCGGCGCGGCGGTGATCCTGCCCTCGTTCCTGGCCAAGAAACCGACGCCGCCGACCGCGGCGGCCGCGACCAACACGGTGACGGCGCTCACCACCACGCCGGCCCCGCCGCCGACGCCGCCGCTGGTGACTCAGCCTAGCACCGCAACGCCCGGGCCGGCGCCGATGGCCAGCGAGACGCCGCCTGGGCCGAGCACTGAAACGCCGATCCAGCCGACAGCCTCGGGGGGCACGGCGCAGGCGGAGGATCCCGACCTCGATCCCGAGACCCATCGCGGCGGCGGCCGCTCCGGGCGCCATCACGGCGGCGGCGGCGGGGGCTCGTCGGGCGGCGGTTCAGCCGACGTACCGTTCTAGCGGCGCGACTCAGTCGTCCGGCTCGGCCAGGACCGCCTGCTGGGTCTGGCGCACCATGATCCGGTCATACTCCTTCACCGGCTCGGTCAGGACGTCGTAGCTCTGCAAAGAGGGATGCAGCCGCCGCAGTTGGTCCTTCGACGGCGCGTCGACATAGCGCCAGCCTTCCATGCGGCGTTGCGCGTTCCAACGCTCGTGCTCGAGCCGCGACAGCAGCTCCAGGTCGCTGTGGCCGCGGTAGAGGCGTTCGTTGGCATCGAGGCGCGGCAGGCCGGTTATGCCGCGCCAGCGTTCCGGCGGGATGTTCGCGCTGGCAAGCTTGGCGGCGATGTGGGCCACCAGATCGCGGTTGGACTGGCGCCACGTTTCGTCCAACCGGTCCCATCGGAAGGCGGAGCGGTTGGCGGGATTGTCGCGCTCATCGGCCGGCAGGCCCGCACGATAGGCCTCGCAGAAGGCGCGGGCGGCGACGTCGGGCGCGTCGGACAGGAACTCGCTGGCTTCCAGCACCGAGTCGAGCTCGCCGAACGCGGTCAGGGCGTCGAGGCCCTGGCCGCCGCCGTCGCCGACAATCTGCGATTTGCGCAGCTGCACGAAGATCGGCGGCTGGTCGATGTCCATCGCCCGCAACAACGATTGCAGCGTCGCCGCGGCCGAGAGCGCGCCGACGTCCTCGGTCAGGCAGACGTAGGCCACCGTCAGTGGACCGCCGGCGGCGAGGTCGCGGGCGATCACCGCGGGGTTGGGCCGCACCGCGCGACCGCCGATCTCGCCGTCGATGAACAGGCTGTCGGCGCATTGGTCGAGTTCCGGCGCGCGCACCCGCAACACGCCCTCCAGCGCCTTGGCCGCCGGATCGATCACGGTGATGCGCGGCAGGTCGAGATAGGTGGTGCGGCAGTTGACGATCAGGTCGCGCGCGATGGCCTGCCCGGTCTGGCCAAAGCCGACCATCAAGGCGTGGATGCGCGGATGGCCGCGCTGCTGGGCGATCAGGAACGGCGGATGGGCGGCCGCCAGCGCGCGGGCGGCGACGGCGGCGGTGGAGAGCACGCGCGTCTTCGGCTCATTCAGCGTCGCGGCGGCGTCCTCGGCCAGGCGCATGTCGCGCATCAGCACGGTGATCTGGGCGTCGGGCGCCCCCTCGCGGGCGGCTCTCGCCAGCGACAGCGCCTCGGCGTCATCGTCGTCGGCGATCAGCACATGGTCGGCTTTGCGGGTGTGTTCGCGCACGGCGCGGGCCCGCTCGCGCTGTGGCCAAGCCAGGGCGATGTCGCGGAAGCTGGCCGAGCCGAAGCCGGCGGCGCCCAGCCACAGCGTGCTGCGGCCGGTGCGTCGCGCGGCCTCGAACGCCGCCAGGGCGAGCGGGGCGCTACCGACCACCACCACCGCCTGCTTGGTCCAGCGGGCGAGGCCGGTGGCGAGGTGCTCATGCAGCAGCGCCGCCAGCGCCAACAGGCTGGAGAGCACGACGCCGGCGCCGGTCCAGCGGCCGACCCGGAAGCGCCAGTCCTGCATCGCCTCGCCGTGCGAGTAGGAGTTGCCGTCGATGTCGAACAGCGCCACCGAGCGATAGAGTGACTCGTCGAACGGCAGGTGCTGGTCGCTCCAGGCCCAGACGCCAAGGCCCAGGGTCACGACGGCGGCGACCGGGATCACCCAGGCCAGCCGGAACGGAAACAGTCCCCCCGTCTCGTTCATCGTCAGGCGACGCCCGCGTTCGCCAGGAGGCTGGGCGTCGGCTGCGGCGGAAAGCGGCCCGCGCGGCTGAGGGCCGAAATCGGCGGCTTGCCGATCTTCTCGCCGACCCAGCGGCCGGTTTCGATCAGCGCCTCCAGGTCGTAGCCGGTCTCGAAACCGGCGCGCCCCAGCATGTAGACCAGGTCTTCGGTGGCGATGTTGCCGGTGGCGTTGGGCGCGAACGGACAGCCGCCGAGGCCGCCGCAGCTGGCGTCGAGCACCGAGACGCCGGCCTGGACCGAGGCGTAAGCGTTGGCGAGGCCGGTGCCCCGCGTGTCGTGGAAGTGCATGCGCAGCCGCGCGTCTGGCGCGGCGCGGCGCACCGCCTCGATCCGCCGTCGCACGGTCCAGGGATCGGCGACGCCGATGGTGTCGGCGAGCGCGATCTCGGCCACGCCGAGCGCGCCGGCCTCGTGGGCCAGCGCGACGACCTGGTCCTCGGAGACGTCGCCTTCGAACGGGCAGCCGAACGCGACCGAGAGGGTGACGCTGATCGGCGGACCGCCCTCGGCCGCGCGGCGGGCCGCGATCGCCGCCAGCGCCTGCATCTGCGCCTTCACCGGCGCACCTTGATTCCTGATCCCGAAGCTGTCGGTCACGCAGACCACCACGTTGGCCTCGTCCACCTTGGCCGCCAGCGCCCGGTCCCAGCCGCGTTCGTTGAGCACCAGGCCGATGCGGGAGCGGCCCACGGCATGCGGCAGGGCGGCCATGATCGCCTCCGCGCCGGCCATCTGCGGCACGCGCCGCTCATTGACGAACGACACCGCCTCGACGCGCCGGGCGCCGCAGGCCTCGAGCCGGCGGATGAAGTCGGTCTTGTCGGCTGCCTCGAGCACGGCCTTCTCGTTCTGCAGCCCGTCGCGGGCGCCGACCTCGACGATCTCGATGAAGCGGCTCATGGGCGCCTCTCCGCTCAGTTGGCCGGGCCAGCATGGCCCGGAACCGGTTGATATAATCGCAGAACCTCGCGATGGCCCGAGGAGTAGTTGAGGCCGGTGACCGCGCCAGCCTGCAACGCGCCAATCCCGTCGGCGGCCAGCGCCTGGCGGAACGCCGCCTCCTGGCGCTGCTCGACCACGGCCGGGCGGCCCTCGTCGATGGCGTCGGCGGCGCTCTGCGGGGTGCCAAGCTCGGTCGCCGCACCGAGGGCGAACACCAGGCTCGGCTCGGCGTAGCCGGTCACGGCCACCGGCCCGTTGGCCAGGCCCTGCCGAGGGCTGATGTTGGCGCGGGCAAGGCCGTCGGCGACGCGTTCGGACAGCCAGAGCCCGGTGAGGCTGGGCGCGAGGGCGCCGAGGATGAGGCCGTGGCCGACGATGCCGAGCCCGCACGCGAGACCCGCCGCCAGGCCGGCGCGGCCACGTAGAATCCACCAGCCGCCGGCCGCGGCGGCGGCGGCGAGCGCGATCGCCGCCAGCGTCTCCCACACCCAGCTCCAGCCGTCGCCGAACAGCGCCGCGCCGACGCCGCCGGCGACGGCGAGACCCAGCGCCACCGCCAGCGTCAAGCCGGCGCCGGCCCAGCGCTCCAGCTTGTCGAGCGGCCGGGTCAACGCCGCCGCCATCAGCCAGGCCAACGCCCCGAACGTCGGGAGCACGTAATGCGGCAGCTTGGTCGGCACGAGTTCGAACACGATCCAGCTGGGGATGAGCCAGCACAGCGCGAAGCGGATCCCCGGCGCGGCGCGCGAGCGCCAGCCCTCGAGCAGCCCCGCCGGCGTCAGCAGCACCGCCGGGAACAGCAAGACCGGACTAAGCGCCAGGAAATAGCCCGGCGGGGCGCCGTGCCCTTCCTGGCCGCCCAGCAGCTTCGGCGCGAGGTCGCCGCCGACCGCGATGCCCCAGAAGGCGCCGTCGGTGGCGACGGTGATCGCCAGCGCCCAGGGCAGCACCAGGCCGGCGACGATGATCGCGCCCCAGTCCCAGCCAAGATGCAACAGCCAGCGCGCCTTGCGGTCCCACGCCGCCAACGCGAGCGCCGTCAGGGCGACCACCATCGGTCCGATCGGACCCTTGAGCAGAATCGAGGCGGCCAGGCCGACCCAGAGCAGCATCCGCACCCATCGCCCGGCCGGCTGACCGGTCCGCTCGCCGATGTAGAGCTTGCCGAGCGCCGCCATCGCCAGCGTAATCGCCCCGCACAGCGCCGCGTCGGTGGTGGCGAGGTTGGACTCGGTCGACAGCACCATGGTCGCAGCCAGCAGACCGCCGGCCATGGTCGCCTCGCGCGGCTGCAGGAACGCCAGCGCGCCCCAGGCGCAGGCGCCCGCCGCCAGCATCGCGCCGAGCACGGACGGCAGCCGGTAGGCCCAGATGTCGCGCCGCTCGACGCCGGACAGGACCCTCACGCTGGCCGCCTGCAGCCAGTAGATGCCGACCGGCTTCTTGTAGCGGGGCTCGTCCTGGAAGGTGATGTTGGTGAAGTCGCCGCTCTCCAGCATCTGCGCGCTGGCCTCGGCGAAGCGCGATTCGTCGCGATCGGTGGGCGGCAGGGTGAAGAGGCCGGGCAGGCTCGCCAGCAGCGCCACCAGCGCGGCCACGAAGGGCGCGCGGCGGCGGCTGGTCAGCTGTCCCACGAGGTCCTTCAAGGTCATCGCGCGGTTGATAGCACGATCCTTCCAGACCGCTGCTTTTCGGCTAAGACACCGCGATGGAACCTGACGTGTCCGTCGTTGTGCCGGTTTTCGATGAGGAAGGCGCGGCGCCTGCCCTCGCGCGGGAGATCGCCGCCGCCTTCGCCGGCCGCGCGTTCGAGCTGATCTTCGTCAACGACGCCAGCCGCGACGGCACCGCTGCGGCGCTGGCGGCGCTGCGCGGCGAGATCCCGCAGCTGCGCCTGTTGGATCATGCGAGGAACGCCGGCCAGAGCCGCGCGGTGCGCTCTGGCGTGCTGGCGGCCCGTGCGCCGATCGTGGTCACCCTCGACGGCGACGGCCAGAACGATCCGGCCGACGCGCCGCGTCTGGTCGATCGGCTCGCCGCCGGCCCGCCGCGGCTGGCGATGGTCGGCGGGGTGCGGGTGAAGCGACAGGATTCGCTGGCCAAGAAACTCGCCTCCCGTTTCGCCAACGGCGTGCGCCAGGCCCTGCTGAAGGACGCGGCGGCCGACACCGGTTGCGGGCTGAAGGCGATGCGCCGCGAGGCGTTCCTGCGCCTGCCCTACTTCGACCACCTGCATCGCTTCCTGCCGGCGCTGATGATCCGCGAAGGCTACGAGATCGCGTTCGAATCGGTGGGGCATCGGCCACGCCAGGCGGGACGCTCGAAGTACACCAACCTCGGCCGGCTCTGGGCCTCGTTCTCGGACCTTTCGGGGGTGATGTGGCTGATCTCCCGGTCCCGCGATCCGGGCGAGGTCAGCGAGGCGCCGTCACGTGAGCGCGGAGAACATCACCGCGACGATGATCAGGTCGAGGGCGCGGGCGAAGAGGGCCATGCGAGCTCCGGCGAAACAAGGTTAGCCCGCCGTTAAGCAAGTTCCGGGCCAGCACTCGTCTCCCACCCTCATCCCCTGTTTTCGGTCATAGCCGGGTCGCGCCCGCGGCGCGGCCCGCCCGGGGCAGGCTACGTCCCGGCTATCCAAGCGCGCGAGCCGGTGGGTGGCCGTGTTCGACACGGCCACGGCGTGGGTGGTGTTCTTGGATGGCCGGCGCAAAGGCCGGCCATGACCGAAAATGGGGGAAACGCGGGTGCGGCTACTTCGCCGCGGCGTTCGTCGCCGGAACTGCGGCGTTGGTCGCTGCGGTCGCGTTGGTCGCGGCGCCGGCGGCTGGCGCGGCGGGCTTGGCCGGCGCGGGGGCCGGGATCGGGAAGTTGGGCGAGCCGTTGGAGCGCAGGTAGGCGATCACGTTGATGCGGTCCTGCGGGTCCTTCAGGCCGACGAAGGTCATCTTGGTGCCGGCCATGAAGCCCTGCGGGTTCTTCAGGAACTGGTAGAGCAGGTCGTAGGTCCAGGCGGTGTGAGTCTTGGCGAAGTCGGTCATCGCCGAGTCATACATCGTGTACTTGGCCTGCGACCCGGGCGGGCGGCCAACTACGCCGTAAAGTCCCGGACCGATATTTGGCGTGTCGGCCGGGTCGAACTGGTGGCACGAGGCGCACTTGCTGGTGACGGTCTGACCCTTGGCGATATCGGCCTTCGGCAGCACCGTGCCCCAGTCGGGGATCACGTCGGCCGCCTCGCCGCCGCCCTCGGCCCCCGCGGCCACCGCGATGGCGTAGCCGGGCTTGGCCGGTGGCTCCTGCTCGAACAGGATGTTGGTCAGGTTCTGCAGGCCGAAAATCAGCAGTCCGGTCGCCAGCACTGCGCCGGCGATCTTGTTGAACGTTAAATCGGCCATGAGGAAGTCTGCGGTCCCGCCCCGTGTTGCGTGGGCGTCTCTTGCACGCTACCGCCGCTCGCGCAACCGGCCAATCGCGCGCGCCGGGCCGGTCGCAACAACGATGCCGGATCGCGCCCAGGGAAGACCTGCGATGACCACCTGTTGAGCCCGCCATGACACCCATCGTAATCATTCCGGCCCGCATGGCCGCGAGCCGCCTGCCCGGAAAGCCGCTCGCCGACATTGGCGGCGCGCCGATGATTCTGCGCGTTCTTGCCCAGGCAAGACTTGCCGGCGTCGGCGACGTCGCCGTCGCCGCCGGGGACGCCGAGATCGTCGAACGGGTGCGCGGCGCCGGGGGAACGGCGGTGCTGACCGATCCGGCGTTGCCGTCCGGCTCCGACCGGGTGCTGGCGGCGCTGGACGAGCTGGATCCCGACGGCCGCTGCGATGTCGTGGTCAACCTGCAGGGCGACATGCCGTTCGTCTCGCCGGCCATGATCACCGCCTGCCTGGGCGTGCTGGCGGCGGAGGCCGACTGCGATATCGCCACCGCCATCGCCCCGGAAGCCTCGGCGGCGGATCGCGCCGATCCGGCGGTGGTCAAGGCGGTGGTGAGCCTGCGCGAAGGCGAGCCGCGCGGCCGCGCGCTCTACTTCACCCGCTCGGTGCTCTATGGCGAAGGGCCGGTGTGGAAGCACGTCGGCATTTACGCCTACCGCCGCGATGCGCTGGCGCGGTTCTGCGCCGCCCCGCCCTCGCCGCTGGAGCTGCGCGAGAAGCTGGAGCAGCTCCGGGCGCTGGAGCTTGGTCTGTCGATCTGGGCGGCTGTGGTGGACGAGACCCCGATTTCCGTCGATACCCCCGCCGACCTGGAGGCCGCCCGCGCCTTCGCGAGGCAGCAGAGGCCATGACGTCCCGTCCCAAGATCGCCTTCCAGGGCGAGCCCGGCGCCAACAGCGACGAGGCGTGCCGCACCCATTTCCCGGCCTACGAGCCCGTGCCCTACACCGTGTTCGAGGACGCGTTCGAGGCGGTGAAGTCGGGCGCTTGCGAGCTGGGCATGATTCCGGTGGAGAACTCGATCATCGGCCGCCAGGGCGACGTGCACCACCTGCTGCCGAGCTCGGGACTGAAGATCATCGGCGAGCGGTTCAAGCCGATCCACTTCCAGCTGATGGCCAATCCGGGCGTGAAGCTGGAGGACGTGCGCTCGGTGATCAGCATGCCGTTCGCCGCGGCGCAATGCCGCAAGCTGCTGCGCAAGCTCGGCGTCAAGCTCGAGCCGGCCGCCGACACCGCCGGATCGGCGAAGCTGCTGGCCGAGCGCCCGGATCCGCAGACGGCGGCGATCGCGCCGGCGCTGGCGGCCGAGCTTTACGGCCTCGAGATTCTCGCCCGCGACATCGAGGACGAGACCCACAACACCACGCGGTTCATCGTCATGACCGCCGATCCGCATCCGGCGCCGCCGCCGCCCGGCATCCCCTGCGTGACCAGCTTCACCTTCCGCGTGCGCAACCTGCCCGCCGCGCTTTACAAGGCGCTGGGCGGCTTTGCGACCAACGGCGTCAACATGACCAAGCTCGAGAGCTACATGGAGAATGGCGCCTTCACCGCGACCTTCTTCTATGCCGAGGTCGACGGCCGGCCGGAGGACTTGAATGTGTCGCGCGCGTTAGAGGAGCTCGGCTTCTTCTCGGATCATTTCGAGGTGCTGGGCGTCTATCCGGCCGATCCGTTCCGCTGGCGGGCCTAGGCGATGGACCAACCTTCGCCGCTGACCCACTCGCTGCTCACGCCGATGCTGGCGCTGGTGGTCTGGACTCTGGTCATGACCGTCTGGATGTACGCCACCCGCATCCCGGCGATCCAGCGGGCTGGAATCAACCCCAACGACGCCCGCGAGCCGACCGCGCTCGACCCGCTGCCGCTCGGGGTCCGCCAGGTCGGCTACAACCTGAACAACCTGATGGAACAGCCGACCATCTTCTACGCCCTGGTCGCCTACAGCTATCTGGCGGGGCAGCAGAACGCGGTGAACCTGGTCCTGGCCTGGGCCTATGTAGCGATCCGGGTGGTCCACAGCCTGGTGCAGGCGACGGTGAACATCGTGCTCGTGCGGTTCTCGATCTTCGTGCTGGGCACGCTGGCGCTGGCGGTGCTGGCGGCGCGGGACGTGACGGCGCTGTTCTAGGTTCTCTCCGCGCTCCCAAACGCCCTGGTAATTTCAAAACGCCGGCCATCACCGGCCGTCAGCGCCGGTGATCCAAGAACACCGACCTGGGAGTAGCCGTGCTCGGCACGGCTACGGCAAACAGCGAGTGCATGGATTGCCGGGACTTACACCCGGCAATGACCGGGATTGGCCCGGGGGAGGTGAAGTTACCCCTCCTCCGACCACGCCTTGATCAGCTGGTGGGCGATGGCGACGGAGCCTGGCGCCCGCGCCCCGGTCAGACTGCCAGCCATCATCTCCCGCGCCTCGGCCCGGGTGAACCAGCGCACTTCCTCGATCTCGGTCTGGTCCGGGGTCGCTTCACCCTCTTCGACATTGGCGATCAGGCCGATCATCAGCGACGACGGATAGGGCCAGGGCTGGGTGGAGTGGTAGCGCACGCTCTCGGTGCGAAGGCCGGCTTCCTCGAATAGCTCGCGCGCGCAGGCCTCCTCGATGCTCTCGCCCGGCTCCAGGAACCCTGCCAGCGCCGAGAACGTGCCCTTCGGCCACGCGGCCTGACGGCCGAGCAGGCAACGCTCGCCGCGCACCGCCAGCATGATCACCACCGGATCGGTGCGCGGAAAGTGTTCGACCTTGCACGACGGGCAAAAGCGCTTCCAGCCGCCGTCCATCGGCTGGCTGGGCTGACCGCAGTTCGCGCAGTGGCGGTGGCGGCGGCGCCACTCGAACATCGCCTTGGCGGTGGCCAGCATCGCCGCGTCGGTCGCCGGCAGGTCGAGCGCGACCATCCGCAGGTCCTCGAACCGGCCGAAGCCCTCCATCGGCCCGTCGGCGGGGTCGGCCGGACCCTCCATGTCGACGGCGAAGACGGCGGTTTTCTGCCACAGCCCCATGAACAGCAGCCGCTCGCCGTCGCCCGACAGCTCGCCGGCCAGGTCGGCCCGAACATAGGCGATCTGGCAGGCCTTGGGGGGCGCGTCCTTGCGGCTCTCCACCATCGGCTTGCCGTTCCACAGCACCATGGCGATGCTGTCCGGATCGGCCAGCTTCTCGGCGATCCACTCGGGATTGGAGCGCTGGTAGCTCGACCGGTCGAGCGGGTTCCCGGCGAAGACGTTCTGGAAGGCGGTGAGCGGCATGGTGTGAGTTCCTAGCGACTCTTGCCGCGCCCGTCATGTCCCTCGCCAAGCTTGCGCCCACCCCGCCGCCACGCGATATAGGAGGTGGAGATCGGCGATGGGCGGAGGCCTCGCCAACCCGGTCAGGTCCGGAAGGAAGCAGCCGTAACGAAGTTTACTCCGGGTCGTCTGCCGGTCTCCACCTTTGCCCCCAATACCCGCGAGTGAATGGCTGACTCCGACTTCACGCTTGACCCCGACGCGGACCCCCCGCCGGTCGAGCGCGACGAGGCGCCAAGAGACGACCTGACGGCCGACATGTTCGGGGGCGCGCCCGCGCCGGTCGCCAGCGCCGCCTACACCGTCATCGCCCGCAAGTACCGGCCGAAGAGCTTCGAGGACCTGATCGGCCAGGAGGCCATGGTCCGCACGCTGAAGAACGCGTTCGCCACCGGCCGCATCGCCCACGCTTTCATGCTCACCGGCGTGCGCGGCGTCGGCAAGACCACCACCGCCCGCCTGCTGGCCCGCGCGCTCAACTACGAGAGCGAGACCATCCACGAGCCCAGCGTCACCGCGCTGGCCGAGGAAGGCCGCTCCTGCCGCGCCATTCTCGACGGCCGGCACATGGACGTGCTGGAGCTGGACGCGGCCAGCCGCTCCAAGGTCGACGAGATGCGCGAGCTGCTGGACGGCGTGCGCTACGCGCCGGTCGAGGCCCGCTACAAGGTCTACATCATCGACGAAGTGCACATGCTCTCGACGCAGGCGTTCAACGCGCTGCTGAAGACGCTGGAAGAGCCGCCGCCGCACGCCAAGTTCATCTTCGCCACCACCGAGATCCGCAAGGTGCCGGTGACCATCCTCTCGCGCTGCCAGCGCTTCGACCTGCGCCGGGTCGAGCCGGAGGTGATCGCCGCCAACCTCTCGCGCATCGCCGAGGCCGAGGGGATGCGCGTCGAGGCCGACGCGCTGGCGCTGATCGCGCGGGCCGCCGAGGGCTCGGTGCGCGACGCCCAGTCGCTGCTCGACCAGGCGCTGGTGCAGGTCGACGCCGGCGGCCTGGTCACCCAGACCATCGTGCGCGACATGCTGGGCCTGGCCGACCGGGCTCAGACCATCGAGCTGTTCGAGAAGGTGGTGCGCGGCGAAGCTGGGCTCGCGATCGAAGTGTTCCGGGGCCTTTACGGCTTTGGCGCCGATCCGGCGACGGTCGTGGCCGACCTACTCGAGCACTGCCATGGCGCGAGCCTCGCCAAGGCGATCGGGCCGCAGGCCCTGGTGTTGCCGAAGGACCAGATCCAGCGCCTGGCCGCCATCGGCGCGGCCGTTTCCGGCCCCAGCCTCTCGCGGCTATGGCAGATGCTGCTCAGGGCCCACGACGAGGTGCGCCGCTCGCCTGATCCCGCCGCGGCCGTGGAGATGGCGCTGATCCGGCTCTGCTACGCCGCGGACCTGCCGGGTCCCGAGGAAGCGCTGAAAGCCCTGCGCGAGGGCGGCGACCTGAGCGGCGGACGTGGCTCGCCGGCGCCGTCCGGCGGTGGGGGCGGCGGCGGCGGATCGACCGCCCGCGGCGGCGCGTCGCCGCGGATGGCGATGCAGCCGGCGCCGGCGCACTCGCACGAGCCTGCGCTGCAGAGCTTCGACGACGTGGTGGCGCTGATCGACCAGCGCCGCGACATCGCGCTTCGCCTCGACGTGCAGAAGTACGTGCGCCTGATCAGCTTCCGTGTCGGTGCGATCTCGTTCGAGCCGGCCCCCGGCGCGCCGAACAACCTCTCGCAACGGCTCTCGGCGCGCCTGAAGGAATGGACCGGTCAGCCCTGGCTGGTGGCGGCCGAGGGCGGCGGTGGGGCCGAGACCCTGGCCGAGCGCCAGGCCAAGGAAGACGCGGCGATCCGCGCCGAGGCGCTGGCCGATCCGTTCGTGCAATCGGTGATGCAGGTGTTTCCGGGCGCCGAGCTGACAGAGATTCGCCAGCTCGCCCCGCTCGAGGCCGAGGCCGCGCCGGCCGAGGATGCCGTTGTGAACGAGAACGACGAATGAAGAAGCGCGACGCATGAAGAACTTGGGCGACCTGATGAAGCAGGCCCAGGCGATGCAGGAGAAGCTGCAGGAGGCCCAGGCGCGCCTGGCGGAGACGCAGGTGCAGGGAACGTCGGGCGGCGGCATGGTCACGGTGACGCTGAGGGGCATCGGCGAGCTCACCCGCCTCGACATCGATCCCACGCTGATGGCCCCCGGCGAGGCCGAGATCCTCTCCGACCTGATCATCGCCGCCCACGCCGACGCCCGGCGCAAGCTCGATATCAAGCAGGGCGAGCTGATGGCCGACGTCGCCGGCCCCTTCGCCGGCATGCCCGGCATGCCGAAGTTCTGATGCGGCGCAGACCCCCCATCGTCGCGCTTTGCTCGCTGGCGCTCGCCCGCTTGCGACACTTCCCCCCGCTGGCGGGGGGAAGAGCAGATGCTCCTCACCCCACGAAGGTGGGGGGAGGTGTCGCAAGCGAGCAAGGCGGCAGCCTTGCGATGCGCGACGGAGGGGGGACGCCCGCCGGCGTTAGCGCCTGATGGCGGCCGCCGCCGGACCCGAGATCGAGCGCCTGATCGCGCTGCTGGCCAAGTTGCCGGGTCTTGGCCCGCGCTCGGCCCGGCGCGCGGCGCTGAGCCTGCTCAAGCGGCGCGACCAGCTGCTCACCCCGCTGGCCGAGGCGATGGCGGAGGCCGCCGAGCGGGTGAAGACCTGCGCCGTCTGCGGCTCGCTCGACACCCGCGATCCCTGCTCGATCTGCGCCGATCACACCCGCGACGGCGCACTGATCTGCGTGGTGGAGGAGGTGGGTTCGCTGTGGGCGATGGAGCGCGCCGGCGCCTACCGCGGGCGCTACCACGTGCTGGGCGGCCTGCTCTCGGCGCTCGATGGCGTCGGCCCGGAGGCGCTGCGCGTCGGCGGCCTGGTCAGCCGCGCACACGAGGGGACGGTGAAGGAGGTGATCCTCGCCTTGCCCGCCACCGTCGACGGCCAGACCACCGCCCACTACCTCGCCGACCGCCTGGCCGGCTGCGAGGTCGCGGTGACGATGCTGGCCCGGGGGGTGCCGGTCGGCGGCGACCTGGACTGGCTCGACGACGGCACGATCGCACAGGCTTTGAGGGCCAGGCGTCCGGCGTAATTGGCGCCGCAGGCAAGAAAGATTGGACGCGGAGGGGACGCGAAGTTCGCTGAGGGACTGTGCGGCTCGGCGTCCTCCCGCTCCTCTGCGTCCTCCGCGTTCAATCTTTGAATGCGCCTGCGGCGCGCTCGCTGCTCGGGTTTGGCGCGGGCCGCGACTCTTGCTACGAACGGACCATGAACATCGTTCTGGTCATCCTTTTCGCCGTCACCGCGCTCGCCGCCGCGGCCTGGGCCGCCATCGAGCGCAGTCGCGCGGCCCGGGCCGAGGAGCGCGCTCGGCTGCTGGAGGCCAATGGCGAGACGCTGCGCGCCCAGGCAGCGCAGTCGGCGCAGGCGGTGGCCGACGTGCTGGTCAAGCGCGCCGGCGAGACGTTCGAGGCGCAGGAGCGGCTGGCGCAGGCCAAGCTGGAAGCGCAGCTGAAGCCGGTCGCCGAGACCCTGGCCAAGTTCCAGGAGCAAGCCGCGGCGGCCGAGAAGATCCGCGTCGAGGAGACCGGCAACCTCAAGGCCCAGATCGCCCAGATGCTCACGGCCTCGACCGCCACCCAGGCGGAGGCGCGCAAGCTGTCGGCGGCGCTGCGGCGCGGCGCGGGGGTGCAGGGCCGCTGGGGCGAGCAGACGCTGCGCAACGTGCTGGAGGCCGCGGGCCTCGCGCGCCGGTTCGACTTCGAGGAGCAGTTCAGCGTCGACAGTGAGGAAGGCCGGCGCCGCCCGGACGTTAAGGTGCGTCTGCCCGGCGGCGCGGTGTTCGTGATCGACGCCAAGTGCTCGCTGAACGCCTTCCTCGAAGCCCAGGACGCCGCCGACGAGGCGTTGCGCGAGGCGGCCATGACGCGCCACGCCCAGTCGGTGCGCGCCCACATCGCCGGCCTCTCGGCCAAGGCCTATTGGGACCAGTTCAAGGCCGAGGGCTCGCCGGACTTCGTCGCCATGTTCGTGCCCGGCGACGGCTTCCTCGCCGCCGCGCTCGATCGTGCGCCCGATCTGATGACCGAGGCGATGGACCGCCGCGTGCTGGTAGTGACGCCGACGACCTTGTTCGCGCTGTGCAAGGCGGTGGCCTACGGCTGGCGGGTGGAGGAGCAGGCCAAGGGCGCGCAGCAGATCGCCGACCTCGGCCGCGAGCTCTACAAGCGCATCGCCGTGATGGGCGAGCACGCCCACCGGCTCGGCAAGTCGCTGGAGGACTCGGTCAAGCGCTACAACCAGTTCGCCGGCTCGCTGGAGACCCAGGTGCTGACCCAGGCGCGGCGCTTCGAGGAGCTCTCGGTCGACCACGAGGGCCGCAGCGTCCCCGAACTGACCCCGATCGAGACCGGCGTGCGCGAATTGACCAAGCTGGCCAGCGAGATGCGCAATCCCGAGCGCGTCGATGCGCCCATCTTGACGCTCAAGTCCGCGGCGCCTACCTCGGCGGCATGAGCCTGCGGCCTATCCTGACCGTCGACGCCGACTTGGCGACGCTGAAGAAGAAGTCGGCCCGTGTCGCCGTCGTCGACGATGATCTGCGCGCGCTGATGGATGACATGCTGGAGACGATGTACGCCGCCCCCGGCATCGGCCTGGCCGCGATCCAGGTCGGCGTGCCCAAGCGCGTCATCGTCATGGACATCTCGCGCGGCGAGGAACCCAAGCAGCCACGCTACTTCGTCAACCCGGAAATCCTCTGGGCCTCGGAAGACCTCGCGGTCTACGAGGAGGGCTGCCTCTCGGTGCCGGAGATCTACGACGAGGTCGAACGTCCGGCGGCCGTGCGCATCCGCTACCTCGGCTATGACGGCAAGCCGGTTGAGGAGGACGCCGAGGGCTTGTTCGCCGTCTGCATCCAGCACGAGATGGACCACCTCGAGGGCGTCCTTTTCCTCGACCACCTCTCGCGCCTGAAGCGCGAACGCGCGGTGGCCAAGGTGCGCAAAGCCGCGCGCGACGACGAAGCGGCCGCTTAATCAGCCCCGCTAGTGCGCGCGCCGCAGGCGCACTCAAGATTCAACGCGGAGGACGCAGAGAAGCGCAGAGGACGCGGAGCTGCTCAGCCCCTCTGCGAACTCCGCGCCTCCTCTGCGTCCTCTGCGCTAAGTCTTCTTGCCTGCGGCGCGCCCCGCACTCGACGACCTACAGCACTAGATCCGCCGACACCGGCGCATGGTCGCTGGGTCTTTCCCAGCCCCGGACGTCGTCGTGGATGCGGCAGGCGGCGCTGCCTTTGCGGAACGCGGCGTCGCGCAGGCCGGGCGAGACCCAGATGTGATCGAGCCGCAGGCCACGCTTGGAGAGCCGGTAGTCGCGGGCGCGGTAGCTCCACCACGACGCCAGCTTCACCGGTTCGGGGATCATCTCGCGGGCGAGATCGATGAAGCCGAGGCTGGCCTTCAGCGCCGCCATCGCCGCCACCTCGACCGGCGTGTGGCTGACCACGCGCGACATGAACCTGTGGTTCCAGACATCGTTCTCGCCCGGCGCCACGTTGAGGTCGCCGAGGATGGCCAGCGGCGCGGCCGGAGTCGCGGCGGGACATCTCGGCGGTCAGTCGCTCGAAGAAGTCGAGCTTATGGTCGAATTTCGGATTGCTCGTCCGATCCGCCTCATCACCGCCGGCCGGAATGTAGAAATTGTGCACCTCGACTCCGGCGACCGTCCCTGAGACCGCTCGTGCGTGGCCCTCGCGGCAGACGTCCAGCGTCGGCGCGTCCTCGATCGGCAGGCGCGAGGCGATGGCGACGCCGTGCCAGCCCTTCTGGCCGGCGATCTTCAGGTGCGGCAGCCCGGCGTCGACGAAGGCCGCAGTCGGAAACTCGCCCTGGCGGCACTTGATCTCCTGCAGACACAGCACGTCGGGCGCCGCCTCAAGGGCGAAGCGAACCACCTGCTCGGCCCGCAGGCGTACGGAATTGACGTTCCAGGTGGCGAGTCGCAGGTGCATGCGCAGGATCCAGCGCAAAAAAGTCGCCCGGACGCGGGCGCCCGGGCGTTTTAAAGTCGTCTCTCATGCCGCGGCCGGGAGGGGATTGGTTCCGGCACGGTTGCGACGGTTCAGGTCGGATGATCCGTCACGTAGTTGCGTAAATGCAACTGCGACCGCGGAAAGTCAAGGTGCGACATCGCGACGCTTGATCGTGACCTAGTTGTCACAATCGCGCGTCGCTTGTGCTATTGGGTCTGTGTGAACAACCCCGGATCGGGATCGCTCATCGGCGAAAGTGGGCCGAGCGCCACCTGGGTCGCGCGGCCCTGCGCATCGATCAGCGCCCAGCCGGAGAGCCGCACCGGCGCTTCGGCGAAATAGAGCGTGACCTGGCCCTGCGAGAGGCCGTGGCTGTCGCGCGCGGTGATCGAAAAGCTGTCCGCGTTGTGCTCGACGCGGGTCACCTTCGCACCCTTGTCGAGGCGGATGTGATCGGCCAGGAACAGCGCCAGCGGCGTCGAACTCAGGGCGAAGTGCTGGAAGGTCTTCAGCCGGCTGTCGGACATGATCACGGTCTTGCCGTCCGACGTGATCAGCAATCCGGACGGCGGATCGTACTGGAAGCGCGCCCGCCCGGGTCTGGCGAGATAGAAAGCGCCGGTGACGGTGACGCCTCTCGGGTCGGTCTGCTGAAACATCCCCTTCGCCGCGGTCAGCCCCTCGAGATAGGCGACGGCCTGCGCGACCAGGGCGTCGTCCTGTGGATCGGCGCGGGTCACCGCCGGGATGGCCAGGAAAACGGTGAGGGCGAGCAGGGTCAGGCGTCGGGAGAGAAAGGCGATCATGCCGCGTCCTTACGATCGCACCCCCGGCCAAGCCAAGCGCTCTGGTGAGTGAACCGGAGTTGAACGGCCGTCGCCGTAACCCCTCATCCTCCCACGCCACTTCGTGTCGCGGGCCCCTCCTTCTCCCTCCGGGAGAAGTGTAACTTGTTGCCGGTGCTGCATTTTCACCTCTCCCGGAGGGAGAGGGAGGGGCCCAGAGCGAAGCGAATGGGAAGGTGAGGGGTTACGCCGCCAGCCGAGAAACCTCAATGCGGCGGCGGGCCGGCCAGGATTTCGCGTTTGCCGGCGTGGTTGGCGGCGCCGACGACGCCTTCGCGTTCCATCCGCTCCATCAGCGAGGCGGCGCGGTTGTAGCCGATCTGCAGACGGCGCTGGATGTAGCTGGTCGAGGCCTTGCGATCGCGCGTCACCACCGCGACGGCCTGGTCGTAGAGCTCGTTGCCGCCGCCGCCCTCGCCGCCCAGCAGGTCGCCGCTGCCGTCCTCGTCGTCCTCGGCGATGGCGGTGACTTCCTCGAGGTACTGCGGCTGGCCCTGCTCGCGCAGCTGTTTGGCCACCGCCTCGACCTCGCCGTCGGAGACGAACGGGCCGTGCAGGCGGGTGATGCGCCCGCCGCCGGCCATGTAGAGCATGTCGCCCTGACCCAGCAGCTGCTCGGCGCCCTGCTCGCCCAGGATGGTTCGTGCGTCGATCTTGGAGGTGACCTGGAAGCTGATCCGGGTCGGGAAGTTGGCCTTGATCGTGCCGGTGATCACGTCGACCGACGGCCGCTGGGTGGCCATGATCAGGTGGATGCCGGCGGCGCGGGCCATCTGCGCCAGGCGCTGCACGGCGACCTCGATGTCCTTGCCCGCCACCATCATCAGGTCGGCGACCTCGTCGATCACCACCACCAGGTAGGGCATCGGCTCGGGGTTGAGCCGCTCTTCCTCGTAGACCGGGCGGCCCTGCTCGTCGAAGCCGGTCTGCACCGTGCGCACGAAGTGCTCGCCCTTGGCGATCGCCTCCCTGGCCCGCTCGTTGTAGCCGGCGATGTTGCGCACGCTGATCTTGGACATGCGCCGATAGCGGTCCTCCATCTCGCGCACGGTCCACTTCAGCGCCACGATCGCCTTCTTCGGATCGGTCACCACCGGCGCCAGCAGGTGCGGGATACCGTCGTAGGCCGACAGCTCCAGCATCTTCGGGTCGACCATGATGAAGCGGCACTGGCTGGGCGGCAGCCGGTAGAGGATCGAGAGGATCATCGCGTTGACTCCCACCGACTTGCCCGAGCCGGTGGTGCCGGCGATCAGCAGGTGGGGCATGCGCGAGAGGTCGACGATGTAGGGCTCGCCGCCGATGGTCTCGCCCAGCGCCAGCGGCAGGATCGAGCCGTGCTTCTCGTACTCGGCCGAGGCCAGCAGATCGCGCAGATAGACGGTCTCGCGTTTGGGATTGGGCAGCTCGATGCCGATGGCGTTGCGCCCGGAGACCACGCTGACGCGGCAAGCGGCGACGCTCATGGAGCGGGCGATGTCGTCGCACAACGCGACCACCCGGGCCGACTTCACCCCGGCCGCCGGCACCAGCTCGTAGAGGGTGACGACGGGGCCGGGACGGATCTGGTCGATCTGGCCGCGCACGCCGAACTCGGCCAGCACGCCTTCGAGCACCCGGGCGTTCTGGCGCAGCGCGCCTTCGTCGAAGGTGGCGGCGCGCGGCTTGGACTTGGCCAGCAGCGCCAGCTCGGGCAGCTTGAAGCCGGCTTCTTCCGTGGCGAACAGGGTCGGCTGGCTCTCGCGGGCTTCGCGGCCAGACGGCTTGGGCGCGGCCTTGGGGGTCCGGATCGCCAGCGGCGCGGCGTCCAGGTCCGACTCTTCCTCGATGAACGGCGCGGCCGCAGGTTCGGGCCTGGCGCGGGGCGCGGCGGGCGTCCGCACGGTCGTGCGGCGCACGGCCGTGGCGGGGCGGCGATGGAACAGTCCGGTCACATGCGACCACTTCACGCCAAGCGCCAGGGCGGTCAGCCAGGCGCCGATCGCCGCGATGACCACGTCGGCGATCGTGGCGACGACGGGGACGCCGATCGCGCCGGCGAAGCTTGCCAGGCCGTTGGCTTCCAAGTCCCCCACCAGGCCGCCGAGGCCCGACGCCAGCGGCCAGACCGCCGGCGGCGCGACCGCGCCCAGCCCGCCGGCCAGCAGCAGCAGGCCCGCCGCGCCGGCCAGAGCGCGCCAGCGCAAGGGCTTGCGGGTCGCATCGGGGTTCGGTTCGGCCGCCCGGGCGATGCCGAGCGCCAGCAGCAGCGCCGCGACCGGCCAGGCGGCGAGGCCGAGGGTCTGCATGGCGATGTCGGCGATGTCGGCCCCGGCCGCGCCCAGCAGGTTGCCCGGCGCGCCCGCCGACGAGGCGTCGAGGCTCGGATCGGACGCGCGCCAGCTCGCCAGCGCCAGCGCCAGCGCCCCGCCCAGCGCCGCGGTCAGGCCGCCGCGGAAGCGCGCGCTCGCCGCATGGCGCCAGGCGCCCAGCATCGCCTCGAAAGCGATCTGAGAGGCGGTCTTGCGCGCCGCTGCGGCCATGCTCCCTCCGATGCCGGAAATCTTCAGGCAGTAGAGCGCAGGGAAGGTTAAGAGCCGTTTACCCTCGCCTAACTTCCTACCGCGGACGGCCGAAGGCCGAGCCGGGGCAGGACGTGCAGCCGCCAAAACGAACGACAGCCAGGAACCGGTGAGTCCGGCCCCGGGTCTCCGCTGCGCCCCGCCCGGGGTGACGGCAAAGTGAGTCAGATTGACCGCCCGACACGGTTGCGCTTCCATCACTTCACCCGGGCTCGTCGGGTGGGGGCATTTCGATGAACCGCAGATGGGCGGCCGTCATTGGCGCGGTGATCGTGGCCTTCGGCGGTGGATTCCTGTTCGCCAAGGGCGTCGACGGGACCCTGTTCGGCCATGGCGCGCCCGGCGAGAAGGGCGCGTCGATCTGGTCGATGTTCGGCCATCCGCGCGACGCCAATGCGCCCAGAGCCGGCGAGGTGAAGCCTGACGGTTTCGCGATCTGGAAGACCCGGCTCGACACCACCAACCCCGACCCGCTCGCCTGCATCAAGATGACCCGCGAGCTCGACCCGGCGAAGTCCTATGGCGACTTCGTGCTGGTCTCCCCCGACCTCGGCCACGCGCCGGCGGTGAAGGCGCAGGGCGACGAGTTGTGCATCGGCGGCGTCGGCTTCACCGACCGCCATGTGACACTGCTGAAGGGGCTGCCGGCGAAGGACGGCGAAACCCTCGACGCCAACGCCGACACCGACTTCACCAATGGCGACAAGCCGCCCTACGTCGGCTTCGCCGGCTCCGGCGTGATCCTGCCGCGCGAAGATAGCGACGGCGTCGGCATCGAGACCGTCAACGTCACCAAGCTGCACGTCGAGGTCTGGCGGGTGGTCGACCGCAACCTGGTGCGCAAGTCGATCAGCGCGCCCGATCCGGGGGCCGAGGGCAGCTATTTCGATGACGAGGGCGACGACAGCCCGGACGACGAAGGCCAGATGGTCTGGAAGGGCTACGTCGACGTGAAGGGCGACCCCGGCCAGCACACCACGACCGTCTTCCCGCTTGGCGCCGTGCTGAAGGAAATGAAGCCCGGCGGCTACGTGATCAAGGCGCGCGACGCTTCCGGAGGCCGCGACCTCGCCGGTAGCAGCGACGAAGGCACGTCGCCGGCGCAAGCGCGTCGCTGGGTGATGTTCACCGACATGGCGCTGACCGCCTACACCGGCTCGGATGCACTCGACGTGGTGGTCCGCTCGCTGAAGAGCGCCAAGACCCTCGGCGGGATTCCGGTGAGCCTGATGGCCAAGGACGGCGAGACGCTGGCCAGCGGCAAGACCGACGCGATGGGCCGGGCCACCTTCGCCCACACCCTGCTCGACGGCGCCGGCGGGATGACGCCGAAGATGCTGATGGCTTACGGCGACCAGGGCGACCTGGCGGTGCTCGACCTCGAGCGCTCGCCAACCGACCTCTCGAAGCAGGGCGCGGGCTCGACCCAGCCCGGCGCCGCGCCGGCCGACCTGCTGGCCGGCCGCGCGGTGACCGACGGAGTCGATGGCTACCTCTATGCCGACCGCGGCATCTACCGGCCGGGCGAGACGGTGCACCTGATGGCGCTGGTGCGCGACCGCGAGGCCAAGGCGATCGCCGACCGCAAGGGCGCGATCGTGGTCAAGCGGCCTTCGGGACTGGAGTTCAAGCGCTTCGCCTTTACCGCCTCGCCGGGCGGTGCGATCGAGACCACGGTGATGCTGCCGTCGACCGCGCCACGCGGCCACTGGACCGCCGAGCTGCAGGTGGACGGGCTGAAGGACGCCGCCGGCAACCTCGACTTCCAGGTCGAGGACTTCGTGCCGCAGCGCCTGGCGGTGACCACCGACGGCCAGGCCGCCGTCCCGGTCGGCGGGACCGACACCCGCACCGTCAACGTCAACGCCCGCTTCCTGTACGGCGCGATCGGCGCCGGCCTGCAGACGCAGGGCGAGGCCCGGCTGCGCCAGGATCCCAACCCGTTCCCGGCCTTTGCCGGCTACCAGTGGGGCGACGAGACCACGCCGTTCGACGAGAAGCAGGTCGATCTCGGCACCACCGTCACCGACGGCTCGGGCCACGCCAGCCTGGCGCTGGCCGGCAGCGCCGCGGGCGACACGGTCGATCCGGTGCTGGCTCTGGTCACCGCCTCGGTGTTCGAGCCGGGCGGGCGGCCGGTGCGCGAGAGCGTCAGCCTGAAGCTGCGGCCCAAGCCGCTTTATCTCGGCGTCAAGGTCGACCAGGGCGACGCCTCGGGCGACCAGGCGCCGCCGGTCACCCTCGACATCATCGCCGTGAACGACGCCGGCGCGCGCACCGCCGCGCCGGGCGTCAGCTACAGCCTGATCAGCGAGAACTGGAGCTACGACTGGTACCAGCAGGACGGCAAGTGGCAGTGGCGGCGCACCAGCCGCGACACGGTGGTCACGCAAGGCGCGATCGATGTCGGCGCCGGCGATCCGGCTCGCATCCGGCCGCGCAAGCTGGGCTGGGGCGACTACCGGCTGGAGCTGAACGGCCCCGGCGGCGCCAAGACCATCACCCGCTTCACCGTTGGCTGGGGCGCGCCGGCCGACGCCGCCGAGTCGCCGGACCTGGTCCGCGTCGCGCCGACCAAGAAGAGCTACGGCCAGGGCGACACCGTCGAGATCGCGGTCAAGGCGCCCTACGGCGGCGAGGCGCAGGTCGCCGTCGCCACCGACCGGCTGATCGACTTCAAGACCTTCACCGTCGGCAAGGATGGCGGCACGGTGCGGCTGAAGACCTCCGCCGCGTGGGGCGGCGGCGCCTATGTGCTGGTGACGGTGATCCAGCCACGCGATCCAGTGCAGACGCCGACGCCCAGGCGGGCGCTCGGGCTGGTCTACGTCCCGCTCGACCCCAAGGGCCGCAAGCTGACGGTCGCTATCGCCACGCCTGACAAGATCGACTCCAAGGCCGAGGTCGACGTGCCGCTGCAGGTGCAGGGCCTGGGCTTCGGCCAGAGCGCCCACGTCACGGTCGCGGCGGTGGACGAGGGCATCCTGCGCCTGACCAAGGCCAGCAGTCCCGACCCGGTCGGCTGGTATTTCGGCAAGCGCGCCTTCTCGGTCGACTACCGCGACGACTACGGCCGCCTTCTCGACGCCAACCTCGGGGCGCCGGCCAACGTCAACTTCGGCGGCGACGAGCTGGGCGGCGAGGGCCTCACCGTCACCCCGACCAAGTCGGTGGCGCTGTGGTCGGGCGTGGTGACGACCGGCATCGACGGGCGAGCGACGGTCAAGCTGCCAGCGGCGGACTTCAACGGCCAGCTGCGCATCATGGCCGTCGCCTGGACCGACACCCAGGTCGGCGCCGGCGACAAGGAACTCACGGTGCGCCAGCCAGTGGTCGCCGACCTCAGCCTGCCGCGCTTCCTCTCGCCCGGCGACCAGGCCGACGCGACGCTCGAGCTGCAGAACATGGAGGGCAAGCCGGGGCTCTACAACGCGGTGATGCGCGGCACGAACGGGATCGTCGCGGTGTTCCAGAAAGCCTTCCAGCTGATCCTCGGCCAGCGCATCGCCGAGCACATCCCGTTCATGGCCCCCAGCCACACCGGCGTCGGCTCGATAGGCTTCACCGTCAGCGGACCCGACTTCACCACCTCGAAGGACTATCCGATCGAGACCCGGCTGGGCTGGGGCCCGATCACCCGCTCCACCACCGCGCTGCAGCAGCCGGGCGAGACCTATACCCCGCCCAACGAACTCGTCAGCGGGCTGGCGGCCGGCAGCGCCGGCACCTTGCAGGTGCAGGTCAGCTACTCGCCGTTCAAGGGTTTCGATCCAGGGCCGATCGCCGTCTCGCTCTACGGCTACCCGTACGGCTGCACCGAACAACTGGTCTCGACCGCCTATCCGCTGCTCTACGCCCAGGCGGTCTCGTCCGATCCGAAGCTGCGCACCGCGCCGGCGGCGCTGAATAACGCGGTTGGCCAGCTGCTCGACCGCCAGAGCATGGACGGCGCGTTCGGGCTCTGGCGCGTCGGCGACGGCGAGGCGGACCCCTGGCTCGGCGCCTACGCCACCGATTTCCTGCTGGAAGCTAAGGCGGAAGGCGCCGCGGTGCCGCAAAGCGCGATCGACGCGGCACTGAACGCGATGCGCCAGGTCAGCCGCCCCGACGGCGCCAGCTCGGTCTCCTACCGGCTGGAGTATCCCGACTGGTGGGCCGCCAACGCCGACGCCTCCAAGGCCGCGACCGCCCGGATGCGCTCGCGCGCCTCGGCCTATGCGCTCTACGTGATGGCCAAGGGCGGCAAGGGCGACATCGCCCGGCTGCGCTGGTGGCACGACGTGCAGATGAAGTCGGAGGGCTCGCCGCTGGCGATGGCCCAGGTCGGCGCGGGCCTGGCGATGATGGGCGACACGGCAAGGGCTAGAGACGCGCTGCAGCACGCCGCCGCCGCGGTCGGCTACAAGCGTCCGCTGCTGCAGATCGGCCCGCTGGTCTTCACCGACGACGAGGACTGGTACCAGAGCCCGCTGCGCGACCTCGCCGGCGTCATCGCCCTGGCCTACGAGGCGGGCGCGCCCGACATCGCCCACGGCCTCGAGGGCCGGCTCGACGGCGCGGTGCAGGACCCCGATCAGCTCAACACCCAGGAGAAGGCGCAGCTGCTGCGCGCGGCGCACTTCATGATCGCCGCCGCCGGACCGATCAACATCCAGGCCAGCGGCGCTACGGCGCCGATGGCGGCGGCGGGGCTGACGCCGCGCTGGGCGGTGAGCGGCAAGCTGGCTGACGCACGCTTCGTCAACGCCGGCGGCCGGCCGATCTGGCGCACGGTGACGGTGCGCGGCACGCCGATCACGCCGCCCGGCGACGAGCAGCACGGCGTCTCGGTGGAGAAGACCTACTTCGCCTTCTCCGGCGGGCCGGCGAACCTGGCCCAGCTGAAGCAGGGCGACCGGGTGATCGTGCGCATCGCCGGCGGCTCGCAGCAGGGCCGCACCGTGGCGCTGGCGGTCGACGACGCGCTGCCGGCCGGCTTCGAGATCGAGACAGTGCTGGGCCCGGACGACGCCGACAAGGGGCCGTTCAAGTTCCTGGGCTCCCTCACCACGCCGAAGGTGCAGGAGAGCCGCGACGACCGCTATGTCGCCGCGCTCGACCTGGCGGGGAACAAGACCTTCGCGCTGGCCTATGTGGTGCGGGCGGTGACGCCGGGCGACTTCTATGCGCCGGGCGCGGAGATCCTCGACATGTACCACGCCGGCGTGAACGCCAGATCCGCCGGCGGCCGCGCCCAGATCGCGCCGGGGGGATGAGACGGCTGCAGTGATTTCACAGCGTCCTTCTCCCCCT
Organism: Caulobacteraceae bacterium; assembly: GCA_035604515.1. Classification (GTDB taxonomy): domain Bacteria; phylum Pseudomonadota; class Alphaproteobacteria; order Caulobacterales; family Caulobacteraceae; genus Acaudatibacter. The sequence goes on along the minus strand of DATNIH010000033.1, from coordinate 2,821 downwards.
GCGGGAGAAGGTGGCCCGCGAAGCGGGTCGGATGAGGGGTGGCGGCGCTACGTCGCCGGTTGGCCAGTTGCCGATGTCTGAAACAACGGCGCGGATACCCCTCATCCGTCGGCTCCGCCGACACCTTCTCCCGCAAGGGGAGAAGGAAGGGTCATTCGTACCCCGCCTGACCATCGCCCTCATCGCCCTGGTGGCGCTTGAAACCGCGCTGGTCGGCCTCGACGCGGCGTTTCCACCCGACCTCTCCAAGGCCTACCGCTCCTCGCCGGTGGCGCTGGACCGGCGCGGGGCCTGGCTGCGGGCGTTGCCGGTGGAGCAGGGCCGCTGGCGCATACGCGCCGACCTGAGTCGCACCGACCCGACCTTCCTGAAGCGCGTCGTCGTCCTGGAGGACGGGCGTTTCTACCTGCACCCCGGCGTCGATCCGATCTCGACGCTGCGCGCGGCGATCTCGGCGGCGCTGCATGGCCGCATCACCTCCGGCGCCTCGACCCTGACGATGCAGACCGCGCGCCTGCTGGAGCCGCGCCGGCGCACCTTCGGCGCCAAGCTCTACCAGATGGTCCGCGCACTGCAGCTGCAGGCCCGGCTCTCCAAGCGCGAGACCCTGGCGCTGTATCTGACGCTGGCGCCTTACGGCGGCAACCTCGAGGGCGTGCGGGCCGCCAGCCTCGCCTACTTCGGCCACGGGCCGGAGAGCTTGACGATCGGCGAGCAGGCGCTGCTGATCGCCCTGCCGCAATCGCCCGAGGCGCGCCGGCCCGACCGGCGGCCGGCCAAGGCGCGGGAGGCGCGCGACCGGGTGCTGCAGCGGATGGTCCGCGCCGGCCTGATCCCCGAGGCGACCGCGCAGGAAGCCGCCGCCGAACCGCTGCCGGGCCGGCAGCCGTTCCCGGCGCTGGCCTGGCACGCCGCCGGCCAGGCCGCGCGCGCCGCCGCGCCGACCACCGCCTCGGTGGTCACCACCATCGACGCCGACCTGCAGCGCCGGCTGGAGCCGCTCGCGGCCGCCGTCGCTCGCGGGCAAGGCCCCGACGCCGAGGTGGCGATCCTGGTGGTGGAGGCGAGGAACCGGGCGGTGCGCGCCTCGGTCGGCTCGGCCGGGCTGACCGCCCCCGGCGGCTGGATGGACATGACCCGCGCCCTGCGCTCGCCAGGTTCGGCGCTGAAGCCGTTCATCTACGGCCTGGCGCTCGACGACGGCATCGTCGCGCCCGACACCCAGCTCGACGACGCGCCGCGCCGCTTCGCCGACTACCAGCCGGAGGACTTCGACCGCACGTTCCACGGCCCGGTGACCATGCGCGAAGCGCTGGTGCACTCGCTGAACGTGCCGGCGGTGGCGACCCTGGACCGGCTGGGCCCGCAGATCTTCGAGGCCAGGCTGACCGCCGCGGGCGCGCACCTCGTGCGACCCTACGCACAGGCCCACGATCCGGGGCTGGCGCTGGCGCTGGGCGGCGAGGGCGTCTCGCTGCGCGACGTCACCATGCTCTACGCGGCGCTGGCCGACGACGGCCTGGCCAAGCCGTTGGCCTGGACCGAGGCCGACGCCACGGCGCGCCTTGGCGAGTCCGGCCAGCGGCTGATGCGCCCGGCCTCGGCCCGCACCATCCTCGACATCCTGCGCGATGGCCCGCCGCCTAAGGGCCGCGCCCCCGACGCGCTGACCCGCACCGAGCCGATGGCGTTCAAGACCGGCACCTCCTACGGCTTCCGAGACGCGGTGGCCGTGGGTGTCGCCGGCGGCTACGTGATCGCGGTCTGGACCGGCCGCGCCGACGGCGGCGCCCGCCCCGACCTCACCGGCCGCGACGCCGCGTTGCCGCTGCTGTTCGACGTTGCCGACCAGGTGGGCGGATCGGCCCACGCCCCGCCGCCGGTGGGGCCGAAAGCGCCGCCATCGGCGCTGCGCACGCTCGAGCGTCCGGGCGGCGGCCCGCGCCTGATCTTCCCGCCCGACGGCGCGACGGTGGTCGCCGACGGCTTCGGCCCCGCCGGCCGCGGCTTCGTGCTCGCGGCAGGCGGCTCGGGGCTGAGCTGGTACGTCGACGGATCGCCGGTGGGGCTCGACCCGGTCAGCGGCAAGCCGATCTGGCGGCCTTCAGGGCCGGGGTTCTACAGGGTGAGCGTGGTGGACGAGGCCGGTAAATCGGTCGAGGCGCACGTCAGGGTGATGGGGGGCTGAGCTTACCTTGCCAAGTGGGGCGTGCCGCAGGCGCAGCAAGGTATAACCGCAGAGATCGCAGAGGAGACGCTGAGTTCGCGGAGGTCCTCTGCGTCCTTTGCGCCTTCTCCGCGCCCTCTGCGGTTATGCTTTAGGTCGCCTGCGGCGCGCTTACTGGCCCCAGATCAGGTCACCGCATCCGGCTGCTTGTCCGGGTGCGCCGCCGCAAACGCGGGGTGCGCCGCGGCCCGCTCGGCCACCGCCCGGATCGCCGGGTATGGCGCCAGGTCCAGGCCGTAGCGCTCGGCCGAGTAGACCTGGGGAATCAGGCAGCAGTCAGCGAGGCCCGGCGCGTCGCCGAAGCAGAAGCCGCCGCCATGCGCGGCGATCATCGGCTCCAGCGCGTCGAAGCCGGCGCCGATCCAGCCGTGGATCCAGGCGGTCTGCTCGGGCGAGCCGAAGCTGAAGCCGAGTCCGCCCAGTTTCTGCAGGACGCGCAGGTTGTTCAGTGGGTGGATGTCGCAGGCGACGATCTCGGCCATCGCCCGCACGGTGGCGCGATCCCGTGGCGTGGCCGGCAGCAGCGGCGGCTGCGGATGGGTCTCTTCCAGCCATTCGAGGATGGCGAGGCTTTGGGTCAGCACGCCGTCGTCG
>DATNIH010000032.1:0-4459 GCA_035604515.1 Caulobacteraceae bacterium | reverse complement strand
CAGGATCAGCCGGCCCTCGAAACGCTGTGTCGGCGCGGCGCTGGCGGACGGCCGGGTGAAGGCGCTCATACGCACCGGCCCCTTGGCCGCCCCACCGGTCAGCTCGGCCAGGGTCAGCCGGTCTGCATTCCGCGCATCGCTCGCCGGTGCGGTCGCAGCGATGGCGCGCGCCATCCCAGCGCCGAATACCAGGCCGGCGGCGATGGCCATGACTGCAAAGGCGGCGCGTCTCATCGGCCGTCAGCCGCCGTCCTTCCCGCCGTCGGTTGACACGCCCGCCATCGGGTAAAACAGCGACCCCAGACGCTTGAACGCATCCGATGCCTGAGCGCCCTGGACATATGGCGGATAGGCGACGTCGCTGTCGCGATAGGTCTTCAGCACCTGTCCCAGGCCATGCCAGCCGCGGTCGCGCACCCGGGCCACATAGTCGAGGTCCAGTTCGACGCAGATGATCTCGCGCCCGACGCTGGCCTGGTGGATGATCTCACCGCCGGGGCCGTAGACGCCCGACCGGCCGCAGCCCATGCCGGCGACGTTGAGATCGACGAAATAGACCTGATTGGTCGCCGCGCCGGCGCGGGCGATCGCGGTCTCGACATCGCGGTCGATGGTGTTGGTCATCGAGGGATGCAGGATCGCCTCCGCGCCCAGCCAGGCCATCGTCCGCAAGGTCTCCGGGAACCACATGTCGTAACAGATCGAGACGCCGAAGCGCCCGACGCCTGGAACGTCGAACACCGTGACCCCAGCGCCGCTCGCCACGCCCTGCTCGTACGGAGTGAACGGATAGATCTTCCGGCATCTGGCGACGACCTCGCCCGCGGGATTGATGACCGGGGAGGTGTTGTAGATGCGCTCGCCGTCGCGCTCGTAGAGGCTGCCGGCCACCAGCCAGACGTTCGACGCGCGGGCGATCTCGCAGATGCGCGCCTCCAGCGGACCCGGTAGCGGCTGGGCGGCGGCGAGGTCGGGGCCGAACCAGCACAGCTCGCCAAGCACGATCATGTCGATCCACGGATAGACCCGCTTGGTGGCCGCGACCTCGGCGGCGATCAGGTCGAAGTTGTCCGCTCTCGGCAGCTCAAGCTGCAGACCAGCCACTCCAAAAGGACGCATCGGGTCACCCTGCGTGGCCTGGACAGTGGCGCCGGCCATCCCGCGTTGCGGCCCCGGACGACGCCGACACACTCTAATCACGAGTCCGAGCCGGCCGCGAATTTGGTCCTGGCCGCCGCCCCGTATATGCCGGTCTGAAGCAGCGGAGCTGTCGCCGGACGCAATGTCACGCATCGAGAACACGCCGGCGCGCGGTGACGCCAGGACGCGCGGCTCGCAGGCAAATCGGCTCCGGGTCGGGCTGCAGCTACTGACACCGCCGATCCTGTGGCGGCTTGGCCGCCGCCTGCGCCGCGGGCCGCTCGAGGGGCCCCTCGGGTCGTGGGAAGCCGCCGCCGAGCGCGCCAGCGGCTGGGACAGCCCGGGGATCGTCGAGCAGGCGCTGGAGGCCGCGCTCAAGGTCCGGGACGGCGCCGCCGCGTTTGAGCGCGACAGCGTGGCGCGAGGCAGCATCATCTACTCGCCAACCATTCTGGCGGCGCTGCTGCTGGCGGCGGACCGTTACCGGGCGCTCAATATCATCGACTTCGGCGGCGGCCTCGGCAGCAATTACTTCCAGAATCTGCGGCTGATCAGCGCTTTGTCGGCCGTGCCGACGAGTTGGAACGTGGTCGAGCGCGCGCCACTAGCGCGGCTCGGCGTGGAGCAGTTCCAGACGGCGCAGCTGCGGTTCCATGAGGATCTCAACGCGGTCCGGCTGGAGCATCCGGTGCTGCTGTTCACCGGGTCCTTGCAGTATGTGGCCGACGCCTTCGCCCTGCTGGAGCAGGTGCTCGATCTGACCGACATCATTGCGCTCGACCGAGTGCTGGTTTGGGGCGAGCCGGAGCACGCCTTCTTCGTGCAACGCCTCGACGCCAGGCGGTTCGGCCCGGTCACGCTTCCCACCTGGTGCTTTGCGAAAGATGCGCTGATCGACTGGTTCGCGGCGCACGGGTTCCGGTTGGTCGAGCATTTCGTCGGCGCGCCGCGGCGCTTCGAGAACTGCGGCATGCTGTTCGTGCGCGCCTGACCGGACTATCGTTTCCGTGAGGGAGACGCTGACTTTGACCGCTGACACGCAAACCGGCGCTCAGCTACCGGCGGCGGATGAGCCAGACCCCGTCTGGTCGATCGAGATCGGTGGCCAGACGGTGGCGGCGCGCCTGGACGCGGCGATCGCGGCGGGCCGGGTGGTCCGGCGCCCGGACGGCAAGTTCGAACTGAGGCGGTCCAGCAAACGACAGTACATCGGCAATCGCGGTGAGTTCGGCCCGTCCTGCACGTTCCTCAACGACTTCATGTTCACGCAAGTCTACGGCGGCAAGGCCGTGCCGATCGGCTGCCGCGATTGCTACAAGATCAAGGTGACTTCCGACACCTTGCGCGAACTGATGGCGGTGAAAGACATCGCGCAGGACTATCCCTGCTCGAGCAAGAGCGGCAGCGAGGTCGACAAGCCGAACACCCAGTCCCTCTACGCCAGCTATTTCTACTTTCTCGGCCTCGACAAGGCGCGCGCGACGTTCAGGAAGCTGCGTGACGCCATCGACACCCATCCGAAGCTGGGCCGGGCGGTCAAGATGGTCATCAAGCGCGGCTGCACCAACTACGAACACGCCTGCGGGCCGTCTGACCGGTACACCTTCGATCCGAAGCTGACCGAGATTGAGGCGTACTTCCAGACCCGCTTCGTCCGCCGGCAGCCCGACGAGCCTCGCAAGCAGGTTCGCGACGCCATGACGCTGATGCATCTGGTGCGGACCGCCTATCGCATTGGCGACGATACCTACAAGGACTTCACCGGCGGCAAGACGCTGTTCCCGCCCACGGTCAGCTACGCGCCAGAAGATCCATCCAACGCAGGCGAAGGTGCGCAATCCGAGCGCGACGCTCCCTCAGGCAGCCACTCGATCTCCAGATAGACGCCATGGTCGGCGATCGCGGCGAAGCCGAGGCGGTGGTACAGCCGCAGCGCCGGATTGGTCTTCTCGACGAAGGCGATCACGCCGCGACTTCCCGCTCGGGCGGCGTCCTGCAACGCCTCCAGGATCGCCGCGCCAACCCCCTGTCCGCGCCAGGCCGGCAGCAGCGCGATGTCGACGAGGTTCAGGTGCGACGCGCGAGGCTCGAGATAGAGCCGCCCCACCGGCTCGCCGTCGTGCTCGATCACCTCGAAGGCGCAGCCGTCGATCGTGTCGCGGTAGTGGCGCCGCTGGGCCTGGAATTGCTGCGCCAGGAACGCGGCCTTCTGCTCGGCGCTCCAAGGAAAGGGCGCCAGCTCAGCTTCGCGGGTCGACGCATAGAGCCGCGACAGAAAACCGAGGTCGGCGTCGGTTTCTGGCCGCAGGGCGAAACCGCGCGCCTGCAGGGCCGCCGGCAGCGCGAACACGGGCGGTCCTGGCGCCGCCGCCACCGTTGCAGCCCCGATCAGTTGCGCGACGGGAAGATGCCCTGCAGCGCGATGCACATGTTGATCGTCAGGTATGGCTGCGAGTTTTCGTGGGGCGTGGAGCCGCCGCCGTTCGACACGGCGTTGCCCGCGAGCGTGACGCTGGGCGTGCCTGTGAGGGCATAGATCTTTCCCGGGCTCGCCTGGCCCAGCCAAACGGTTGGGTCGGGCGCGTTGCTCACCGTCCCGCCTTCGGCCACCTGGAAAGTGTGGTTGTGTTGCGGCATCTCCGACTGAATCAGAGTCACGGTCGACGTGCCGCCAGTCTCGCCGATAACCCTGGGCGTCAGCCCCGCCCCGTTGCCCCAATGCATGGGCGTAGCGCCCTGCAGGTTGGGAAGGCCGAAGTTCGACGTTCCATTGCCGCCGAAATTCGTGCCGAGGAGCGAGAACACCGCGGTGAACTGCGATATAGCCAACAGTTGGCCGTTGCACGCAGCCCAGCCTCGCGGCGCGAAGTTGAAGGCGAAGGGGCGAATCTCAGCCACAAAGGGTGAAGACATCAGTTCCTCCCGTCAGGGCTAGTTTCGGCTCGGAAATACGCCGAACATCGAGATGATGAAGCTGACGCACTGAAACGGCATCAGATTGTCGTGCGCGACGTTGCCGCCCGTGGTCTGGACTGTGGTCGCCTGGAGCGTCCCAAACGAAGCGGCGCCACCGTCATAGGCGCCGGAGGCGCCCGGGGTCGGCACCGGGGTCGAGGCGAAGAGCGCGCCGCTCGGCAGGTTCGACGTCGCCGTGTTGGTCGTGGCCACGACATTGTGCTGGTGCGAGGGCATTGTCGGGGTCGTCAACGTCACCGTCTCCGTGCCGGCGATCTGGCCGATAACGTAGGTCGACAGGCCTGGTCCTGTCCCCATGTGGACGGGCAGCCGGCCCTGAAGGTTCGGCAGGTTGAACGTGCTG
>DATNIH010000031.1:0-8491 GCA_035604515.1 Caulobacteraceae bacterium | reverse complement strand
CGCGCCCTTTACCGGCGCCAGCGGGATCAGCCGTACGATCGCCTCGACCAGGTCGTCGACGTAGGTGAAGTCGCGCCAGATATCCTCGCCGTAGACCTCGATCGGCGCGCCGGCGTCGATCGCCTCGGCGAAGCGCCAGGGGGCCATGTCCGGCCGGCCCCAGGGGCCGTAGACGGTGAAGAAGCGAAAGGCGGTGGTCGGCAGGGTCCACAGGTGGCTGTAGGCGTGGCTCATCAGCTCGCCGGCCTTCTTGCTGGCGGCATAGAGCGTCAGCGGGTGGTCGGCGCGGTCCAGCTCCTCGAACGGGCGCTTCTCGCTGGCGCCGTAGATCGAGCTGGTGGAGGCGAACAGCAGGTGGCCGACCTCGGTGGCGCGCGCCAGCTCCAGCACGTTGAAGGCGCCGACCAGGTTGGCGTCGACGTAGGCGCGGGGGTTCTCCAGGCTGTAGCGGACCCCGGCCTGGGCGGCGAGATGCACGACCGCCTCCGGCCGGGTGCGCTCGAAGGCATCGGCCATGCCCGCCATGTCTTCCAGCATCAACCGATTGAACGAGAAGCCGTTGCTGGGCGAAAGCCGCGCCAGCCGCGCCTCTTTCAGCGCCGGATCGTAGTAGGCGGTCATGCCGTCGACGCCGGACACCTGATGGCCGTCCGCCAGCAGGCGGCGGCAGAGGTGAAAGCCGATAAACCCGGCGGCCCCGGTGACCAGAATGCGCATCGGGCCAAGCTCCTGCGCCGCGTCGGGGCGGGCTGTCCAGCCTCCGGCGTGCCTAGGTCACTTCCTTGATCGGGCGGCCGTCCTTGGAGATCAGGATCGCCAGCCAGCGGGCGCCGTCGAACTCGGCGGCGATGGCCATCACCGTCACGGTCAGCGGGGTGGAGAGCAGGGCGCCCGGCGCGCCCAACATCGCGCCCCAGAAGCCGATCGAGACCAGCACCAGCAGTGGGTCGATGTTGAGCTCGTCGCCCTGCAGCTTGGGCATCAGCACGTTGTCGATCAGGAACACCGCGACGCCAAGGCCGCCCAGGATGATCCCCGCCTTGGTCGGGTCGCCGAACTGGGCCAGCGCCACCAGCGCCGGGATCAGCGCGCCGGCGAAGGCGCCGACGATCGGCACGAAGGCGGCCAGGAATACCAGGAAGGCGACGAACAGGGCGGCATGGACGCCCATCAGCATCATCACGGAGAAGGCCACGACCGCGATCAACGCAGCCTTGAAGGTGACGAGGCGCACGTAGTCTTCGACAGCGTTGCGGATCGAGTTGAACACCCGGCGGGCCTGCTCGCGGTGGTGCTCGGTGTCGTAGAGCTGGTCCATCTTCGCCGAGAACCCGGCGCGCGATGCGAGCAGGAAGCCCAGATAGAGCATCACCCAGGCGAAGTAGGAGAAGGCGCCGCGCGCGGTCTTGAACGCCTCGCCGAACACCATCGCCGGGTCGGCGCCGCGGAAGATGTCGCGCACCGTGATGGCGCGCTGGCCGACCATCGCCGTCCCCTCACCCAGCAGGCGGTTCACGCTGGGCTCGATCGCCACCAGCTGGAACGCGAACGGCGGGCCCTCGAACACCAGCAGCAGGATCACGGCGGAGAACCCGGCGATGATCAGCGAGCCCGCCGAGATGCCGCGCAGCAGGCGCGGGACTCTCGGGAAGCGGTTGTCGAGATCCTGCGCCAGGCTGTCGATCAAGAGCAGCAGGAAGGTCGCCACCATCAGGGGCGAGAGAATCTCCTGGAAGCGCCACACCAGCGCGCCGGCGACCACCACCGCCAGGAAGATCACGGCGGCGCGCACGGCCGAAAGGCCGCCGATGCTGGAGAGCATCGGCCCTCGGCCCGATCGGAAAAGCTTCACGCGGCGATGAGGTGGGCGGGACGCCGCAGGTCCGGCGCCAGGCCCTCGCCCATCAGGTCGATGAAGTTGTCGGTGTAGAACCGCTCGACGGCGCGCGGCGCCAGGCCCTCCAGCGCGTCGTTGAACCGTTTCAGCGGATTGCGGCCGCCCTCGACGTGCGGGAAGTCGGACGAGAACAGCATCATCTCCTCGCCCGAGTTCTTGATGATCCAGCCGGTGTCCTCATGCGGATAGGGCGTCACCCGCACCTGGCGGCGGGCGATCTCGCTGGGCGTCGCCGACAACTTGGCGAGCCGCTCCTCGTTCTTAATGAACGCCGCGGCGGCCGAGTCCATGAACCGCATCCAGCTCGGAACCCACGAGGCGCCCAGCTCGATCGCCCCGAATTTCAAGCGCGGGAAGCGGTCCATCACCCCGTCGATGATCAGGCAGGCCAGGGTCTGCATCACCGAGTTGGGGATCGGCATGAAGCTGACCGAAGTGAAGTTCTCCTCGCCGCCGTGGAAGTCCTTCACCCGCGGTAGGCCATTCTCGAAGTAGTCGGGGTTCAGCTTCTCCTCGCCGCCGACGTGGAACAGGATCGGTAGGCCGGCCTCCTCGGCCTGGCGCCACACCGGATCGAAGCCGATGTGACTGGGCGAGTGGCCCTTGGGGCAGCGCGAGGCGATCAGGATCGCCTTGGCGCCGAGCGCGATGGCTTCCTTCGTGGCCGCCGCCGCGCGTTCGAAGTCCATGAACGGCACATAGCCGGTCGGCAGCAGGCGCCGGTCGACCGAGCAGAACTCAGTCATCATCCGGTTGTGGGCGGTGGCCGCAGCATAGGCCAGATCGACGTCGGTTCCATACTCGAGCTGGAAGTTGCCGAGGCAGAAGGTGGTGAAGACCAGCTGGCTGGCGAAGCCCAGATAGTCGATCGCCTTGGGCCGATCATCGGAACGGAAAGCGCCCAGCGCCTGCTGGTTCTTGCGCAGCAGGATGTTGGCCTCGGCGCCGGCGCGGAACTCGGGATCCTCGTGCTGGGCGCGGGCCTTCTCGGCCCAGCCCGGCGCGCCGAGCTTGTGCCTGAAGATCGGCAGCGCCTGATAGCGCTTCAGCATCGGTCGGCTGAAATAGGGGTCGAGACAGTCCGGCAGCTCCATCAGGTGGCTGTCGGCGTCGTGGATGATCCGTCCCTCGACGTAAGGCATGGGGTCGATGTCCTCGTTTGCGCCCGATTTCAGCGCCGTTCCGCCGCGAGCACAATAGCGTTGGTCTCTAGTCGCCCGCGAGGCGGCGCGCGGCGGCGTCGAGCGCGCCGTGAAAGTCCGCGCCGGTGTCGAAGAAAGCCAGCTCCAGCCGCGCGCAGTCGTCCCGCAGCCGTTCGCTCAAGCGCCGGCAGTGGTCCAGGTAGTGGGCGACGTAGTCGGGCCCCATTCGGTTCAGCCAATCGTTGGGCTGGCCGGCGTGCGCGGAGACATGCGCCGCCTTCGCCTCGGCCGACAGGTCGGGATAGCCGAGGAAGCACGAGCGGATCGGATCCTCGCTCTCGTGCATGAAGGCCGCGACCGTATCCGGCCGAAGATTGACGCCCTCGACGAGGTAGTCGCGCCCGTCGAAGATTAGGTTTTCGACCAGCGCCCGAACGATCGGCCACATCCGGTCGGCGGTCTTCAGGTCGTCGTGTTCCGGGTGGACGCCGAGCTGCGGAGCGCCGAGGTAGAGCCCCATCTTCAGGGCGTCGAGCGGAAACCAGGCCACGCCGTGGCGCAGGCGCATCCGCTCGGCCAGCGAAGACTTGCCACTTCGGCTGCAGCCGCCCACGAGGTAGAGCATGCGTGCTTCTAGGCTTAGGCGTCGCGGCGCGGCAATGCCGTGCTGGGCGCGATGGCTGGCCGCCGCCGCGGTGGCGATGGCCGCGGCGCCTGGCGTTGGTGTGGCCGCGCCTGCCGACGCGCCCGCATCCGCCACGGCGCAGGTCAAAGCCCTCAACGCCGACCTGCTGAGCCACGACAGCGCCACCGGGACGCTGCAGCGCTGGTGCGCGGCGCGTCATCTGGCCGACCCGGCGACCATCGTCGCGCATCGGATCCTGGGTGAGGACAAGCCGGCGACCGCCACGGTGCGTCGCCTGCTGCACGCCGCACCGGGCGAGCCGGTCCGCTACCGCCGCGTGGCGCTGGCGTGCGGCGACCACGTGCTCTCCAACGCCGACAACTGGTATCGCCCTGGCGTCCTGACCGCCGCGATGAATGCCGAGCTCGAGGCGACCGATCATCCGTTCGGCGCCGTGGCGCGCCCGCTCGGCTTCCACCGCCGCACCCTGAGCGTCGCGATCCTGATTTCCGCTAGGGAACGCCGGCCGCGGGCGGCCGTGCTCCGCCACGAGGCGTTCCTGGAGACGCCGGATGGCGCGCCATTCAGCCTGGTGATCGAGACCTACACCGGCGCGGTGTTGGACGAAGGGTCAGCCGGGTTGGCGCGTTGAAGGATCGGTCGGGACAGGTTGCGGGGCGGCCGCGCGGGCGACGCGGCGGGCGGTCAGCGCGCCCAGCAGCAGCAGCACGCCGAGCGCCAGGAACGAGCCGGCCCGCACGACCCCGGAAAGGCTGGCGGTGTCGACGATGAACACCTTCAGCGTCGTCAGCAGCAGCAAGGTGAGCCCGGCGCGCAGGAACAGCCGTCCGCCGCGGCGGCTGAAGCCGACGAAAGCCAGTCCCATCACCGCGCCGACGCCGGAATAGCTCCACGTCTCCAGCTCGCCGGCGCCGGCCGCCAAGGTAAGCTGGGTCCCGTGGAACGCGGCGCGCACGACCAGCCCGGCGAAGATCAGGCCCATGACGATCGCGCTGTCGGCGATCAGTTCGGTCTCGGTGGTCCTGCCGGCGCGGTGCGCCTCCAGCGCAAGCACGGCGATCAAGATCGCGACGGCGCCGTAGCCAGCGAGGATCGCCATCAGCGCCGGCCAGCCGCCGATCGCGCGATCCGCCACGCCCCAGCACGGGTTCGACCAGGCGCCGGCCATGTAGAGGGTGAAGGCGATGGCGATCCATCGCGCCAGCGGCGTCACCCGCCCAAGGTCGGCCCGCACCGGATGGGCGGATTCGCTGGGCGAGCGCAGCCGATCGATGGCGACGGCGAGGAGCAGCAGCACCAGACTGCAGCCGACCGACTCCGCGGCGCCGATGGTGAGGGCGTCGCCGCCGAGGTGTGGGCCGTGCGCGAGCCGGCGGATCTCCAGGAAAGCCCAGGTGACGCCGGAGAGCAGCGCGATGACGGCGTAGGTCCGCGCCGCCGGTCGCTGCTGGCGATAGATCCGCGCCGCGGCGGCGCCGAACACCAACGCCGGCGCCGCGAAGGCGAGCGTGACGCCGTCGAGCAGCGGCGGGCCGCTGGCGGTGTCGCCGAAGAAGCCCAGCCGCGGATTGTAGAGCAGCACCTGCAGGAAGAAGCCGTGCGCCGCCGCCGCGCCCATCAGCAGATGGCCCCGCCAGCGCGCGAAGGCGCTGCGCTCGGCCGGCAGCCGCGCCAGGCTGGCGAGGCCCGCCGCGGCGATCAGGAAGGTGCGGATCGAGGACTCGGTCAGGCCGTCCATGTGCGTCGCCCCGCCGCCGGCGGCCCAACGCAGGAAGACGAAGGCCCCGATCAGCGCCGCCAGCGGCGAGACGGTGCGCAGAGCCTCGGCCGCGGCGGTCTCGTGGGCCACGATCCGCGCCGCGACGAAGCTCGCGCCCGCCACCAAGAGCGCCACGACGAGGAAGACGCCGGCGTCCCCGCCGTCGCCCAGCGCGTGGGCCAACATGACCGGCGAGAGCAGCGAAGCCAGCGCCATCGCGGCGCCGGCCGCCGCGGCCGCCGCGATCGAACGCCACTTCAACCGCCGCGCCGCCAGGGCGAGTCCGAGGCTCGCCAAGGCGAATCCGATCCCTGCCCAGCGCCATGAGAGCCCAAGCGCCACGGTCGCCAGCAGCGCCGCCGCGCTGCCGCCGCCCCAGATCTCCAGCGCACGCTGGTCGGCCGGCCTGGACCGGTCGGTCGCGAGCCGCAGCGCGCCCAGCGCCAGCGCCACGCAGGCGATGGCCGGCCCGAGCGGCGCAAGCGATCCCACCCCGATCCCAGCGCCGGCCGCCAGCGCCAGGGCGAGCGAGCTCAGCGCGCCGACGCCGCTCGCCGCTCGCTGCGGCTCGCGCCAGACGGCCCAGAGGCTGGCGACGTCCAGCGCCAGCACCTGCAGGCACCAGATCTCGGTGAGGGTGAGCGAGTGGAAGCCCTCCAGCCGCGCCGCCGCCGCGGCCAGGGTGAAGGCGGCGCCGGGGATCGCCAGGATCCAGGCTGTGGCCTGGCCGCGCCGTTGCAGCGCCGCGCCGAGGCCGGGAAGCGCGATGGCGGCTATCACGCCCTCCAACAGGCCGCCATTTTGGGCGTAGGCCATCGTCAACGCCACGAACGCCGCGCAACTGGCCAGGATCACTGCGCCGGCGCCGACGGCGGCGTTCAGGCTTCGGGGCCGCACGTAGGTCAGCGCCACGATCGCCGCCAGCGGCTCCAGGCCCAGCAGCAGGGCTTTGAGGCTCTGCTGCTCGATCGTGCCCAGCAGCGACCAGACCGCTGCGCCGCCCAGCGTGGTCCACACCGCCACCGACCAGCCGCGCAGCCAGCCGACCGCGACGCCGGCGATGATCAGGATGCCGAGGTAGAGGGTAAGCGCCTCGGTGTTCCAGGTCCCGGCGCCGGAGACGATCGGGACCACAAACGCGCCGCCGATCGCCAGCACCGCCAGCGCCTCGCCGTGGATGAAGGCCAGACCCAGCAGGCCCCAGGCGATGATCGCCAGCAGACCGGCGCAGACCGCGCCGGTGATGAAACCGTAGAGGTCGAACGCCGCCAGCGTCGTGCCGTAGAGCATCGCCGCCCCGGCGCCGGTGACGATCGCCGCCGCGAGGCGGTTCTCGCCGAAGCCGGCCAGCCGCCGGCGCCGGATGAGTTCGCCAGCGCCGAGCAGCACGAACCCGAGCACGGTCGCGGCGCCGACCCGCATCAGCGGGGTGAAGAAGCCGCGCTGCGCGGCGTAGCCCACCAGGAACGCGCCGCCGATCACGAGCGCCGAGCCGCCGATCCAGGCCAGCCCCTTCTCCGCCAGCCAGCGCTCGGCGGTGGCGCGGGTCAGCGGCGGGGCGGCGGGCGTCGGCGGCGGGCGCGGCGCAGGCGGCGGCGGCGCTGCTGGCGTGAATTGGGTGATCTCCAGCGCAGTCGCCGGCTCCGTCGCCTGGACGACAGGCGCAACTGCGGTCGGCGGGGTGATCGTCTCCTGTCTCGCGGCAGCTTCCGCCGCAACGCGGGCCGCCGCCTGCATCGCCGGCGTGATCCCGGTGGCGGCGGCTTGCGGCGGCTTGGCGGGTTCGCCGAGCAGCCGGCGCAGCTGCGCGATCTCGCGCCTGAGGTCGCCGAGGTTGCTCTGCTGGACGATCAGCCAGACCGTCAGGCCGATGAGCGCTAGCCAGACCATGAACCCGCCCCGAAGGACGACAGGTTAGGTTGAAGGCTGGCCGGACGCCACCCGCAACACCTCAGACTGGATCGGCGTAGGCGGGGCTGCGCTTCTGCAGGTTGGACATCACCGCCTCGACCTGGTTGGGCGCGCCGATCAGGTGGCCCTGTTCGACCGATTCCATAGTCAGGCCCTCGCGCGCCGTGCACATCACGGCGGCGTTGAGGATCTTCTTGGCGGCGCGGACGGCGTCGGGGCTCTTGTTGGCGATCTCGCGCGCGGTCGCCAGCGCCTCGGCTCTTGGATCGGCGCAGACGCGGGTGGCGAAGCCATATTGGAACGCCTCCTCGCCCGAGAAGATGCGGCCGGTGTAGGTGAGCTCGCGGACGATGTCCTCGCGGGCGAGGTGCCGCATCAGCTGGGTGCCGGCCATGTCCGGGATGAGACCCCACTTGATCTCCATCACCGCCATGCGCGCGTCCGGCGTGACGTAGCGCATGTCGGCGCCCAGCGCGACCTGGAAGCCGCCGCCGAACGCCACCCCATGCACCGCCGCGATCACTGGGACCGGCAGTTCGCGCCAGACCCAGCAGGCGTACTGAGCGCGGTTGGCGTCACCGTGAGTGCGGGCGCCAAGACCCTCGTCACCGGTTGCAACGGTCGACCGGCCGCGCGGCCCCTCGGCCATGCGCCCGAAGTTGCCCATGTCGAGCCCGGCGCAGAAGGCGCGGCCCTCGCCGGAGAGCACGACAGCGCGCACGCCCTTCTCGGTCTTCAGCCGCTCGCCGGCGCCGACCAGGGCCTCAAACATGGCGTTGTCGAGCGCGTTCATCTTGTCGACGCGCACCATGCGCACGTCGGCGACGCCGTCCTCGATGGTGATGCTGACGCGGTCGTTCATGGCTTGGTCCTCCCACTCACCCGCCCAAAGTGCGGAGGGCACGTTGCGCGGCGGACGTAGGGGAGGGCAAGCGCGATCCGCTTAGGCGTCGCGGGCCAGCAGCGAGGTGACGTTGAGGCGCGTGCCAGAGAGGGTCGGGCCGATGTGCTTGGCGGCTTGGCGGATGCCGACTGGATAGGCCTCGCCGCCGGCGGCGATGTCCTCGGCCAGCGCTTCCAGCGCCTCCAGGGCGCGGACGAAATCCTGCGCGTGGACGCGGGCATAGCCCTGCGCT
>DATNIH010000030.1:0-33170 GCA_035604515.1 Caulobacteraceae bacterium | reverse complement strand
CGCATGGTCCACGAGAGTCGCGAGGGGGCGACTCGGGGGGAGCCGTGTCGCCGACCGATCAGAGCGAAACGGCTGACCCCGTCGCCCGCGGCCGGTTCGGGCTGCGACCACCGTTCGGCCGCCTCGCCTTCGTCTGGGTCCTGCTGGCCCTGTGCCTGCTGTCGGCCCTGGGCTCGTCGTCGCACACCCATTTCGACGGCCCGGGCGGGCGGCTGCTGCTGTACCAGGACACGCCGGTGTTCGGCCTGTGCCTGGCGATCACCCTGGCGCTCGGGTGGCTCCCGGCGCGCGGCCTGGCCAGCCTCGCGCCTGCGCTGAGGTGGCGTCCGCGCCTGTGGCTGCTGGGTCTGGCTGGCCTGTGCTTCCTGGCCGCCGGCGTCGGGGCGACGCTGATCTTCCACGGCTACGACCTGTCGCTCGACGAGTTCCTCGCCGACTTCGACGCCAGGATCTTCGCTCACGGCCAGCTCGCCGCGCCGATCGCGCCGGTCTGGCGTCCGTTCGCCCCGGCGCTGCAGCCCCGGTACATGCTGCCGATCCCGGGCGCGGACGTCTGGGCGTCGGCCTACCTGCCGGTGAACGCGGCCCTGCGCGCACTGGCCAGCAACATCGGCCTCGAGGCGTGGCTCAGCCCGCTTTACGGCGGCTTTTCCGTGATCGCGATCTTTGGCGTGGCCCGGCGGCTGTGGCCGCAAACGCCGTCGATGGCCGTTGTCGCGGCGGCGCTGCTCGCCAGCGCCGCTCAGCTCACCCTGATGGCGATGACGTCCTACGCGATGTCCGCCCACCTGGCGTTCAACCTGGCCTGGCTGTGGCTGTTCCTGCGCGGCGGCCGGCTGGGTCATGCCGGCGCCATCGCGGTTGGCTTTTTCGCCACCGGCCTGCACCAGCTGCTGTTCCACCCGATGTTCGTCGCCCCGTTCGTGCTGCAGCTGTGGCTGGATCGGCGCTGGAAGCTGGCAGGCGCCTACACCGTCGCCTACGCCGCGATCTGCGGCTTCTGGATCGAGTATTGGCACGTCGAACTGGGTCTGCTCGGCGAGCCGCCGCAGGCCGCCAAGGCGCTGGGCGGCGACTGGTTCATCCAGCGAACCGGCGAGGTGCTCTCACACGTGCGGCCCGGCAACCTCGGGGCCATGGCGACCTCGATGGTTCGCCTGATCACCTGGCAGAATCCGCTCACCGCGCCCCTGGCGCTGCTGGGGGCGCGGGCGGCGTGGCGGCAGAAGGGCCACCTGCGCGCGCTGCTGGCTGGCGTCGCACTGACCCTGTTGGCGATGCTGATCATCGAACCGACCCAGACGCACGGCTGGGGCTACCGCTATCTGCACGGGCTGCTGGGTTCGGTCTGCCTGCTGGCGGCCTGGACCTGGTTCAACCTGCTGCAGGGCCTGCCTGAGCGGGGCCGCGCCGCGGCCAACGGCGCCTTGGTCGCCGGGGTCGCGGTATCGCTGCTGGTGCTGCTGCCGCTGCGCGCCTGGCAGGCCTGGACCTACACGCAGCCCTATGCCGCAGCCAACGCGGCCATCCAGGGCGCGCCGGCGCCGATTGTCATAATCGATGACGAGGGACCCTGGTTCGACATGGGCACGATCATGCGCAACGACCCCTACCTGGCTCACGGCCCCAAGGTGGTGCTGCTGGCGGCGCTGGATGAGCCCGCGCTGGAGGTGCTCTGCGCCCGTGGTCCGGTCGGCCGCTTCGACGGTCGCCAGGCGTCCGCGCTCGGTGTCGCCACCTTCGTCGCCCCGCCCGACCCGTGGGTCCCGCCGCTGCGCGCGAGACTGGCGAGCCTTGGCTGCGGTCGCGACCTGGATGCGCCGCGCTAGGCGGCGAGGGGCTCGGCGGTCAGGCGTGGGACTGGCGTTCGCAGGCCGCTGAGCACGGCGAAAGCGAGGATCGCCAGTACGCCGACGCCGGGGGTGGTGACCTCGCAGACCGCGCACAGGGCGAGCATGCGGACCGTCCATCCCCCCGCCTCGACGCCGTCGACCGCCATCGCCACCGCGGCCGGAACGAGCAGGGTGCCGTCGTAGTGCATCGCATAGGGCGCCGCGAGCAGGCTGCCGGCGGCGAGCGCGGCGATCCGCGCCTGCATCGAGCCAGGCCGGGCGAACGCGCGCCAGACCAGAACGGCGCCGAACAGCGCGAAGGCCGCGCGCCATAACGTGGCGATCATCCCCGACAGGCCAAGCGCGTGGGCGGCGCCCGCGGGCGTGATCACGCCGGCGACGAGCCCCGGCGCGCTGTCGATCACCGCCTGGAACGCCGGGAAACTGCCCAGCCATTCGGCCCACCGGGCGGGGCCGAAGCAGAGCACGCTGAGACCGATCAGGACCGCTTCGACGACCGCGGCGCTCGCCAGGGCCTCGAACGCGCCGCCGGCCAGCAGCCCGATCGGGGCTAGCAGCACCGCCTGCGGCTTGATCGCCGCGGCGATGGCGAAGAGCGCGCCACTGAGCCGGGGCCGGCGCTCCAGCTCGAGCATGGCCAAGACCGTCAGTCCGGCCGCAAGCAGCACCGACTGGCCGACCAGCTGGGCCAGCAACGCCGCCGGCGACAGCACCATCAGGACGAGGACCAGACCCCTGCGGCGCTGCGCCAGGCGCGCCCCGGCGTAGAGGAAGACGCCCAAACCCAGCCCCAGCCAGGCCCCCAGCGCCGGCCAGAATGGCAGCCGGCCGAACGTCGCGAGCAGCAGCAGGGTGGTGGGCGGATAGGCGTAAGGCCGCGGCCATTTCAGATTGGGCAGCAGCCAGTCCTGCGCGTGGCTGACCGCGGCGAAGTCGTACACCCGGTCGGGATGCGCCCAGGACATCCGTCCAGCGGTCCAAAGCGGCAGGAAATCGATGCCGAGCGGCTGGAAGTTGATCAGCGTCCAGATCTGTGGCGCGGCGATCGCGGCCAGCGCCAGAGCGAGCCCCCACAAGGCGCGCACCTTCAGCCGCTCGTCGAGCTCGGGAATGTTGAGGAAAACCAAGGCGCGCGCCCTCGTGAAGGCGGCGAGTCTAGGGGCTGATTCCTAGCGAAGCCTTGCGATACGGCTGGGCGGCCCCGGCCCGACCCGTTAGACCGGCGCTGGAAAGGCATGTCTTTGAACTCGAGCCCAGCGTCTGCGCGGAACCCAGCGCCGGACGGCGCGCCGACGCTGGCCGCCGAGGTCCGGGCGAGCCGCGGCTTCCGCCCCTCGCCGCTCGCGCTGATCCTGGTCAGCTGGGTTGCGATCGTCATCGTGCTCGGGCTCGCCATCTGGACCACCGGCTCGCTCGACAACCACAACTGGACCGTCGAGGCCTTCTTCCTCTGGCGCCAGGACGCGCCGGTGCTGGTGTTCGCCTTGGCGGCGACATTGGCCCTCGCCCTGGCGCCGCCATCGCTCCTGGCGCAGCTGAGCTGGCCGAAAGACATCTCACCTCGGAGGATCGTGCTCGCCTTGGCCGCGGTCACCTTCGTCGCCGGCGCGGCGGGGGTCTGGCTGGTGTTTTCCGGCTACGCCTTCTCGCTCGACGAGTTCCTGGCCAACTTCGACGCCCAGATCTTCGCTCGCGGCCGGCTGATGGCGCCGATCGACCCGGCTTGGCGCCCCTACGCGTCGGCGCTGCAGCCGATGTACCTGCTGCCGCTGCCGGACCACGTCTGGGCCTCGTCCTACCTGCCAGTCAACGCCGCGCTGCGGGCGCTGGGCCGCCTGGTCCACGCCGACGGCCTGGTCAATCCGCTGCTGAGCGCGTTTTCCGTGGTCGCGGTGTGGGGCGTCGGCCGGCGGCTGTGGCCGGAGCGTCCCGACCTGGCCCTGATCGCGGCCGCCCTGCTTGGCACGTCGTCGCAGCTGATCGTCATGGCCATGACCGCCTACGCCATGCCGGCGCACCTGGCGTTCAACCTGGCCTGGCTGTGGCTGTTCCTGCGCGGCGGCAAGCTGGGCCACGCCGGCGCGATCGCGGTCGGCTTCTTCGCCACCGGCCTGCATCAGCTGGTGTTCCATCCGCTGTTCGTGGCGCCGTTCATCCTGCGGCTGTTGATCCATCGGCGCTGGGGGCTGAGCGCGCTCTATATCGTCGCCTACGCCGCCATCGGCCTGTTCTGGCTCGAGTACTGGCCGATCGCGACCGGCCTCTCGGGAGTCTCGACCGACGACACCGGATCCACCGGCGTGGACTTCTTCGCCGACCGGATCAGCGACGTCATGGACGCCATGGGCTACGACAACATCGGCGCGATGGGCGAGTCGCTGGTGCGCTTCGCCACCTGGCAGAACCTCCTGCTGGCGCCTCTGGCGCTGATCGGCGCGGTGATGACGATCTGGACCCGCGGGCCGGCGCGGGCCCTCGTGCTGGGCGTGCTGATGACCCTGGTGGTGATGGGCATCGCCACCCCCACCCAGACCCACGGCTGGGGCTACCGCTACCTGCACGGCCTGCTGGGCTCGATCTGCCTGACCGCTGCGTGGGCCTGGTCGCGGCTGACCGACCCCCTGCCGGCGCCGCGACGCGCCGCGGCGAACGGCGCGCTGGGGCTCGCCTGCGCCGTCTCCTTGCTGGTGCTGACCCCCGTGCGCGCCTGGCAGGCCTGGCGCTTCGTCCATCCCTACGCCGAGGCCAACGCGGCGATCCAGGCGAAGGCGCCGGCCGACGTGGTGATCGTCGACCACGAGAGCGCGGTCCTGTTCGACATGGGGACCCTCACGCGCAACGACCCGTTCCTCGAACGCGGGCCTAAGGTGATGGCGCTGGTGGACATGAACGGGGCGATGGTGCGCGAGCTTTGCGCCACCCACTACGTCTGGATCTTCAACGGCCGGAGCGCCATCGACTACGGCCTCAATCTCGCGCCCTGGCACACGCCGCGGGGCGTGGCCGCCCTGCGCCGCCTGATGGCGGACCTCAACTGCGGGCGACCGATCGTGCGCTAGAGCGCGGTCAGCAAAAGTGGAATCGCTTTTGCGGTTCGAACGCGCTCCAGATTCAAAAGGTTAGAGCACGATTCAGGGTTCAGGTTGGTCAACCTGAACCCATCGTGCTCTAGCGCGGCGCAGCGCGGCGTCGAGCGCCAGCGCCGGAACCGCCGAGAGGCCGATCACCAGCGAGCAGGCGAACACCAGCACCCGGTTCACCAGCGCCCATTGCGTCGCCAGGGCGATGGACGCGCCGAGCCAGGTGAGAACGGCGGCGTAGGTCCATTCGTTGATCCCCAGCCCCGCCGGGGTCAGCGGCGCGGCGGTTGCCACCACCACCAGCGGCAGGGCGATGAAGAGATGATCGAGCGGCGCCGCCAGCCCGGTGGTCCAGGAGGTCAGCCCGGCCATCAGCGCCGTCAGACAGAACCGCACGACCGCGATCAGCATCAGCCGCCGCGCCAGCCGGGGCGCGAACAGGTTGGCCTCCGAGAGGCCGGCGAGCCAGGCGCGCAGCCGCCCGCGCGGCGCCTCGGCCTGGCAGAACCGGTGCAGCAGATGGGCGAACAAGCCGGCGGCGGCGAGCCCGACGACGAGGGACGGCGCGGCCAGCAGCCACCAGGAGACGCGCCGGCCCAGGGCGAAGTAGGCGCCGGTATCGCACGCCAGCACCAGCGCCACGGCGACGTCGAAACCTTGTTCGTAGAGCGTGACGATCACCGGCCGCGGCGAGGCCGGCGGATGCAGGGCGCGCGAGCCGATCGCGCGGCTGACCACGGTCGCCAGCTGCACCGGCAGCGCCTGGCCGAGGGCGACGCCGATGGCCGTCAGCCCGAACGCCCGCAGCCGGGACGGCGGGGCGTGCGCGCCCGCCTGCCGCTCGATCATCCGCCAGCGCTCGGCCGACAGGTAGGCGAGCAGCCCGGCCAGGAGGCCGATCGCCAGCACCCCCTCGGGGCGGGCATGCGCCAGGGTTGTGGCCAAGGCCGCACCGTCGACCGAGCCGAACCGGACCAACCCCGCCAGCAACAGCGCAGCGGCGGCGAGCGAGGCGGCGCCCAGCACGAGGGTGCGCCCCTTCATGAGGCGGCGGCGTGATTGAGGTCTGCGCGCCGCTCGTTCTGTGCGGCCCTCTCCGACGGCGTCGCCATCAGCGCCTCGAGCAACTCGATGTAGCGCTGGGCGGCGGTCTCCCAGGCGTAGCGGCCGAGGGCGAAGCTGGCGCGCTCCGCCTTCGACCCCGCATCGGCGAGCGCCCCGTCCAGCGCCTGGCTCAGGGCCGCGGCCGTAGCGCCCGGATCGTCGTCGATCGGCGCGCCGCGCAGGTAGGGCGCAGCCGCCGGGTCGGCCCGGGTGACCTCCTCGCCGCAGACCACGGCCAGGCCGCAGGCCAGCGCCTCCTGCACCACCAGCGGATAACCCTCGCCCACGCTGGGCAGCACCAGCACGTCGCAGGCCTGATAGAGCCTGGCGAGCGACGCCCCCGAGAGACCGCGGAACACCCGCACGTTGGCGGCGCCCCAGGTCTCCGGATCCAGCTGGCCCCAGCCGGCGAAGTTGAAGTCGACGTCCGGGCGAAGGGCGGCGAGGCGCTGCATGTGCCGCAGCCCCTTCTTCTCCACGAACCGACCGACGAACAGCGCCTGTGGCCGTGCGTCGGCCAAGCCGAGTTCTCGGCGCATGCCGGCGCGCTCCAGCGCGTCGGCCGGCCGGAACACCGCGGCGTCGACGCCGTTGAAGATCATCGCCGGCGGGCGACGGAACCTGACGTCGGCGAAATACCGCGCCGCCACGTCGCTGATGAACACCACCTGGTCGACCCTGCGCAGCAGGCTGCGGGCGACGATCGCATTGGCGATCGCCATCAGCGTCCGCGGAATGAAGCCGCGGTAGGGGATCTGGCCGATATGCTGCACCAGCAGCACCGGCTTGCCGCGGCGGCGCGCCGCGAGCACGCTCAGCACGCTGGTCGCGTAGAGCGCATCGTGCACGAGCACCGCGTCGGCCTGCGACACCGCCCGTCCAATGGCGCGCGCCGCGCCGGGCGAAGGCAGCGGATAGGGAATCCCCAGGCGGCGCTCGGCGAAATTCCAGGCGCGGATCGGCGTCGATGGCGGCGCCTCGGGGGGCGGGCTGGCGTCGGTGGCGATCCAGCGCACCTCGACATCGCGCCGCGCCAGCTCGCGCCCCAGCCGCCCCGCGACGATCTCGACCCCGCCGCGATGGCTCTCGAAGTAGGGCGAGACCGTCAGCAGGTTCACCCGCGCCGTCCTTCGACGAGCAGACAGGACGCCGCGGCCTCGGGGACCCAGCGGTCGTCGTCGTCGAGGCTGACGCCGGCCGAGGCGACGGCGGCGGCGAGTTTGGCGAACGCCTTGGGCGCGGTGGCGGCGTTCTGCAGCGCTCGCGCGCCCAGCGCCCGCTGGATCTCGATCGGCCGCCAGGCGCCGCCGCTCAGCGAGTAGAGCAGACCGCCGGTCATCCGCGACAGCGTCTCCCAGCGCCGGGTTTGGGGCCGGTCGAAGTAACCGCGGCACGACTCGACCACCAGACCATGGCGTCCGCACAGTTCAGTCCAGTCCTGGGACGAAAGGTAGTTGAAGTGGGCGATGCGCTTGTCGAGCCGGGCCAGATAGGTCTCGCGCCGCGTCAGGCCGAACAGGCTGCCGGCCAGGTTGTCGTGGAACGGCGGCGCCGGCACGGTGAAACAGAACCGCCCGCCCGGCTTCAGCAGCCGCCCCGCCTCGGCGATCACCGGCTCGAGGCCCGGGATGTGCTCCAGCACCGAATTCGAGATCACGAAGTCGAAGCTGGCGTCCGGCTCCGGGATGGCGTCGCCCGGCACGGTGTGGAGACGCTCGTAGAAGCCGTAGCGCGCGGCGGCCTTGGTCTCTTCCGGATCCGGGTCGATGCCGACCATGCGGCGCGGGCCCGTGAGCGAGAGCAGGATGTCGGTCAGCTTGCCGTCGCCGCAGCCCAGGTCGAGGCCAAGCCCTTCGGGCAGGTGGGCGCGGGCCAGCGCGTCGATCTCGATGGCGCGCCAGAACGCGGTCGCCGGCTGGGCCGGGTAGGTCTCGATGAAGCGAACGAGGAGGTCTGCGCTACGGCTCATCCGCCGATGATCTCCTGACGCTCGATGATGGCGTGCTGCAGTTTCAGCACATCCAGCGCCCGCTCGCCGCAGATCGGCGCCAACGCCTCTATCTCACCGTCGATGGCGCGGCCGAAGCGGTCGAACACCTCTTCGTTGCCGTAGAACAGCTGGCCCAGCAGGTGCGGCGGGCCGTTGGTGACGTGCTGCCACCAGTGCTGCCGCGTCGCGGCCAGGCTGGTCGCCAGCACGTGCAGGGTGTCGTGGCCCTCGTCGTTGCCGAGCCGCACATAGATGTCGCGGAACACATCGACGATCCCTGCCGCCTTCTCGCCGAACACGGCCAGATACCACTCGCTGATCGGGCTTTCGAAATTGCAGCTGAGCGTGATCGGACCGGCGAAGTCGGGCGAGGTGAAGTGCGCGTCGAGGCGGGCCGGCGTCACGAGCCCCCTGGTGCTCGGCGAGACCAGACAGCGCGCCAGCCGCAGGTCGCCGGCGAGGCGGCGCAGCAGGTAGAGCAGGTGCGGGCTCTCGTCATAGAACAGGCCCAGCGGCAGCTGTTCGTACCACTCCGGCAGCCGCCGGCGCGGGTTGCCGAACTGCACCGCGCTGACGCTTCTGACCTCGCCCAGCCGTCCGCCCTCGAGGTCGGCCGCCAGCTTGCGCGCCGAGCGGGAGAACTGGAAATTGTGCACGATGGCCAGGCGGCGGTCGGCCTTGGCGGCGGCCGCCAGCAGTGCTTCGCCCTCCGGCACCGTCATCGTGAACGGCTTCTCGGTCAGCACATGCTTGCCCAGCGCGAGCGCCTCGCCGATCAGCGCGGCGTGGCCCATCGGCGCGGTGGCGACGGTGATGGCGTCGACCTGGTCCAGCCAGTCCACGCCCGCCAACGAACTGGCCTCGGCGGAATGGGCGAGACGGCGCTCGGCGGCGACGGCCCGGGCCCGGCCGGGCGCACGGTCGATCACGCCGACCACCTCGAAGCGGCGGCTACGTTTCATGACCGGCAGGTGGCGATGCAGGGCGACCCAGCCGAGCCCGACCGTCGCGACCCTAACGGGCTGGGGCATGCTGGATGTCCGCCCTCGTCTCTCCCGCGTCCGCCGGCGCGGCGGCGGCGTCCAGGAAGCGCGCCTCGTTGCCGCTGATGATCGACAGCATGAAGCCACCGAGGATGTTCTGTACACCGAGGGTCATCATCAGTGTGCCGAGCACCGCCGGCAACACCAGCGGCGCCCGACCGAACCCGCGCGCGCCCCACGAGAACACGATGCCGACCAGCACCAGGAACCCGATCAGCCCCAGCGCCAAGCCGGCCATGATCATCGTCTCCAGCGTCACCCATTTCGACAGCCCGGCGATCCACGCCTTGGGGCGGCGATAGCCGTTGCGGACGCCGATCAGATGTCCGGCCGATCCGAGCAGGCCAGCGTTGTGGCTGACCGCCACCATCGCCGCGGCCAGCACCACCCAATAGTCGCCGAACATGTTGCGCGCGTGCGGGTCGAACACGGCGTACCAGCTCGCGATCGCCAGGATCGCCGCGCCCGTGACCCCGCCCGCCAGCGCCGGCACGGCGAACAGCCAGAACGGGCTCAGCATGAACAGGTAGCGCAGGTGGCGCCAGCCGTCGCGCCAGGGGCGCAGGTGCGGCGGGCGGTCGCGCAGATCGGGCGACAGCGTGGCGGGGACCTCGGCGATGGTCTCGCCCTTCAGCGCCGCCTTGATCACCATCTCGCTGGCGAACTCCATCCCGGCGCCGGTGAGGCCCAGTCGCTCGAAGCACGGCTTGGTCAGCGCCCGCAGGCCGCAATGAGCGTCGCTGATGCGCGTGTCGAATAGGACGTTGAGGATGCCGGTCAGGATCGGGTTGCCGATGTAGCGGTTCTTCCAGGGCATGGCGCCCGGCTTGATCCCGCCCTTGAAGCGCGAGCCCATGCACAGATCGGCGCCGCCCATCAGCGCCTCGATCATCGGCACGGCCTCGCGGAAATCGTAGGAGCCGTCGGCGTCGCCCATGACCAGGAAGCGGCCCCGCGCGGCGTCGAAGCCGCCGCGCAGCGCCGCGCCGTAGCCGCGCTCGCTCACCGCCACCACCCGGGCGCCCAGCCGCAGCGCCAGCGCCTGGCTGCCGTCGGTGCTGCCGTTGTCTGCCACCAGCACTTCGCCGCCGAGCCCCAGCCGCGACTTCAGCTCGGCCAGCGCCTCTCGGATCATGCCGATGCAGGGTTCGAGGCACTGCGCCTCGTTCAGGCAGGGCAGCACGAAGGTGACGTCCACGCTCCCCTCGGAGGAAGACGGCCGCGCCGCGTCTCCTTCCATCTCACGC
Organism: Caulobacteraceae bacterium; assembly: GCA_035604515.1. GTDB lineage: Bacteria > Pseudomonadota > Alphaproteobacteria > Caulobacterales > Caulobacteraceae > Acaudatibacter. Next base: position 22,853 of record DATNIH010000030.1, on the reverse strand, counting down.
CCTCGCTCTTCCGAACGCACCACGCGCGTCGGTCGTTGATTCTCACCTGAGGTTATAGGCCGCCGGACCGACAAAGACCTAGCCGGCCGGCTCCTGCCCGGTCCGCGGCGCGAACACCGGCAGGCGGAACGGGCCGGCGAACGCCGTCTCGGGCAGAAACGAGCCCGCCAGGATGAACAGCGTCACCCCCGCGGCGCCCCAGTGTGGGATCGCCGCGCAGCAGAGCAGCGCGCTGGCGAGGATCGCCGCGATCCAGTCGCCCGGCCGCGAGCGGTGGGTCAGCATCAGCGCGGCGGCCGGCGCCAGCAGGGCGGCGTCGTAATGCATGGCGTAGGGCGTGATGAACAACGCGCCGCCAAACAGCGCCGTCAGCCGCCGCGCCGGATCCTCGGTCCTGCGGAACACGAACCAGACCATGGCGATGGCGCCGAGGCCAAAGCCGAGCCGCCAGGTCGCCAGCGCCCCGGGATCCAGGCCCATGCTCATGCCAAGCGCGGTCGGCGTGATCATGCCTCGCACCAGGCCGGGGGTCTTCATTACCCAGTCCTCGAACCGCGAAACGGCCGCGAACCAGTCGATCCAGGCCTGCAGTCCGAAGACCAGCGCCGAGGCGACGGCCACGGCCGCCGCGGAGAGCGCCGTCATCAGCATCGCCCGCCAGGCCCCGAGCGCGAACAGCGCCACCGGCAGCAAGACCATCGCCTGCGGCTTGATCGCCCCGGCGAGCCCGAACAGCACCCCGGCGAGGATCGGCTGGGTCTTCACGCAGAGCAGCCCGGTGACCCCCATGGCCGCGATCAGGAACGTCACCTGCCCGGTCACCAGCACCAGCAGTGAGGCGGGCGAGAGCACCATGGCCAGCAGCGCCAGCACCCGCGGCGACTTCACCTTGGTCGACATCGCCAGCAGGATCGCCAGCAGGCCGAGCCCGGTCCAGACCAGGTTGGCGATGGCGAACGGCGCGCGGCCGAACGGGGCGAAGATCAGCAGCGCCGGCGGCGGATAGACGAATGGGCGCAGGCCCCGGAACGGGAAGTTGAACAGCTCGGGCTGCTCGAAGTGGGTCAGCCGCACGAAATCGTAGACCCGGTGCGGGTGGACGAAGACCTCGTGGGCGGCCGCCCACATCGGCAGGAAATCGATCCCGAGCGGCTGGTAGGCGAGGATCTTCGACGTGTCGTGCCAGCCGACCGCGGCGAGCACGATTACACCGACGACAAGGACGCCGATCTGCAGCCACTTCCATGCCCTGGCCCAACCCACGGCGCGTCGTTCCCCCATGAACACGGTTTCGTGATGGCTGGGTCGCGCTTCAGGGCCCGCGCGTCAAGGTCTATCCGAGCGCAAGCTTGGCCTTCCGCGCCCGCTGCAACGGCGCGAGACACAGCGCGCCGCCGAGACCCGCAGCGGCGATCAGGCTCATGGCGAGATAGCCGTGCTGGCCCGCCGCGTCGAAAAGCCGCCCCGAAGCCATGGTCGCCAAGCCGATCAGGATGCCACCCGACAGCACCGCGTTCAGCGTCTGCGCGCCCGACGCGCTCTTCGCTGGCGCCAGGCGCTCGATCAGCTGCAGCGTGCCCATGAAGGTGGCGGTGAAGCTCAGCGCGTGCAGCGCCTGCAGTGGGATGAGCAGCCACAGCGGCGGCGACATGGCCAGGCACGTCCAGCGCACCACCGCGCCGGTCCCGCCCAGCACCACCAGACGCTCCGGCCCGATCCGCCGCCGCCACGGATCCATGAACCAGAGGAAGCCGACCTCGGCGCCCACGCCCACGCCCCAGAGCACGCCGACCAGCGCCGGCGACAGACCCTGCGCCTTCCAGGTCAGGGCCGAGAAGCCGTAGTAGAACCCGTGCGACGCCTGGATCAGGCCGGTCGAGACGATCGCCAGCATGAACACCGGATCGGCCAGCAGCACGCCAAGTCCCTTGAGCCGGTCGCGGCCGGCCAGACGCTCGCCGCCCTCGTGCACCGGATCCGGCGGCAGCACCCAGCGCGCAGCGAGGGCGGCGGCGAGGGCGGCGACGACGATCCAGATCAGCATCGCGTCCGGCGACGTGAGGCCCAGCACGAAGCCCATCGCCACGTTGCCGAGGATGTAGGCCGCCGAGCCGATCCCACGCGGCCAGCCGTAGTTGAACCCTTCGCTGCGGGCGCGACGCAGGGCGATGACGTCGGCCAGCGGGCTGCAGACGCCGAACAAGCTCTGGCTGACGAACCACAGCGCCATCCAGGCCCAGAAGCCCTGCGCGAGGGCCAGCCCCGCATAGGCGGCGGCCACGGCGACGCCGATCAGTGCGATGGGCGTGCGCCGCAGCTTGAAGCCGTCGGCCCACACCGCCAGCGCCGGACCGGTGACCGCCCGTCCGAACGATGGGGCGGCGAGGATCAGGCCGATAGCGGCGCCCGAGAGGCCGTGGGCGCGGAACCAGACTCCGGCGTAAGGCGCGCTGGCGCCCGTGCCGATCAGCAGCGCCGCGTAAAACAGCCCGAGCCGCAGGGCGATGGACATGGGACCGCCCTAACAGGAGTCGCCGCCGCGTCTACTTCTGCCGGCTGACGAACAGCGCCGGCCAGTCGTCCGACGGCACGCCGCGGCAGGCGGGCATCACCTGCTCCGCGATCAACTGAAAGGCCCTGCCGTTCCAGACCCAGCTGGCCGCCTCGCCGCAATCGCCGATGCCGCGCGCCTTGGAGAAGGTGGTCAGCGTCTGGGTCTTGGGATCGAAGCCGGGGTTGAACAGCAGGTCGTCGCTCGCCTGCCCGGCGCCCGGAGGCTCCGGAAAGCGGATGCGCTTCAGGCCCTTGCCGTGCTCATCGCCGATGAAGAACACGTTGACCGCGTTGTAGGCGCCGGACTCGCATTGCGGACCCCAGAGCATCACGCCGGGGGCGAGCCGAGCGACGATCTCGTCGGGCGTCCCGCTCTGCGGATCGCAATCGGCAATGCCCTTGGTCATCCCTTTCGGCGCGTGATCGGGGACGCCCTTCTGGTTCACCGGCGCAGCGGCGAGGATCAGCGGCGCAGGCGTCGGCGCCGGGACGGCTGACGCCGGCTTGGCGCCGGGCCGCGCCAGAGCCGTGACCGTGTCCACCCGCCCCTGCTGGTCGTCGACCCAGAGCAGGACCGCGGCGCTACCGGCGAGCGAGATCGCGCCGACTTCGCTGCCGCCAGCGGAGAAGGCGAGCGACCGGCCGTTGCGCAGCGCGGCGATCAGCGCGGCGGCGGGACGTCCGGTCAGCGTGGCCCTGGCGCCCGCGTCGCTCCCGGCGGCGTGCACAGGCCCGACGCCAGCGATGGCATGGCTATCGAGCGTCAGGGTCCAGTCGGCGGCGGGTTGCGTGTCGCCGGCGTCATTGACGAGGGTGAGCTGAACTGGGGCGGCCGGTCCGGCATCACGGTGGATCATCAGGTAGGGGCCGGTGGTGTCGTCCTCCCCGCCGAAGCCGAACGCGGTGCAGGCGCCCGTGTTGGCGCAGACGCCGAGCCAATCCTTCACCGCCTTTGTGCCTGCCGCCTGCGCGCCGCCGGCGAGCGCGAATGCCGCGACCAGTCCGATCAGCAGATTGCGCATTGATGAACCCCCGGCCTAACCGCCGAGCTGCAGTCGGCGCCCCTCGGCCATCCTCACATAAAGCGCCAGGATCGCCCGGTCCAAGGCCGTATCGCCCGCATCCTCGACCCGCGTGTGCAGTTCGATCAGCAGCCGCCGCAGGCGCGCGTTGGCGGCGTCGAGCGCGGTCAGCGTCAGATCGGCGTCGACGCCTTGCGCCGCCCTGGCCAGGCGCCCGCCAAGAGCGCCATCGTACGCCGCCGCCTGGGCGAACAGGGCGCGGATGTCGGCGTTCTCGGCGACAGCCGCGGCCGCGGCGTGCTCGGCTTCCTGGGCGGCGAGGTTGGCCAGCATCGAGATCATGCCGACCCGACTGGCGAAGTATTCCGGGCCGGCGTCGGGTGACGGGGGCTGGGTAAGCGCGACCGCACAGCCGCGCATGACTTCGACGACGCTCGGGGTCATGGGGCCAACTCCGCCAGCTTGGCCGCCAGGATCTCGTCGTGGCGACGCGCCGTCAGCCAGCCCGAGAATCCCAGGATCGGCTCCTGGTAGCCGCCGTCGCGGTATTCCTTCGCCGACGAGGTCCAGATCGCCTGGCCCTTGACCGAGGCGAACAGCTCCCACCAGGCGAACGCCGCGGGATCGACCTTCAGGCCGCTGGCCCGCTCCCAGACCGCGATGGCCTCGGCCTTGGGCAGCATGCCGGCGACGCGGTGGGTCTCGTTGTGACGCCACAGCGGATCCATCGCCCAGCCGAGGTCCTCGAGCGGATCGCCCAGATGGGCCATCTCCCAATCGAGGATCGCCAGCACCCGCCCCTCGCCATCGTGCAGGAAATTGCCCGAGCGGTAATCGCCGTGCACCACGGAGATCTTCTGCGCCGGGGGCGGCGGGTTGCGGTACAGCCGCCGGATCGCCGCCCGCACGATCGGCTGCGGGTGCAGCTCGTCAGCCTCGATCACGCCGGACCAGTAGTCGAGTTCACGCCGCCAGCAACCGTCCAGCGGCGGCGCCTCGCAGGCCTCAGCGATCGGCAGGCTCGCAGGGTCGGCGGCGGCGATTCGGCCGAGCGTGGCGAAGAAGTCCCCGCCCAGCTTGGCGGCGTTTGGCGCGTAGGCATCCGGCTGGAACGGGCTGGCCGTCGCGCCGCCGTCGATCCGGGCCATGATGAAGAACGGCCGCTCCAGCTCGGCGCCCTCCAGCTCCAGGATCAGCGGCTCCGGCGCGGCGACGCCGGCGCCATGGAACGACTTCAGCGCCAGGAATTCGGAGCGGCGGTCGGTCTCGATCAGGCTGCCGGGCGGATCGCGGCGCAGGATCAGCGGGCGGCGCCCGGACGCCAGCACGGCGTCGAAGCGATAGGTTTCCCGGCTGGCGCCGCCGGAAATCCGCGCCAGCTTCTCCACCTGGACCGGTTCGCCCCAGGCGCGGGCGAGGTAGGCGCCGAGCCGCTCGGCCAGGCTTCCCGTCAAGGCGCGAAGTCCAGCATCTGCTTGAACCCAGACGGCGCGTGCGGGCCGATCGCCAGCTGCTCGAGCACGCCGCGGCCCTCCTGATGGAACGCGTTGCCGCCCTTGTAAGTGACCTTGCACAGCGCCTGCACGTGCAGGTGATGGGGCATGTGCGGATCGATCTCCGAGAGCTTGAGGTCCTCGCGCTCCACCGCCAGCTGGCCGTGGTTGGCGCCGTGGCCCCACTTCGGGTGACCGTAGCCGAGGCCGAGCATGTAGAACTCGTACTGCGGCTCGAAGATGATCTCGCGCTCGCCGGAGGGGTCCTTCAGCCGCACCACTGCGCCCTTGGCGTGGCGCGTGCCGCTCTTCCAGTCGATCTGGATCTGCGGATCGTGGGTCTCGGCGTGCGCCTCGGCGTTGGAGCCGTCCCGGGCCCAGACCGCACGGCGGTTCCACGCCTCGCCGGCCGCATCGTCGTTGGTGTGGAAGAAGAACGAGCCGTCCGGGAAGTTGCACGGCGACCAGATCCAGAAGAACTGCGCCGGCGCCGGCGGCGCCAGCTCCTGCGCGTCGCGTGCGCCGACCGGCCGGATGCCCCAGGAGCGGTCGCGGGTACCGACAAAGCCGTCGACGTTCTCGCGCTTGCCGTCGACCTCAAGCCAGCCGCTGTAGCGGCCGTTCTGGGTCAGGCGGGTGTAGTCCATGAAGGTGCGCGGGCCGTTGCGGCGGATGAAACGCGGCTCCTCGATTGGGAACGCGCGCCCCTCGAACACGATCTCGGCGCGGATGCCCTTGTCGGGCGCGTCCACCTTCAGCTTCAGCCGGCTCAGCGGCTCCAGCACCTCGATGCTGATCGGCCCCACGCTCATGTCCATCCGCTCCATGCCGAGCCAGCGGCTGGCGTGCAGGGCGGTTTCCACGCCGTCGCGCACCACCACGAACGCGGCGTCGGCGATGTTCAGGTGCGGATAGATCCCCATCGCGGCGGCGAAGAACAGCTCGCCCTCGTAGGCGTAGCCGTTGAAGAAATAGCGGTCGTAGAAGTTGCGGTCGGTGCCGGCGTAGGCGATCGGCTCACTGGTCTGGTGGATCGGATAATCGTCGCCCTTGGTCAGCGCCATTCCAGGTCCTCCATCAACACCGGCCGGATTGGCCCGGCTTCTGCTCGCCGGCGATGCGCCGTAAAGCTTGCGCCCAATGACCGGCTAACGGAGGGGCAAGTCAATGCGCTGGACGCGCCGACTTTGGATGACGCTGGCGGCGATCAGCGGTTTCGTCTCGGTGGCCGCCGGCGCCTTCGCCGCCCATGGCCTGACCGACCGCGCCAGCGAGGTGATGCGCACGGGCGCCACCTATGAGTTCATGCACGCCATGGCCACGTTCGCCTGCGCGACCTTCATGCAGGTGGGCGCCAGACGCGCCCGCTTCGCGCCGGCGTTCTTCCTCGCCGGCACGGTGCTGTTCTCCGGCTCGCTCTACGCCCTTGCGTTGGGCGCGCCGCGCTGGACCGGCATCGTCACCCCGTTCGGCGGCCTCGCGCTCCTGACCGGCTGGGCGGTGCTGGCCTGGGCCGCCAGGGGCGTTGATCAGACGACGGGGGCGTGAACCGCGGTCGGCTTGGCCAGGCCGTAGAGCGCAGCCGACGAGGCGGTGATCATGACCAGGATCAGCGCCGCCAGCGGCCGCGCCGTGCCGTCGTGGAGGAAACCGGCGAGGGCCGAGATGGCCGAACCCACGGCGAACGTCGTCGCGCCGGTGATCGAGGAAATCGAGCCGGCCCGCGTCGGATCGACATTCATCGCCGCCGCCTGAGTGTTGGGCCCGACGAGGCCGAACGAACCCAGGGTTATGTACAGCGGGATGATCACCCCCAGCATGCCGCCAAAGCCGCTGAAGGCGTCGAACACCAGCACCGCGGCGGTGGCGACCGAGGCCAGGCGGGCCCGCGCCAGCACCAGCTCGGGCGTGTACCAGTGCATCAGGTGGGCGTTGACCTGGCTCATGCCGATGAACCCTGCCGCGTTGGCGCCGAACCACCAGCCAAAGTTCGACGGCGAGACGCCGTAGACCTCGATCAGCAGGTAGGACGACAGCGAGATCCAGGCGAAGAAGGCGCCGGTGTTGAACGCGCCGGACAGGGCGTAGCCAACGATCCGCGGGTGGCCGAGCAGGTAGCCGAAGGTCGCGATCGGGCTCTCGCCTCTCGCCTCGGCGCGCAGGGCGTGGGTGCGGCTCTCTTGCAGGCCGAAGATGGTGGCGATCAGCACGATCATGGCGACGGCCGCCTGGAACACGAAGATCGCTCGCCAGTCGCTGACCAGCAACAGGTAGCCGCCGACGATCGGGGCCAGGATCGGCGCCAGCCCGAGCACCAGCATCAGCAGAGAGAGCACGCGCGCCGACATCTGGTGGCCGAAGCGGTCGCGCACCGAGGCCCTGGCCACCACTTGCCCGGCGCTGCCGCCCAGCGCCTGCAGGAACCGCGCAAGCACCAGCAGCCACACGTTCGGCGCCATCGCGCACAGCACCGAGCCGACCAGGAACAGCGCCACGCCGGCGATCATCGGCGTGCGCCGCCCGATCCGGTCCGACAGCGGGCCGCAGACCAGCTGGCCGATGCCCAGCCCGGCGAAGAACGCCGCCAGCGTCACCCCCACCTCGCCAGGCGCGGCGTGCAGGCTTTTGGCGATCGCCGGCAGGCTCGGCAGGTACATGTCGATCGCCAGCGGTCCGAGCGCCGTCAGGCTGCCGAGCAGCACAATGAGCGGCCAGGGCGCCTTCTCGGTCAGCGGTGTGCGGGCGGGGACGGACATCGGCGCCGCTCATGAGGGAAATCGAGCGCCAGCGGAAGCGCAGAAGAATTGAGCACGGCCCTTAGGAACGACGCCGCGTCAGCCTTGCCGTCCCTCGCGCGCCGGCTAAAGGTCGGCGCCCGCAGCCACGAGGGAAGCCATGTCCGCGCTCGAGACCATGATGCCGACGCCGCAGTTCGCCGATCTGGGCGACGTGCGGCTCGCCTACTACGAGGCCGGTTCGAAGAAGGGCGTGCCGGTGGTGTTCTGCCACGGCTTCCCCGAGCTGGCGTTCTCGTGGCGCCACCAGCTGAAGGCGCTCGGCGACGCGGGCCGCTGGGCGATCGCGCCGGACCAGCGCGGCTATGGCCTCACGTCGCGACCCGAGAAGGTCGAGGACTACGACATCGCCCATCTAACCGGCGACATGGTCAAACTGCTGGACCACCTCGGCGTCGAGAAAGCGGTATTCTGCGGCCACGACTGGGGCGGCATCGTGGTCTGGCAGATGGGACTGTTGCACCCCGAGCGCACCGCCGGTGTGATCGGTCTCAACACCCCGTTCATGCCGCGCGGCCCCGCCGACCCCATCGCCGTCATGCGCGAGCGGCTCGGCGAAGAGATGTACATCGTCCACTTCCAGAAGCCCGGCGAAGCCGACGCCGCGCTGGCCAAGGACGTCGCCAAGACCATGGGCTTCTTCCTGCGCCGCCCGCTCCCCGGAACCGGCGAGGTCGGCGCCGGCTTCGCCACCGAGCGCAAGCCGGGCGATCCCAGCGCTTTTCCGCTGGTGAATATCCTGCAGATGTACGATCCGGCGTTCGATCCGCGCGAAAAGTTCCTAACCGACGACGAACTGGCCGTGTTCGTCGACACCTTCAGCCGCACCGGCTTCACCGGCGGCATCAACTGGTATCGCAACTTCACCCGCAACTGGCGCCTTGGCGAAGCGGTCGAGCAGCAGGTGAAGGTCCCGTCGCTGATGGTGATGGCCGAGCTCGACGCGGTGCTGCCGCCCTCGGCCGCCGACGGCATGGAGGCCTTCATTCCCGACCTGGAGAAGGCGCTGATCAAGGGTTCTGGCCACTGGACCCAGCAGGAGAAGCCGGAAGAGACCAGCCGCATCATCCTCGACTGGCTAGGGAGGCGCTTTCCGGTCTAGAAGCTTTGGCCATGGAACGCAGCACACCGGCGCCTGCCGCCATGTCCGCCGCCGGCCGGCGCGGGCTCTACCCCGAGGTCGAGCCGTTCTCCGCCGGCTGGCTGCCCACGGGCGGGCTGCACGAGATCTACTACGAGGAATGCGGCGCCCCGGCCGGCAAGCCGGTGGTGGTGCTGCACGGCGGCCCCGGCGGGGCGATCAACACCACCATGCGCCGCTTCTTCGACCCCACCCGCTGGCGCTCGGTGCTGTTCGACCAGCGCGGCTGCGGCAAGAGCCGGCCCAACGCGTCGCTGCAGGACAACACCACCTGGACCCTGGTCGACGACATCGAACGGCTGCGCAAGCGCCTCGGCATCCAGAAGTGGAGCGTATTCGGCGGCTCGTGGGGCTCCACCCTGGCGCTGGCCTACGCCATCAAGCACCCTGAGCGGGTGGAGAACCTGGTGCTGCGCGGCGTGTTCCTGCTGACCGAGCGCGAGCTCAACTGGTTCTACCAGGACGGCGCCTCGATGATCTTCCCCGACGCGTGGGAGCGTTTCTGCGCGCCGATCCCAGCCGCCGAGCGCCACGACATGATCGGCGCCTACCACAAGCGCTTGATCCACGCCGACCGCCGCGTCCAGGCCGAGGCCGCGGCCGCCTGGAGCCAGTGGGAGGGCGACACCATCAGCCTGCGCGGCCCGGAGGCGCGGCCGGCCAAGTTCAACGAGGTCGACTTCGCCATCGCCTTCGCCCGCATCGAGTGCCACTTCTTCGCCAACCGCGGCTTCTTCGACGCCGACGGCTGGGTGCTGAACAACATCGCGCGCATCGCCGACATCCCCGGCTGGATCGTCCAGGGCCGCTTCGACGTCGTCACCCCGCTGGAAAGCGCCTGGGCGCTGAAGAAGGCCTGGCCGGCCTCGAAGTTCGAGATCATCTGGGACGCCGGCCACGCCTCCACCGAACCCGGCATCATCGACGCCCTGGTCAGGGCGACGGACCAGGCGCTGGGCTGACGTCCGCGGCGCCGTCTCACCCACGCCGTTCTGCTCTGATTAACCTAACCTTCGGGCGTCTGCGCCATGCTTCCGGTTTGGTGCGGACGGCTGCTGACCGTGGCCGCGGCTTGGGGGTGTTGTGGCTAGCGCTGCGGAGAAGCTTCGGAAGGTTGGCGGGCGCAGGTCGTCGAACCGGGCGGTGCGCAGCCTGGTCCACCTTTCCGCCAACGCCTCGACAGCGCGGACGCTGAACCTGATCTCGGTCTGGGAGCGGTGGGGCCAGGACGAGGACTATGCGCGCCTGCCGTTCTTCGAGAGCGCCGTGCTCAACCGCAGCATCATCGTCAAGCACCGCCTGCGCCACTATGAGCGCGACATCTTCCGCTTCGAGCGCACGCTGGCGACCAAGGTGATCCTGCCGATCGACCCGACCGACCTGAACGTCGGCGCCCGGTCGTTCTTCGTCGGTCAGAAGGGCTATGAGGTGTTCCTGGAGGAACTGGCGGGCGGCGACCAGGGGGTCGGCGGCCACGACGACCGCATGCTGCAGGTGCTGGACACCCTGCCCTCGCTCGACCCGTTCCTGATGCGCGAGCGGCTGAAGAAGGAGGGCTTCGCCCCGGCCCGCTGCTATTTCGACCTCACCGACGCCGACATGGTGCGGATGTTCCAGTTCGTCCGCGACGAGGTCTCGCCGCTGATCGGCATGTCGTTCGACGACAGCCACGCCTTCAAGGAGAAGACCGGCAAGCTGGCGACGAAGATCCTCGCCAACGCCAGCGACGCCGAGCTGGAGCCGCTGCGCCAGGGCCTGGACATGTCGAAGCCCGACTTCGAGGAGGGCATCTTCTGCTGGAAGGGCTTCATCTACTACAAGTGGACGCTGGGCGACCTGCTGCCGCGGGTCCGGCCGGTTGCCTCGCAGATCGCCACCATCAAGCCGACCGGGATGATGACCGACGACGAGCGCAACTACATTCAGCCCGCGCAGGCGCGGCTCTCCAAATCGATCGCCCAGTCCTGCGAGACGGTGCGCGCCACGCTCAAGGTCTACGAGGACGCCTACGCCGACCTGACCAAGCACGGCCAACCCAAGGCGTTCCGCGAGTTCCTGCTGAAGGCCCCGAACCTGTTCAACGAGCTGGGCGAGCGCCTGGGCGCGGTGCACCACATCGTCAACTTCTGGGGCTTCCGCTTCCCCGAGGGCGAACGCGCCCAGGTCACCGCGGAGGAGCTTTTCGACCTGCTGGCCGACTTCGAGGCCAGCCTGAACTGGCACGTGAAGGCGCAAGGGGTCGCTGTCGACCCAAGATCGCAGATCGTGATGCAGGCTTAGTCCCACAACTACGTCTGCGAGCGATTTAGCGTTTCATTTCAAATGTATATCGTTGTCATCCCGGAGAGCCGCGCAGCGGACTCGTCCGGGATCTACTTCACCGCCGGCGCTGAGTAGATCCCGGCTCTCCGCTTCGCTACGGCCGGGATGACATGTCCTGGGAATGCGTCTGGACCCGCCCGGACTACCGCCCGACGAACTTCGCCGGCCGCCGCTCCAGGAACGACGCCACACCCTCCTTGTGATCCTCCGATTTGAAGCACGCCGACAGCGCGGTGACGTGGTGCTGCATGTGCTCGGCGACGTCGCGCTCCAGGCCGCGCCAGACCAGCGTCTTCATGTGGCGCAGCGAAAAGGGTGACGAGGCCAGGTAGCGCCGCGCCTCGGCCCGGGCGGCGTCCATCAGCGCCTCAGGGGCGACGACTTCGTTGGCGTAACCGATCTCCTTGGCTTCCGCCGCCTCGAGGAACCCGCCGGCATAGAGCAGCCGCAGCGCCCGCGACGGGCCGATGATGCGCGGCAGCAGCCAAGAGCCGGCGCCGGTGTCGGGCACCAGGCCGCGGTGGGCGAAGTTCCAGGCGAAGCGGGCGCGGTCGGAGACGATGCGGACGTCGCACTGGCTGGTGAACTCGGCGCCCATGCCGACCGCATAGCCGTCGATGGCCCCGATCACCGGCTTGGGGCAGGCCACGATCGGCCACCATACGTCATGCTGGTCGGCGCGGCCGCGCACGCCGCGGCTCTCGCCGGGGATGCTGGCGAGGTCGGCCAGGTCGGTGCCGGCGCAGAACGCCCCGCCGGCGCCGGTGATGATCAACACCCGCACGCGCTCGTCCTCGCCTGCTTTGCCGACCGCCTCGATGAAGGCGCCCAGCATGGCGTAGGTCATGGCGTTGCGCTTCTCGGGCCGGTCGATGGTGATGACGCCGATGCCCTCGTCGTCGACCTCGAAGCGGATGTGATGGGCGGTCATGCGCGCTGCTCCCTGGGCTTACGGCGCCATCAAGGCGCCGATCCGCCGATCGAACCAGTGTGTCGTCGGGGCAGCGACGCGATCTCGGCGGACGCGGCGGCGCTTCAGCCGGACCTGAACTGATCGCGAACGGACGACGTCCAATCCGACATGCGGGCGACGAAAATTGTCGAAGCTGAAATGATCGCTTCTGGTCTGCTGCCGGATCAAATAACTTAGTTCGTCGTTGTCACGTGGGACCCTCGGCGGCCGCTGGCCGCCATATCAGACGGAGAACTTCATGGACGGCAAAGTAGCCACCCTGGCCGGTCTCGCCGCGCTCGTTGCGGCCCCGGCGCTCGCAACGCCGACCGCGCCGGCAGTGCAGCCGGCGTCATCGTACGCAGAGTTGCTGCAGCCGATCCCGAACGCAACCGAGCGGCTTAAGTTGGCGGACGCCCAGGAGCAGGCCGACGCCCCGCGGCTGATTCCGGCGCAATGGGGCCGCGATCATCACCACCATCACCATCACCACCACCACAACAGGGCGTGGTGGCTGTCGCACGGCTACTTCTGGTCTGGCGGGCGCTGGCTGTTGAGGCCGGTGCACCACCATCACCACCATCATCATCACGACGACCGCGGCTACTAGCCGCCGCCCTGGATTCACTCCGGGACGCTTTTTGGGACCGGGAGGCTAGCCCTCCCGGTCCCTTGCTTTTGCCGCCCGGGCCATGTGGCGGTAGGTGCCGTCGAACACGGTGTTGGTGCTGGAGATCCAGCGCGTCCCCTCGGCCAGCGCATCGCGGCTGGCCGCGATGCGGCGCGCGCGCAGTTCGCGTTCAGCCGCTTCGTCCTCGCTCATCGGCTGCAGGTCGAGCTCCGGCTCGGCGGGCAGGACGATGAGGCTCATATAGGGCTCGCCCTTGCGGAAGATGTGGGTCACCCCCTTCGGCGGCGCCTTGAAGATGCAGAAGAACATCATCGGCCACCACTCGCTGCGGATCAGTGCGGGAACCGCCAGCGGCGTCGTGTTGGTCGGATCGGCGTAGTAGCGCGGGTGCGGCTGGGTGAGCACGGCCCAGCCCGGCGGGACCTGTAGGTCCAGCGACAGCTGGTAGGAGTAGAAATCCTCGCCGAAGGGCCGGAACGGCGGCCACATCATGGTGGGATCGACCGGCTCGCCCCAGTCGGCCTGCAGCCGCACCTTGCCGCGAAACTGGGTCACGCGGAGCTCCTGATCGAACGGGTACAGCATCTCGACGCCGTAGCGGGCGCCCTCGGAGAACGGCTGGCAGTGCCAGACCTGCTCGTGGCTCCCGTCGGCGCGCGGCTGCGCCTCGCCGCCCCAGCCGGGGATCGGCAGACTGATCGGCTGCGGTGGAAAACGCCGACCGTTAAGGCGGAACTTGACCTGGGGCATGGTTCGGATTGGCCTCGCAGCATCCTGGCGCAGCGATCAAGGCGACCGGCGGGCGCTTTGTTCCACAGACCCTGTCGCGGTGTGAAGCTTCAAACATTTCTCCCGCGTAGCGGGGGAAACGTCACGCCGCCGCAGGCGCGTGACAATGGGGGCTCTCGCAGGTGAGTTCCCCCATCGGCGAAGCGCGCTGCGCGCGGCTCGCCGCTTTCCCCCAGAGGGGGAAGGGTTAGAGCACCGAGCCCTTGCCGCTGGAGATCTCGGCGTAGCGCTGCACGCGCACCGCCATGATCAGGGCAAAGCCCAGCATCATGCTCATCATCACCGTGCCGCCCCACGAGAGCAGCGGCATCGGCACCCCGACCACCGGGGCCAGACCCATTACCATCGCCCCGTTCATCAGCACGCAGAAGGTCAGCGTGGCGGTGACGCCCGCGGCGCTCAGCCGGCCGAAGTGACTGTGGGCGATCGAGGCGATCCGCAGCGACATGAAGATCACCGCCGCATAGAGGATCAGGATCGCGATGCAGCCGACGAAGCCGAACTCCTCGGCCAGCGAGGCGAACATGAAGTCGGTCTGCTTCTCGGGCAGGAAGTTGAGCTGACTCTGGGTGCCGAGCCCGAAACCCTTGCCCAGCAACCCGCCCGAGCCGAGTGCGATCTTGGACTGCACGATGTGGTAGCCGGCGCCGGACTTCTCGGCCTCCGGGTTCATGAAGCTGACCAGCCGGGTGTACTGGTAGGGCTTCAGCACCAGGTGCAGGAACGGCACGACGGCGCCGGCCAGGATCGCTCCCAAGCCGACGATGCGCAGGTCGAGCCCGGCCAGGATCATGATGGCGAAGCCGGTGGCGCAGATCAGCAGCGCGGTGCCGAGGTCCGGCTCTTTCATCACCAGCGCCGCCGGCATGGCGATCAGCGCCGCTGGAATCAGCAGCCAGAACGACAGTTTGGCGCTTCTCGCCGAGAGCCCGTGGTAGAACCGCGCCAGCGCCAGCACGAGCGCGATCTTCATCAGCTCCGACGGCTGAAACTGGTGGATCGGCCCCAGATTGAGCCATCGCTGGGCGCCGAGCGACGAGTGGCCGTGCGCGGCCACCATCACCAGCAGGCCAAGGCTCACCGCGTAGAGCGGATAGGCGATCAGGAACCAGATCTGCAGGTCGACCATCGCCAGCGCGATCATCGCCAGGAACCAGAAGCCGAACCGCATCAGGTGCTCGGCCGCCCACGGGTTCCATTGGCCGCCGGCCACCGAATAGAGCATCGCCCCGCCGGCGCCGGCGATGACGCAGATGACCGCGCAGAAGGTCCAGTCGATCTCGCCAAGGCGGACGATCAGCCGCTGGCGCTCGCCGGGTCGGGTGAGGGCGCCGGCGGTCATGTGGAGGACGCCGCGTTGCTGGCGGGCGGCGGCGGTACGATCGTCGGCGTCCCGGGCGGGGCCGCCGTCGGCAGCGGCTGCACGATGCGGGCGCGAACCTCGGGGTCCTTCAGCAACGCGACCCGCATGATCTCGCGCGCCTTCGGCGCCGATGCGCCGGCGCCGAAGCCGCCGTGCTCGGTCAGCACCGACATGGCGTAACGGGGGTCGTCGGCCGGCGCGAAAGCGATGAACCAGGCGTGGTCGCGCATGTTCCAGGCGCCCTGCGTCCCGTGGACGTTGGCCCCGGCGCCATAGCCGTGGGATTGGGCGGTGCCGGTCTTGCCGGCCATCTTGATCGGACCGAGATTGAGGTCGGTGTTGGGACCGGCGGCGGTGCCGTTCGTCGTCACCGCAATCATCGCCTCATGCAGGAAGTCCATGTGCTCCTTCTGCGCGATCAGGGCCGGTGACGGCGCCGCGGCCGGCTGATCGACGCCGCCGATCGATCGGACGAGGCGCGGGTAGAGCGCCTTCTGCGCATTGGCGATGCGCGAACACATCACGCACAGCTGTAGAGCGTTGACGTTCACATAGCCCTGGCCGATCCCCATGCTGGGCGTCTCGCCGGGGTGCCACACCGGGTCTTTCGGGAAGAAGCGGCGCTTGTATTCGGTGCTCGGGATCAGGCCCGGCTTCTGGCCCGGCACGCCGATATCATAGAGCTGACCCAGACCGAACTTGTGCGCGGTCGCGGCGATCGGGTCGGGGCCGCCGATCTTCAGCGCCAACTGGTAGAAATAGATGTCGCACGAGTGGGCGATGCCGCCTTTCATGTCGAGCGTGCCGTGCGCCTCGTCGCAGTGCCAGACCCGCCCGCCCCACGACCAGGCCCTGTTGCAGGTGTACTGTTGCGTGGTCGGGATGCCCATCTCCAGCGCCGTCAGCGCCACCATGGTCTTGAAAGTCGAGCCGGGCGGGTAGGTGGCGGTGACCGTCTTGTTGAACAGCGGCTTGTGGTCGTAGTCGGCCAGCGAGCGGTACTCCGGCCCGGTCAGGCCCTTGACGAAGCGGTTGGCGTCGAAGCTGGGCGCCGAGAGCATGCACAGCACGTCGCCGGTGCGGCAGTCCATCATCACCGCCGCGCCGCTGTCGGTCCCGAACACCTCGAGCGCCCGGTTCTGGATGTCGGCGTCCAGCGTCAGCTGCAGGGTCTGGCCGGGAACCGAGGGCACATCGCCGCCCGGGTCCTCGCGCACCACCCGGCCCTTGACGTCGACCTCGACCTTCTTGGCCCCCGGCTTGCCCCGCATGGGCAGGTCGTAGGTCCGCTCCAGCCCCGCCTTGCCGACGCGCATGCCGGGATTGAGCAGGATCGGGTCGGCGTTGGGTCCGTCCTTGGTGACGTCGTCCTTGGAGACCTTGGCCACGTAGCCGATCACGTGGGCGAAGGCGGCCGAGAACGGATAGACCCGGATATCGCCCATGTCGGCGGTGACGCCGGGCAGCTCAGGCGTGCGCACGTTGATGCGGGAGAATTCCTCCCAGGTGAGGTCCTCGAGCACCGTCACCGGCGCCCGGCGCGGCGCGTCGTTGATGTCGTCGATCAGCCGCGAGCGGTGCGCATCGTCGAGCGGCACCAGCTTCTGCAGCCGGTCGAGCAGGTCCTCGACATCGGTGTTCTCGTCGCGGCTGACGTAGAGGCGGAAGTCCGGCCGGTTGGACGCCAGCACGACGCCGTTGCGGTCGACGATCAGGCCGCGCGGCGGCGGCTGCAGGCGCGACTGGAACTCGTTGTTGAGCGAGAGCACCTTGTACTTGTCGGCGTCGACCAGCTGCAGGTAGCCGAGCCGGGTCCCCAGCGCCGCCAGGCCTACGCCCGCGACGCCAGCCATCAGGAACGCGCGGCGATGGAACACCGCCTGCCGCTCGTTGACTTCGTTGAAGTAGATCTTCGGATTGCTCATCGGAACCGCACATCCGCATCTTCGTACCGCCCGATCAGGCGATGGGCGAAGGGAAACAGCACCAGGGTGGCGAGGAACTGCCAGCCGACCGCGATCAGGTTCGGCAGGCCCCCTGCAATCATCGCCATCACGGCGTAGCCGACCGCGAAGGCCAGCGCCGTCGCCGCCGCGTAGGAGGCCCACATGACGATGAAGTCCTGGCCCAGGATCAACCGGCGCACGGACAGCACCGCGGCGTAGGTCGTCAGGAAGCACAGCGGCCACAGCCCCTGCGGCCCGCCCCAGAACACGTCGAGGAACAAGCCCATCACCAGCAGCGCGAACGGCGGCAGCACCGAAGGTCGGATCACCGCCCAGGCGAAGGCCACCGTCAGCGGGAACACCGGCTCGGGCAGACCGAGTCCGAAGATGCGGATCGGCGTCGCCAGCAGCACGGTGCCGGCCGCGCAGAACAGCATCGGCATGCCGAGCCAGCCGATCGGGCTCATCGACTTGCCGGACCCGAACCCGGTGGTCGCCGTCACAGCGGGATGTCCGAGGGGCGCGGCGGCGGCGGCGCGGGCGCGGCGTACTGGGGCGACGCCGGCTTGGTCGGCGCAACGTGCTTCGGTGGCTTTACCGGCGCCGCCCTGACGGGCATGAGGGACATCAGCCGCGCCGTCGGCTTGGCCGCCTTGACGGCCGCTGGCTTTGCGCCCGCGGGCGTCGCCAGCTTGGCGGCTGCTGGCGGCTTCGCCGCACTGGGCTTGGGTGCGACTGGCGCCGAGGTCGTCGGCGGGGCGATCGAAGCGCTGGGTTCCTCGGTCATCGCCGTGGGCAGGTCCTTCGGCGCGAGCGCCTGGGCGTTGGCGAGCTGGGAGAAATCCGAGAACAGCAGGATCTGCACGTAGTCGATCGGGGCCGCGTCGCTGTCGAGGGCGACGTGCCAGCCGCCGTCGAGGCCGCGCACCACCGTGCCGACCGGCAGGCCGCGCGGGAACACGCCGCCGTCGCCGGAGGTCAGCACGCGGTCGCCCTCCTTCAGGTCGATCGCGGTGCGCAGATAGTCGAGCTTGGGCGTATCGCCCCCGTCGCCGGCGAGGATCGCCCGGCCGTTGGTGCGCACCAGCAGCACCGGCGTGCGGCTCTCGGCGTCGGTCAGCAGCAGCACCCGGCTGACATGGTCGGAGACGCCGACGACGCGGCCGATCAGGCCATGCTCGGACACCACCGGATTGCCCTCGCTGACACCCTTGTCGCGGCCGGCGTCGGCGAGGCGAGTGTTGGCGAACGGGCCGCGCGAGTCGGCGATGGTCTCGGCTGCCACGTGCGGCAGCGGCGGATCGGTGCGGATGCCGAGCACAGCGCGCAGCCGGGCGTTCTCGACCTGCAGCGCCTCGAGCTGGTCCCGCGTCGCCTTGGCTTGGACCAGCTCCGATTTGAGGTGGCGGTTTTCCGAAACGGCGAAGAAGTAGCCGCGCACGTTGTCGACCACGCTGCCGGTCCATCGCACCGGCGCCGACAACGCTCCGCCTACGGGCGATTCCACCGCATCGACCGCGCGGCGCGCAGCGTCGTAGGCGCCGGCTTTCATCGGGTCGTGCTGGCGGCTGAGCAGCAAAGCTGCGGCGATGATCACGGCAATGACCAGAGCCGCCGCGGCTGACCACGTCAGCGGAACCCTGATATCGCCTAGAGGACCATCCCTAAGGGACAATCACTGCCTCCCGGAGCCCCCGCCCCGTTGGTCTTGGCCAACCAGCTCGGAACGGCGAACTAGCTGTGGTTTGGACCGCTCCCGGACGCGAAACGGGCGGCGTTTCGCCGGGAGCGCTCTCGAATCGACATCCTAGTCTAGGCGAACGTCGATTCCAGTACGCCTTTGGTCCATTTGGGGTGTTCCAACACTTTGCCGCACCCCAGCGCGACGCAGGAGAGCGGATCGTCGGCCACCGTCACCGGCAGGCCGGTGTGATCGCGGATCTCCAGGTCGAGCCCGCGCAGCAACGCGCCCCCGCCGGTGAGCATGATGCCCTTGTCGGCGATGTCGGCGGCAAGCTCCGGCGGCGTCGCTTCCAGCGCCACCTTCACCGCCTCGACGATCTGCGCCACCGGCTCAGCGACCGCGTCCGCGGCCTGCTTCTCGGAGATGCGCACTTCGCGCGGCACGCCTTGCATCAGGTCGCGGCCCTTCACGTCGATGGACAGGCCATGGCCGTCCTCCGGCGTGCGCGCCGTGCCGATTTCCTTCTTGATCCGCTCGGCCGTGGTCTCGCCGATCAGGAGGTTATGGTGGCGGCGCATGTAGCTGATGATCGCCTCGTCCATGCGGTCGCCGCCGACGCGCTCGGAGCGGGTGTAGACGATGCCCGAGAGGGACAGCACCGCCACTTCCGTTGTGCCCCCGCCGATGTCGACCACCATCGAGCCGGTGGGTTCGTGGATCGGCAGGCCGGCCCCGATCGCAGCGGCCATCGGCTCGTCGATCAGGCCGACGCGGCGCGCGCCGGCGTTGAGGCACGAATCGTTGATCGCCCGGCGTTCCACCGCCGTCGCGCCAGACGGCACGCAGACGATGACCTTCGGGTTGGTGAAGCCGCGACGGTTGTGCACCTTGCGGATGAAGTGCTTGATCATCTCCTCGGCGACTTCGAAGTCGGCGATGACGCCGTCGCGCATGGGACGGATCGCCTCCATGTGGCCGGGCGTGCGCCCGAGCATCATTTTGGCTTCGATCCCGACCGCGTGGACCTGCTTGCGCCCACCGACGTTACGTAGGGCGACCACGGACGGTTCGTTCAGCACGATGCCTCGACCCTTCATGTAGATGAGGGTGTTGGCTGTGCCGAGATCGATGGCGATGTCGTTCGAGATAAGGCCGAAGAGGGACGCGAACATTCCGGTCTCTGAAGGAAAGAGGGCTGAAGACGCACATGAGTCGCCCCTTAGGCCCAGAGCCGCGATCGCAAACGCCCCCTCCGACGTCAGCGCCGCTCCTTAGCTCCTTGGCTTTGGCGGACCATCCGGGTGTGCCTTGGTTGCAAGGTTATTGCAAGGCCGCGTGTCGCCACACCCAAAATGCTCCGTCAGCCGAGCGCTGCGAGCGCGACGCCAAGGGCCGTCGCGACCCCAGCGACCCATTGCCACGCCGTCAGTCGCTCGGCGAACATCCGCCGTCCCGCGATCGCCGCCATCGGCATCTCGACCATCCCCACCGCGCGCACCGGCCCGGCCTGGGTGAAGCCGAGCGCCGTGAACCAGCCGAGCGAGGCGATCGCCCCGCAAAGCCCGGCGCCCAGCGACTGTCGCCAGCTGGAGACCACGGCTCTCAACGCCTGCGGCCGAAGCCAGGCGAGCACGGCGGTGAGCGCCGACGATTGCAACGCCTGGGCGACGCACACGCTGGTGACGGCGGCCAGAACGTGGTGCGTCGGCTCCAGCGAGAGTTCGGCATGGCGAATGGCGTTGAGCGAAAAGCCGAAGCACATGCCGGAGATCAGCCCGAACAGCGCGCCGGACAGCGGCTGCGGCCCGGTTGCGCCCTTGGGCCAGGTCAGCACGGCCAGTCCAACGGTGGTGATCGCAACCCCCAGCCAGCCCGGGCCGTGGAGGTTGTCATGGAAGACGGCCAGGCCGATCACGGCCGAGAGCGGCAACGAACTCTGCTGCAGCGCCGTGCCGATCGCAAACCCGGCCCGGCGCATCGCGACCAGCAGCGCCGCGGACGCCAGCAGTTGGCTCGCCGCGCCGGTCGAGATGGCGAGCCAGAACGCCAGGCCGAAGCTTGGCCGGGCGCCGGGCGAAAATGCCGCGGCCAGCGCCCAGGCGGCCAGCGAAAACGGCAGCCCGAACAGAAACCGCACCAGCGTCGCGCCCCACGGCCCCGCGTCGCCCATCAGGCCCCGCTGCAAGGCGTTGCGCGCCACCTGGAAACCGGCCGCGCCGATGGTGATGGGGATCCAGAGCATGAGGTTGCTCCCCTCCCGCTCGACGGGAGGGGTTGGGGTGGGTGGCTGCCAGACGCAAGCTCGGTCTTGCCTGCGCCGTCAGCGAAGGCGTCAAGAGCCCCCCATCCCCAACCCCTTCCCCTCAAGTGGGAAGGGGCTTTGCCTAGAACCCGCTCGCGACGATCGGCTCGGGGGCCGATTTTTCCTTGCGCGCCGAGAGGTTGTTGAGCGCGTTGACGTAGGCCATGGCGCTGGCGGTGAGGGTGTCGGTGTCGGCCGCCTGGCCGGTGGCGATGCGTCCGTCTTCCTCGAGCCGCACCGAGACCTGGGCCTGGGCGTCGGTGCCTTCGGTCACCGCGTGCACCTGGAACAGGCGCAGCACGGCGGCGTGCGGCGTCACTTCCTGGATCGCGTTGAACACCGCGTCGACCGGGCCGTCGCCGGTGGCCGTCGCCGACTTTTCGACGCCGTCGACCACCAGGGTCAGCTGCGCCTCCTGCGGACCCTCGGTGCCGGCGATCACGCGCAGGGTCTTGACCTGGATGCGGTCGTGGCCGCGGGCCAGGGCGTCATCGACGAGCGCGACGAGGTCGTCGTCGAACACGTGCTTCTTCTTGTCCGCCAGGTCCTTGAAGCGGCCGAACGCTTCGTTGAGCGCGTTCTGGCCGAGGTCGTAGCCCAGCGCCTTCAGCTTCTCGCGGAACGCGTGGCGGCCGGAGTGCTTGCCCATGACCAGGTTGGAGCCGCCCTGCCCCACATCCTCGGGCCGCATGATCTCGTAGGTCTCGGCGTTCTTCAGCACCCCGTCCTGGTGGATGCCGGCCTCGTGGGCGAAGGCGTTCTTGCCGACGATGGCCTTGTTGAACTGCACCGGAAAGCCGGTGATGGCCGAGACGTAGCGGCTGGCGCGGGTGATGTGCTGGGTGACAATGCGGGTCGGATAGGGCAGCTTGTCGCTGCGGACCCGCAACGCCATCACCACTTCCTCGAGCGCCGCGTTGCCGGCCCGCTCGCCGATGCCGTTGACCGCCAGCTCCACCTGCCGCGCGCCGGCCTGCACCGCCGACAGGCTGTTGGCGACGGCGAGGCCCAGGTCGTTGTGGCAGTGGGCCGAGAAGATCACCGTGTCCGCCCCCGGCACCCGCTCGATCAGGTCGCGGAACAGCTCGGCGTATTCGCTGGGGTAGGTGTAGCCGACCGTGTCCGGCAGGTTGATGGTGCCGGCGCCGGCCTTGATCGCCGCCTCGACGCAGCGGGCGAGGAAGTCGCGCTCGGTGCGGGTGGCGTCCTGCGCCGACCACTCGACATCGCCGCAGAGGTTGCGGGCGTGGGTGACCGAGCCGACCACCGCGTTCAGCACGTCCTCCTGGGTCATGCGCAGAATGAAGTCGCGGTGCTGCGGGCTGGTGGAGAGGAAGGTGTGGATGCGGCCGCGCTTGGCGGGCTTGATCGCCTCGGCGCAGCGCTCGATGTCGGCGACGCCGGCGCGGGCCAGGCCGCAGACGGTGCTCTCGGTGACGATCTTGGCGATCTCGCGCACGGCCTCGAAATCGCCGTTGGAGGCGATCGGGAAACCGGCCTCGATCACGTCGACCCCCATTTCCTCGAGGATCTTGGCGAGCTCCATCTTCTCGTCGAACGACATCGAGGCGCCGGGCGACTGCTCGCCGTCGCGCATGGTGGTGTCGAAGATGATGACGCGGTTCTTGCCGGTGTCTGATACCGACGGGGTGGTCTCGGAAGTCATTGGAATTTCAATCTCTTCGCTAGGTTCGGCTCTGGGCGACGGGTTTTGTCCCCTGAGCGCCCGGCCGCGAAGAACGCGCGCCTAGGAGTGCGCCCAGGGGCGGCTAAGCCCCAGCGCGAGAAGAAGCAGGCTGTCGCGGCGATTGCGCATGGCAGGGCGTGTACCGTGATCCGGGCAGGGCGGCAAGGCCGGCG
>DATNIH010000029.1:0-6185 GCA_035604515.1 Caulobacteraceae bacterium | reverse complement strand
GAGCGGCGGCGTCCGGTTCGTCGACTGGCCAGCCGCGTGCCTGGGCAACCCGCAGCTCGACCTCGGCGGCTTGCTGCCGAGCCTGTGCTTCGAGGGCGGGCCGCGGCCGGACGATCTGCTGCCGAATGCGCCACAGGTCGCAGCCTGGGTGTGCGGCTACTTCGCCGCCCGCGCCGGCCTGCCGATCATCCCGGACGCGCCGTTCGTCCGCCGCGTGCAGCGCGAGCAACTGACGACCGCCCTGCCCTGGGCAGCGCGCGCCTTGAAGCTGGGCGATCTTTAGATCGAGCCCAGCCCGAAAGAGGAAGCAGTCTTGCCGGAACGACAAAAGTTCGACGTCGCCGCGTATATGGAGTCGACCAGGACCCGCGGCTGCTTCATCTGCGGCCTGGTGTCGGGTGATCCAACTTTCGCGCACCACGTAGTGTTCGAGGACGACTTCGCTATCGCCTTCCTGAACAAGTACCCGACCCTGCTCGGCCATGTGCTGGTCTGCCCCAAGGCCCACGTGGAGCAGGTGACGGGCGACTTCAGCCAGGCCGATTATCTGCGCCTGCAGGCGGTCGTCTACGCCGTCTCGCAGGCCTTGCGCACCGTCCTTGAGGTCGAGCGGGTCTACATTCTCTCTCTCGGCAGTCAGCAAGCTAATCGCCACGTCCACTGGCACGTCGCGCCGCTGCCGCCGGGCGTCGCCCTAGAGGATCAGCAGTTCGTTGCGCTCGACGCCGAACGCGCCGGCGTCCTGGCGATGGACGACGGCGAGATGAGCCGGCTCGCAAGCCGTATCGCCGGCGCCATCCGCGACGCCGGGAGCTGGCGAGCGTGCGTCTGACCGTCCGCCTGACGCCGCGCGGCGGGCGCGACCGCGTCGACGGCTGGGTCCGGGACGCCACCGGCCGCGCCTGTCTGAAGGTCAGGGTTGCGGCGGCGCCCATAGACGGCCAGGCCAATGCAGCCCTGGTGCGGTTGATCGCCAAGACGCTCCGCCGGCCGCCGAGCGCGGTGCGGATCGTCGCCGGCGACACCGCCAGGTTGAAGCAGGTGGAAATCGACGATGTGAGCGACGCCGAGCTGGCGCAAGCGTTCGGCGCCGCGCCCTAGGCCCGGCGCCGCGGGACGCCCTCAGCGTCCTGCGGACCCCAGCGCGACCGCGATGGCCGTGACGATCATGGCCGTCGATCCAGCGGTCCAAAGCGCGCTCTGCACGGCCAGACTGCGCAGCTTCGCCTGTTGCAGGTCCCTCGCCGCCGCGCGACGGGCGTTTCCTTCCGCGATCGAAAGCGGCCAGACCTTCGCGGGCTTTCCGACTGTGACAGCCATGATGAGCCTCCAAGCTCCCCCTGAAGATGGGCATCGCCGCAGGCTTTGTCGAGGATTGGCGGATGCGCCGATCGGGCTCGGCCGACCGAGCCAGACCGCTAGGGTCGCGCGCCCTCGGCGGCATACTCGGCGACCACCTGCTGCACCTCCGCCTCGTCAACGATCCCCGCGAACGAATGTTTCGCGCCGGTCACGGCCCAGGCAAAGCCTTCGGCGCGGAAGAAGTCGACGAACGGCCGCACCCAGCCGTGTTCGTCCAGCATGGTCGGACGCAGGTTGACCAGCCACGGCAGCGACGAGGGCTTGGTAAACATCCAGCTCTTGCAGGCCGGGCAGTGGTAGTGGCGCGGCTCCTGGCGCATCCCTCCCAACACCGGCTCGCCCTTGGTCACCTCGAACCCGTCGACAGACAGGCTGAGGGTGAGGGCGAAGGCGCTTGCCGTCATCCGCTGGCATCCGGCGCAGTGACACGCGCCGCTCAGCAGCGGCGGCGACGTCACCCGAAAGCGCACCTCGCCGCAGCGGCACCCGCCCTCCCAGGGCAGTTTCCAGTCGTCCATGGCGTTCTCCTTTGCGGCGACCATGCGCCGCCAAGTGACAGAGCGTGGCGGGAGCGCGGCCTGCAAACCGATGTTCTCCGCCGCATCCAGCCCTGCTACAGCCTTGGTTCACCGCCTGTCGCGGCAGGAGAGGACACCGATGAAGCCGACGTCAACCGCCGCCGTGGCCCTGGCCAGCCTCATGCTGTTGGCCGCCTGCGGGCCCAAGTCCGGTGGAAACGCCACGGCGTCCGCCGGCGGCGCCCCAGCCGGCGGCGCGCCAACCAGCGGCCCCGACGTCCAGATGAACTTCTCCGATCTACCGCACCCGAGAGCCGGGCTTTGGCAGAACACGATCGACGACGGCGACGGCAAGCCGGCCACCATGACCTCCTGCCTCTCCGGCAAGACCCCGACCATGCCGAAAATGCCGGCCGGCTGCAGCCAGTTCAGCATGAAGCGGACATTCCTCGGCCACATCGTCATGGACATGAACTGCACGACGCCGCAGTTCACCATGGTGATGCACTCAGAGGCGACGGGGGACTTCCAGAGCAATATGTCGTCCGACGCGACCATGACCATGTCGGGTCCGCATATTCCGGCCAAGACCACCAAGATGCACACTGAAGCCCACTACGTCGGCCCCTGCGCGCCCGGCCAGACGCCGGACGACTTGGTCGACTCGAACGCGGCTGGATAGGAGGCGAAGACGCCTGCGCCGCCGACGCCCACCGCCGTAATCATCGTCGCCGTTTCGCTGCTCGCCGCGTGCGGTCCCAGGGGCGGCAACGAGACTTTGCCGAGTGGCGTGCGGGCGGCGGCCGCGCCGGCCAGCGGACCTGACGTTCAGATCGATCCCGCCGACCAGCCTCACCTCAAGGCGGGGCTCTGGCAATTCCTGATCGGCCGCGACGGCGGCAAACCGGACGCGACGACCCTGTGCCTTTCGGGCAAGGCGACCGCCATGCCCCACCTCCCATCGTGCTTCACACCGCTCAACCTCAAGCGCACCTTCCAAGGCGCCTACGTCATGGACGCGACCTGCGCCACGCCCGACTTCACCATAGTGGCGCACGCAGTCCTGACCGGCGATGCTGGATCGAAGATCTCTTCCGACGAGGCGACGACGACCACCACGCCGACCGGGCCCACGACGAGGGGCACGATGCACACCGATGCGCACTACGTCGGTCCGTGCGCCCTGGGGCAGAAGCCAGATGACGTCGGCGGGCCAAGCGGCGGCGGCTAGTGTGCTGGATTTGAAGTTCGTCCACTCTTGGGCCCGGCCGCCGAGCGAACTTCAAATCTGAAAAAGCACACTAGAAACACTACCTTGCTGGTGTCCTGATCGATTCCGAAGTTCGTCGTAGCTTGCCATAGTGCGCGCCTGCGAACTTCGGAATCGGGACACTAGCCCCGCGCCCGCTCCACCGTCTCCACCGACGGGCAGGCCCGCAGCGCCGCGGCGATGTGGGTGAGGTGCCGGGCGTCCTTGACCTCGATGTCGATGTCGGCGTCGAAGAAGGACGAGTGACGGTGATGCATGGACAGGCCAACGATGTTGCCGCCCGCCTCGCCGATGATCGCGCACGCCTGGCCGAGCACGCCCGGCGCATCCAGGATGGTGGCGTGCAGCCGGGTCTGGGAGATGGTGTCGCGCTCGGCCTCCGGCGTCCACTGCAGGTCGCGCCACAGCTCCTCGCGGTCCTCGAACTTGGCGAGCTCGGGACAGTCGATCGCATGCACCGTCAGGCCCTTGCCGTGGCTGGCGATGCCGACGATGCGCTCGCCCGGCACCGGCTTGCAGCACGGCCCGAAGTGTAGCGCGACGCCGGGTGTCAGCCCGCCGCCGCGGACATAGAACCGGGCCGCCGGCCCGTCCTCGATCCTGCGCCGGGCAGTGGCCGCCGCGCGCTCGGTCTCCTTGAGGCCGGGAAACAGCGCCTCAAGCACCTGCGCTGGGGTGATGCGGCCGCGGCCGACGGCGTCGTAGAGCTCGGCCTCGCTGGCCACCGCGAACCGCTCCAGCGCCGGGCGCCAGGAGACATCGCTCTTGCCCTTGCCGGCTCGCTCCAGCGTGCGCTCCAACGAGGCGCGGCCGAGGCGGGTGAACTCCTCCTTCTCGGCCAGGCGAATGTGGCGGCGGATGGCCGAGCGGGCGCGGCCGGTCACCGCCAGCGAGCGCCAGTCCACCGGCGCCTGGGGCTTGGGACCGCGCACCACCTCGACCACGTCGCCGTTGGTCAGCTCGGTGCGCAGCGGCCGCAGCTCGCCGTTGATCTTGACGCCGACACAGGTGTCGCCGACGTCGGTGTGCACCGCG
The DNA here is from genome assembly GCA_035604515.1 of Caulobacteraceae bacterium. Classification (GTDB taxonomy): domain Bacteria; phylum Pseudomonadota; class Alphaproteobacteria; order Caulobacterales; family Caulobacteraceae; genus Acaudatibacter. The sequence goes on along the minus strand of DATNIH010000029.1, from coordinate 2,000 downwards.
TAGGCGAAGTCGAGCGGCATCGCCCCGCGCGGCAGGCTGACCAGCCGGCCCTTGGGGGTGAACACGAACACCTGGTCGAGGAACATCTCCAGCTTGGCATGCTCAATCAGCTCCTCGGAATCGCCCCCGTGCTCGAGCACCTGCACCAGCTGGCGCAGGTTGGCGAGCGGGTCGCGGCCGCCGGCGGCTTCGGCGGCCTCGGGGTCGAAGCCATAGCTCTGGTCCTTGTAGGCCCAGTGGGCGGCGACGCCTTCTTCCGCCACCAGGTCCATCGCCTCGGTGCGGATCTGCATCTCAATGCGCATGCCGCGCGGGCCGACCACGGTGGTGTGGATCGAGCGGTAGTTGTTGCGCTTCGGCGTCGACAGGAAATCCTTGAACCGCTCGGGCACGCACGGCCAGGTGCGGTGGATCACCCCCAGCGCGCGGTAACAGTCGGCCTCCTCGGCCACGATCACCCGGAACGCGAAGATGTCGGAGAGCTGGGAGAAGCCGATCGACTTGCGCTGCAGCTTGCGCCAGATCGAGTAGGGGTGCTTTTCGCGGCCGAACACCCGGGCGACCACGCCGGCTTCCTCGAGCTTCTGCGAGACCTCGCGACTGACCATCGCCACCGCCTCGCCCTGCCCGGCTCTGAGGCTGTCCAGCCTGCGAACGATCGCATCGCGCGCCACCGGATTGAGCTGCGAGAACGCCAGCTCTTCCAGCTCGATGCAGATTCGATGGCAGCCGATCGAGCGGGCCAGCGGCGCGTAGATCTCCAGAGTCTCGCGGGAGATCCGTTCGCGCTTGGCCGCACTCTTGATGAAGTTCAGCGTGCGCATGTTGTGCAGCCGGTCGGCGAGCTTGACCAGCAGCACACGGACATCCTTCGAGATCGCCAGGATGAACTTGCGCAGGTTCTCGGCCTGGCGCTTGTATTCGGCGGTCAAGGCGAGGCGCGAAAGCTTGGTCACGCCCTCGACCAGCTCGGCGATCTCCTCGCCGAACACGCGGGCGATCTCCTCGCGGGTGACGTCGGTGTCCTCGATCACATCGTGCAGCAGCGCCGTGACGATGGTCGACGTATCCATCCGATAGTCGGTCAGGATGCCCGCGACCTCGATCGGGTGGGCGAAATAGGGATCGCCCGAGGCTCGCATCTGTGAGCCGTGCGCCCGCATCGCATAGACATAGGCGCGGTTAAGCAGATTCTCGTCCGCGGTCGGATCATAGGCCTTGACCCGCTCGATCAGCTCGTACTGGCGCAGGAACTTGCGCGGTCCCGAGCCCGCGGGTCTGGCGGGGATGGCTGGCTGTAGGCCGTCCGGCGGCGGGACGGCCTCTAGGGTCGTCTGGGCGTGTAGCGGTTCTGCGCCTTCCGGGCTCAGTACCGCTCCTCCTGGCCGCCATCGCGGTCGCTCTGCAGGGCGCGGACCAGTTCCTGTTCGCTCATCTGCATGTGCGTCGGGTCGGCCAGCAGCGCCAGGGTCTCGGCCTCTTCCTCGGCCTCGGAGTGCTCGTCGACGCGCTGCAGGGTGCTGATCAAGGCTTCCTTCAACTCGTCGGCGTCGACCACGTCGTCGGCCACCTCGCGCAGAGCCACGACGGGGTTCTTGTCATTGTCGCGATCGACCAGGATCTGGCCGCCGGCCGAGATGGCCCGCGCCCGATGCGCCGCCAGCAGCACGAGGCCGAAGCGGTTGGGAACCTTGTCAATGCAGTCTTCGACGGTGACGCGCGCCATAAAAGTCTCTCTTGGGGTGGAACCGCGTAATGTAGAGGTGCGAGGCGATTTGTGCAACGCCGCGAAGTTCGCCGCAGCGTCGCAGTCATTCCTGCGGGAAAAGCCTGAAGAAAGGCTCCGCCTCCTGGAGCACGCGGGCGAACGACGGACGGGCCGTCAGGCGCTCCAGATAAGCCTTCACCGCCGCGTGCGCGTCGCCGAACGGCTGCACCTTGTTCGCATAGTAGAGCGCCGGCGCCGCCGCGCAGTCGGCAAGGCCGAACGCGTCGCCGGA
>DATNIH010000028.1:0-2366 GCA_035604515.1 Caulobacteraceae bacterium | reverse complement strand
AAGTTCGTGCGCCGCTACGCCAACCTGAAGAGCGAGATCGAGCAGGCGGCGCGCGCCTATGCCGACGACGTGCGCTCGCGCCGCTTCCCGGGCCCGGCCGAGACCTACTTCTCGAAACTGCGGATGAACGCGCCGGAGTAGCCGCCTTAGGCGGCCTCGGCGTTCGCCAGCCGCGCCACTTCGTTCAGCAGCGCGGTCGGCGAGATCGGCTTGGCGACGACGCCGTCGATGCCGCTGGCGCGGTAGACGGCCAACTGGTCCGGCATCACGTTGGCGGTGGTGGCGACGATCGGCACCTGCCCCTTGGGGTGGGGCATGGCGCGGATGCGACGGGCGGCCTCGACGCCGTCCATCACCGGCATCTGGATGTCCATGAACACGAGGTCGAAGTCTTCGGCTTCGACCGCCGCCACGCCTTCGGCGCCATTGTCGGCGGTCTGCACCTCAGCGCCGAGCTGGCCCAGCATGCGGGTGGCGACGAGGCGGTTGGTCGGGTTGTCCTCCACCACCAGCACGCGGACCCCGGCGAGCCAGCCGGCCTCGTTGGACGCCGCGGCGGCCTGCGGCGACGCGGCCGCCGGCGCCTCGACCTCCACCCAGAAGGTCGAACCCTCGCCGTGGGTGCTGGTGAAGTCGACGGCGCCGCCCATCATCTTGGCGAGCTGGCGGCTCAGCGCCAGGCCAAGTCCGGGTCCGCCATAGCGCCGCGTCACCGAGCTGTCGGCCTGGGCGAAATGCTGGAACACGGTATCGGCGGCGCCCGGCGCGATGCCGACGCCGGTGTCCTGCACCTCCAGCCGCAGCCGCCGCGCCTCGCCGGCGCCCATCGCCGAGAGCCGTGTGACCACGCGGCCCTTGTGGGTGAACTTCACGGCGTTGGAGATCAGGTGGAAGAACAGCTTGCGCAGCCGCGCCGGGTCGGCGGCGACCCAGCCGATGTCGCCTGCAGTCTCGACCTCCAGCGCTACGCCTTTCGCCTCGGCCTTCGGCTTGAACATGGCGATGACGCTGGCGAGTTGCGCCCGCGGGTCGAGCGGTTCGGCGGCTAGTCGCAAGCGCCCCGACTCGACGTCGGAGAAGTCAATGATGTCGTTCAGCAGGTCCGAAAGACCAACACCCGCCGCGAGCGCCAGGTCGAGCAGCCGCCGGCGCTCGGACCGTGACGGCTCGGCCTTGATCAGATGCAGCACGCCCAGCACGCCGTTCATCGGCGTGCGGATCTCATGGCTGATGTTGGCGAGGAACTGCGACTTCGCTTGCGCGGCGGCCTTCGCTGCCTCCTCGCCGCGCAGAGCCGCGTCCCGCGCCTCGGCGATCTCTGTGATGTCGGCGTTGACGCCAATGACGTCCCAGCGCCCGCTCGGGCCACGTCGCACGCCCTGCCAGGCGCTGCGCACCTGCCGCCAGTCGCCGCCGGCCAAGGCCCGCAAGCGATAATGTGTCTCGCTGGGTTTGCCGGTGCTCAGGCTGTGGTTCCAGACATCCATCACCGCGTCGATGTCGTCAGGATGAATCAGCCCCCGCTGATCGCGGCCATCGCGGAAGTCCGCGGCGGAATGATCGTGGTGCTCGGTGAAGTCTGGCGAAACCTCATATCGGTCGGTCTCGGGGTCGTAACGCCATGGCGTTACGCCGGCAGTGTCCCGGACCAAAGCCGCCACCCGCCTGGCCTGCTCGTTGTAGGTCTCGCGCTGCCGCTCTGCGGTGATGTCGCGCAGGATCATCAGCACCCAGCCCTCGGTGCCCCGCACGGCGTGGTGGCGGAGCCAGAGCAAGCCGCGCGATTTGGCGGCGATGCGGTAGGTGAAGACGGCCCGACCGCCCTCCGGCAGCGATTCGATTTCCGCCATCGCCGAAGCGACGTCCTCGCGGAATAGGAAATCTGCGTACGGCCTGCCGGTCGACTGGGCGTGGCTCCAGCCAGTCAGGTTGCTCCAGGTGTCGTTGGCCCACGTCAGCGTGCCGTGCTGCACGCCAACGAAGGCGTCGAGGCTGTTCTGCAGGAACCAGCCCATCGCCTTCAGCCCGCCCACGGATACCGGCGCTTGCGTAGGTTCGGACGACACTGGGCACTCCGTGTTGAGCGACCAGATTCTAGCCGCGCGCCGGTAAACAAACCTGCAAGCAATGCGCGAGTGGAGCGGGATTCTGCGACCCTGGAACCGGCGGAATCCGTCACGGTGTCAGGTTTCCTGCACGCGGTTCCATATAATTTCTATCGAAATTATAGAGATTAAAACTAATGTCCGCCTGGATCGCGAGCGACCGAAGGGGGAATTGCGTGACGACTGACTCAAGACAGCGGCTTCGGGCGGGGCTTTTCGCCGGCGTCGGATTGACCGCGCTCGCGGCGGCCGGCGCGGCGT
>DATNIH010000027.1:0-33864 GCA_035604515.1 Caulobacteraceae bacterium | reverse complement strand
CGGCGCCCTTTCGTCGCCGGCTTCGCGGCCCTAAGTTCAAGCCTCGGCTTGGATTTGGAGTCGCGGAGCGGCGCGTGAACGGGCGGTTCGGCTGGTCGGAACTCTTCTTGTCCGCCTCGGGCAGGCTGGCGCGCACGCCGTTCTGGATCGCCACGGCGATCCTGATCGCGCTGGCGGGCACCTACGAGGCCTGGGTCGGGCCGACGCTGCACTGGCTGACGGGCTGGCTGGTCTATCCGGGCCTGCTCTATTGCGGCGCCTGCGTGCTCTCCAAGCGCCTGCACGACCGCGGGCGCTCGGGCTGGTGGGCGGCGCTGGTGCTGTTCGCCCTGGTCGCGGTGTGGCCGACGCCGCACGGCTTCGGCGCCTTCCTGTTCACGCTGATCCTCGCCTGGGCGGCGATCGAGCTGGGGGTGATGCAGGGCGAAGACGGCGCCAACCGCTTTGGGCCGAGCCCGCTGGCGCAGGCTGCCTAGTCTGAAGGGAATGAAACCCCAGCGTTGCGTCGCCTGTCGGAGTACCGATACTGCCCGGCGGGTTGGGGATCGGCGAGATGATGAACCTGCTGTTCGGTTTCAACGGACGCATCAGGCGGTTGCACTACTGGCTGGCGTCGTTAGGCGCGGGCCTTAGCCTGAGCGTCTTCTACCTGCTCGTGTTCATGATCCTCTTGGCCGTGGCGCGCAGCACCGACGATTTCGGCGCGACCATGTCGAGCCCGCCCATAATCATCGCCTTGCTCCTGCTCACGACGATCTACCTCGTATTCGCGTTCTGGATCAGCCTCGCCGTGCAGATCAAGCGCTGGCACGACCGCGACAAGTCGGGCGTGTGGGTGCTGATCGCCTTCATCCCGGTCGTCGGCGGGCTCTGGTCGCTGATCGAGTGCGGCTTCCTGGACGGCACGGAAGGCCCCAACCGCTTCGGCCCTTCGCCAAAGGGCGTCACCGGCCCGCCGCCGGTCCGGGTCTGAGCGGCTACTTTGCTTTTCGGGCAGTCTTGGCGGGCGGCTTCCTCGCCGGGGACTTCTTGGCGGCAGGCTTCTTCGCCTTGGCCGCCGGCTTTCGCGCCGCCGGCTTCGCCTTGGCACCGCGCCGGGCTTTGCCGCCGCCGCCGCTGGCGACGCGCTCGGCCAGCACCTTGACCGCCTCTTCCATCGTCACCTTGGTCGGATCGGCGCCGCGGGGGACGTTGGCGTTGACGGCGCCGTGCTTGATGTAAGGGCCGAAGCGGCCTGAGAGCACGCGCACCGGCTCGCCGTCGGCGGGGTGGGGGCCGAGCTCCGCCAGCGCCGCGGCTGCGGGGCGGCCGCGGCCGCCGGCGCGCTTCTCGGCCAGCACCGCCACCGCCCGGTTCAGCCCCACCTCGAACACCTCGTCGGCGGTCGGCAGGTTGGCGTAGACGCCGTCGTGGTTCACGTAGGGGCCGTAGCGGCCGATGCCGGCCTGGATCATCTTGCCGTCGTCAGGGTGCGGGCCAACGTCGCGGGGCAGGCGCAGCAGGCTGATGGCCTTGTCGAGATCCATCGCCGCCGGCGGCCAGTCCTTTGGCAGGCTGGCGCGCTTGGGCTTTTCGGCCTGCTCCTCGACATAGGGACCGAAGCGGCCGGCCTTCAGCCAGATGGTGTGGCCGCTGGCCGGATCGACGCCAAGCTCGCGGTCGCCGCCGGCGCCGGCCTCGTCCTCGCCGTTGTCCTGGGCGATTGGCCGGGTGTAGCGGCATTCCGGATAGTTCGAGCAGCCGATAAAGGCGCCGAACTTGCCGGTCTTCAACGACAGCCGCCCGGTCCCGCAGGTCGGGCAGACGCGCGGGTCGGTCCCATCGCCCTTGTCGGGGAAGATGTGCGGTCCCAGCGCCTCGTTCAGCGCCTCGATCACCTGGCCCATGCGCAGCTCGCCGATCTCGGCGATGGCGGCGGCGAAGTCGCGCCAAAAGTCGCGCAGCAGCGCCTTCCAGTCGAGTTCGCCGGCGGAGACCAGGTCGAGCTTCTCCTCCAGCGCGGCGGTGAAGTCGTATTCGACGTAGCGACGGAAGAACTGCTCGAGGAAGGCGGTGACCAGCCGGCCCTTGTCCTCGGGAATGAAGCGGTTCTTGTCCATCCGCACGTAGTCGCGGTCGCGCAGCACGGTCAGGATCGAGGCGTAGGTCGAGGGTCGGCCGATGCCGAGCTCCTCCATCTTCTTCACCAGCGAGGCCTCGGAGTAGCGCGGCGGCGGCTCGGTGAAGTGCTGGTCGGCGCGCACGGCGTGGACCTTGGCCGCTGCGCCTTCGGCGACGGCCGGCAGGCGGCCGGCGAAGTCGCGATCCTCGCCGTCGGCGCCCGGCGCCGCGTTGGCTTCCGGATCGTCGCGGCCCTCCTCGTATACGCGCAGATAGCCGTCGAACTGCACCACCTGGCCGGTGGCCCGCAGGCCGGTCTTGCCGTCAGCGCTCTCCAGATCGATGGTGGTGCGCTCGATCCGCGCCGCCTCCATCTGCGAGGCGATCATCCGCTTCCAGACCAGCTCGTAGAGCCGGCCGAGGTCGGGCTCCAGCCGCAGCGAGCCGGGATTGCGCGCCAGGCTCGTCGGCCGGATCGCCTCGTGCGCTTCCTGGGCGTTCTTGGCCTTGACCCGGTAATGGCGGGCGCTCTCGGGCACGTAAGGGGCGCCGTAGATGCCCGCGATCACCTCGCGGGCTTCGGCCAGCGCCTCCGGCGCGCTCTGCACGCCGTCGGTGCGCATGTAGGTGATCAGGCCGACGGTCTCGCCGCCGATGTCGACGCCCTCGTACAGCTTCTGCGCGGCGCGCATGGCCCGGTCGGCGGAGAAGCCCAGCTTGCGCGAGGCTTCCTGCTGCAGGGTCGAGGTGGTGAAGGGCGGCGGCGGCGAGCGGCGCGCCGGCTTCTTCTCGACCGAATGAACCTTGAAACTGGCCGCCTCGACCGCGGCCTTGGCCGCCTGCGCCGAGCCCTCGTTTCCAAGGTCGAATTTGGTGAGCCGCTTGCCTTCGTGCTTGACCAGGCGGGCCAGGAACGGATCGCCGCCGGCGGAGACGTCGGCCTCGACCGACCAGTACTCCTGGGTGCGGAACGCCTCGATCTCCATCTCGCGGTCGACCACGAGGCGCAGCGCGACCGATTGCACGCGGCCGGCCGAGCGGGCGCCCGGCAGCTTGCGCCACAGCACCGGCGAGAGGGTGAAGCCGACCAGGTAGTCGAGCGCGCGGCGGGCTAGGTAGGCCTCGACCAGCTCCATGTCGATGGCGCGCGGATGCTTCATCGCCTCGGTCACCGCCGAGCGGGTAATGGCGTTGAAGACGACGCGCTCGACCTTGGCGTCCTTGATCGCGCGGCGCTTGGTCAGCACCTCCAGCAGGTGCCAGCTGATCGCCTCGCCCTCGCGGTCGGGGTCGGTGGCGAGGATGATGCGGTCGGCGCCCTTGGCGGCGTTGGCAATATCGGCGATCCGCTTGGCCCCGCGCGGATCGACGTCCCAGATCATCTCGAAGTCGTCGTCCGGCCGCACCGAGCCATCCTTGGACGGCAGATCGCGGACATGGCCGTACGAGGCCAGGACGACGTAGTCCGAGCCGAGGTAACGGTTGATGGTCCTGGCCTTGGCCGGGCTTTCGACGACGACGACGTTCTTCAAACGGCGAGAGACTTTGATTCTAGGGGCGGGTGGGAGCCGCCCGATGACTGGCTGAAGCGAAGCGGGCGGAAAGTGGGGGGAGGGGCGCCCGGTGTCAACGGCGTCCGGCGCCGGCGATTGCCTTTCCCCAAAGGGGAAGAAATTCAGGTCCGCAGCGCCACCCCGCCAGGCGCCAGCTCCACTCGGCCGGCGAGCGAGAGCTCCACCAGCGCCGCGAACACCGCGCCGGCGGGGGCGCCGACCAGCCGCGCCAGTTCGTCGATGTGGACCGGCGTCGGCGAGGTGAGGTCGAACACCCGTTCGAGCAGCTCCGGCGGGGTCGCGTCCGGCGTCGACGCATAATCCGGCGGCGGTGGGGCGCTGAAGCCGCGGATCGGCTCGATCGCCCGCAGCACGTCCTCGGCGCCTTCGCAGACCGCCGCGCCCTGGCGGATCAGGTCGTTGCAGCCGCGCGCCCTCGGGTCGAGCGGCGAGCCCGGCACCGCCAGAACCTCGCGGCCCTGCTCGGCTGCAAGCCGCGCCGTGATCAGCGACCCGGATTTGAGCTCCGCCTCGACCACCACCACCGCCAATGACAGGCCGGAGATCAGCCGGTTGCGGCGCGGGAAGTCCTTGGCCTGGGCCCGCCGCAGCGGCGCGCTCTCGGAGACGATGCAGCCACGCTCGGCGATCTGGCGATAGAGCGCCGCGTTCTCCGGCGGATAGACGTCGCCGATGCCGCCGCCCAGCACCGCGACCGTGCCGGTGGCCAGCGAACCCTCATGCGCCGCCGCATCGACGCCGCGGGCCAGGCCCGAGGCGATCGCCAGCCCCGCGGCGCCCAGCTCACTCGCTAGCCCCCGGGCGAACCGGCAGCCCGCCGCGGACGCCACTCGGGCCCCGACGATCGCCACCGCCCGCCGCTGCAGCAGCGCCGCATCGCCCAGCGCCCAGATCACCGGCGGCGGCGGGTCGATCGCCTTCAGCGCCTCGGGAAACGCCGGCTCGGCGGCGCAGAGCAGTTCCGCGCCCATCAGCTCGCCCTGTGTAAGCTCGGCGTAGGCCTGTTCGGGCGAATAGATCGCCGGCGCGCGGCCGGCGCGCCTGGCCAGGTCCGGCAGCGCCTCCAGCGCCCGAAGCGCCGAGCCGTAGCGGCGGATCAGGTGCTGGAATGCGACCGGGCCGACACTCTCGGTGCGCGCCAGGCGCAGTGAGGCGAAGCGCTCGGCGAAAGGAAAGGCGTCGGCCGTCACCTTATGCGTCTGACGTGGCCGCTTCCGGGGCCGCCGCTTTGGCCCCGATCCGCGGCTCCTCGCCCTTCAACAGGCGGCGAATGTTCTCGTGGTGGCGGATGAAGATCAGCACCGCCATGAACAGCGCCAGCCACAGCTTCGCCTCCGGGGTCTGGCCGGTGAGGAACACGAAAAGCGGCGCCAGCGCCGCCGCGGTCAGCGACGCCAGCGACGAGATGCGGAAGATGAGCGCCATCGCAAGCCAGGCGGCGCCGGCCAGCAGGGCGGCCGGCCAGGCGATCGCGAACATCACGCCCGCTGCGGTCGCCAGGCCCTTGCCGCCGCGAAATTTCAGCCAGACGGGAAACAGGTGGCCCAGGAACGCCGCGCCGCCGGCCAGCGCCGCCATCTCCGTCGAACCGGTCAGCCAGCCGGCCAGCAACGTCGCCGCCGCGCCCTTGCCAGCGTCGCCGATGAGGGTGATCGCCGCCAGGTCGCGCCGACCGGTGCGCAGCACATTGGTCGCGCCGATGCTGCCAGACCCGATCTGGCGCACGTCGCCTGCGCCACCGAGCCGCGTCGCGATCACGCCGAACGGGATCGAGCCGAGCAGATAGCCGCCGACGAGGCAAAGTCCGGCGGCCAGCATGGGGTTGGAAGCCAGCATGGCGGACACTTTAGTTCGCCGCGCGGCTGCGGCAAAGCCGGCTTCAGAGCCGTTCGCCGATCGCTGCGCGCAGCTGCGCCAGGCGCGCTTCGTCGCGGCGGTAGAAGGTCCACTGTTTGATCCGCTTGGCGCTGACCAGGCCCGCCTGAGTGAGGATGCGCATGTGCTCGCTGACCGTCGGCTGGCTGACCCCCAGCTTCTCGGCGATTAACAGGCCGCACACGCCGTCGTCGACCAGGTCGCCGTCGACCTGCTCGCGGAAATGGCTGCGCGGCGCCCGCAGCCACTCCAGGATCAGCAGCCGCCGGTCGTTGGCGAGCGCCTTGAGGGCGGCGACGACGTCGGCGTCAGTTGGCATATTGCCACTTGGCTAATTGCCTAATATCCATGACCGGCAGCTACAGGAGCACCTGGCGATGGACAAGGCTTTGGACCGCTACGACATCTCCAAGGAGGTGCTGTTCGCGCCGCAGCAGAAGATCGACGTCACCGCCGTCGCCGCGGCCCAGACTCCCTGGTGGAACCGCACCCTGACCGAGGTCAACGACGCGGTGGTGCGCCTCGGCGTGCTCGACGGCGACTTCCACTGGCACCAGCACGAGACCGAGGACGAGTTCTTCTACGTCGTCGAGGGCGTGCTGGTGATCGAGACCGAGGACGGCGCGGTTCGCCTCGAGCCCGGCCAGGGCGTCACCATCCCCCGGGGCAAGATGCACTTCCCTCGGGCGCAGGGCCGGGTGGTGGTGCTGATGGTGGAAAAGGCCACCGTGGTCCCGACGGGCAGCTAGAGCAGACCTCGAGCTAGGTTGAGGATTCCTCGGCGACCAAGGATATGCCAAGCTGGTCGGATGAAACGCAGATTCGACCTTGCCCGCCTCAGCGCGAATCCCCATCGCCCGTCGTTCGCGTGGGTGGCCGCCGCGATGGTCCTGGCGCTGGCGCCCACTGCCGCGTGCGCGCGAGACCTCCCTGAGGACGGCGTGACCGTCAACGATGTGGTCGTGTGGCTGCAGGGCGCCGGGCACGGCGCGGAGGTCGTTCCGGACAAGGACGGCACCCAGCATGTCCGCACCAGCATCGATGGCACCAACTTCGGCGTCTACATGTTCGACTGCAAGGACGGCCGCTGCGGCTCGATCCAGTTCGCGGCCGGGTTCGCCACCCACGGCGGCTTCGACATCAGCCGGATGAACCAGTGGAACCGGGACAATCGCTGGGCCCGCGGCTACTACGACTCGGTGAATGATCCCTGGGTCGAGATGGACGTCGACCTGACGCCGGGCGGCACCTACGAGCTCCTGAACGACGAACTGGCGACCTGGAACAACTCGCTCAAGCGCTTCGTCGGTCTGTACGGCCTGAAGTAAGAGGGGCGCGACGCCTCAGGCGTGCGCCGTGATCCAGGCGCAGATCAGGTCGACCATGTCGTTGCGGCCCGTCTCCGAGTCTTCGAAATAATGCGCGCCGGGGATCAGCTTCAGGGTCTTGTCCTTCGAGGCGAGGGCCGCGTAGACGCCCTGCGCGTCGCTGGGAAAGACGCCCATGTCGCCGGTGCTCTGCACCACCAGCGCCGGCAGGTCGATCTTGGCCAGTTGGCCGCCGCCCTGGCATTTCGACGTCTCCAGGCTCCACATCGACAGCCAGGTGCGCAGGGAGTTGGCGCGGCCGATGCCGGGGAACTTGTTCGCCTCAGGCGGTGAGCCGCGGTAGCAGCCGGGGCAGGGGCGGTCCGAGGGGTCGATCGCCGGGTCCATGAACCGCAGGTCGGCCCAGGTGCGGTAGAGCGGGAACAGGATGTCGGGCACGCCGGCCGCGTTGAGGCGCGCCAGCTCGGCCTTGGCCCAGTCGGTGATGCGCTGGTTGCGGGCGCGCTGGGCGGCGCGGTAGCGGGCGATGAAGTCGGCCGAGTAGGGCGGCCCGTTGTCCGAGTTGAACGGATCGAGCGCCGGATTGGTCAGCGTCGGGTCGGACTCGTCGACCACCGAGGCGTCCATCCAGTCGGTGAGCACCTCCGGCCGGCCCTTGTGGGCGTTGAGCGAGACATAGAGGTTGGCGCCGGGCAGGGCGGCCAGCGCATCGGCCGCCGCGCCCCTCGCGCCGGTCGCCAGGGTCGGCAGGCTCGCCTCGGCCTGGTAGGCGCCCATCAGCGAGCCGCCGCCGGAATTGCCCAGAATCACCACCTGTTCCACGCCGGCCGTCTCGCGCAGCCAGCGCACGCCGACGCCGATGTCGATCAGCGCGTGCTCGAGGATGAACTGGTCCTCGGCGCCGCGGTAGCGGGTGTTCCAGCCGAGGAAGCCGAAACCGCGCGAGGCGAAATAGGGCGCGCTGTAGTGCTCGGTGAAATCCACGTTGTAATGGGTGGCGATCAGCGCGGTGCGGGGACGCTGGCCCTTCGGCGTCCAGTAGATCCCCTGACACGGATGGCCGCCGGCCTGGATGCGCGCCGCGGTCGGCGAGACCCGTCCGACGAACTGGGCGTCGACGCCGGCTGCCAGATCTGAGTTGCTCAAGCGCTTTCTCCGTGTTCGTAGACCACGCGGCCGTCGACGATGGTCATCAGCACCTGGCCCTGCAGGCGGCGGCCGTCGAAGGCGGAGTTTTTCGACTTCGAGGTCAGCTTTTCGGCGTCGATCACGCGCGGCGCGGCAAGGTCGCACAGCACCAGGTCGGCCGGCGCGCCCACGGCCAGGCGTCCGGCGCCGAGGCCGATCGCCTTGGCCGGGGCCAGGGTCACGGTCTCGATCAGGCGCAGCAGGCTCGCACGGCCGTCGTGCCAGAGGCCGAGCAGGGCGGGCAACAGGGTTTCCAGCCCGATCGAGCCGGGCGCGGCTTCCTCGAACGGCAGGCGCTTGTCCTCGGCCGGCGCCGGGGCATGGGCGGAGACGACAATGTCGACCAGGCCCGACACCAGCGCGTCGATCAGGGCCTGGCGGTCGTCCTCGCTGCGCAGCGGCGGCTCCAGCTTCCAGAAGGTGCGGTAGTCGCCGATGTCGAGCTCGTTGAAGGTGAGGTGGTTGATCGAGCAGGTAGCCAGCATCGGCAGGCCGCGGGCCTTGGCGCGGGCCAAGCTCTCCAGCGCGCAGGCGGTGCTGATCTGGTCGACCAGCAGCCGCGCGCCGGTGAGCTCCACCAGGGCCGCGTCGCGCTCGAGCATGATCTTCTCAGCGGCGGCCGGCGCGGCGGGCAGGCCCATGCGGCCGGCGAACTCGCTCTCGGTGGCGGCCGCGCCGTCGCAGAGCCAAGGGTCGGCGGGGCGATGCGCGACGAGCAGGTTCTGGCCTTTGGCGTACGCGAGCAGCCGCCGCATCACCTTTGAATCGACGATCGGCCGGTCGACGTCGGTGACGTAGACGCAGCCGGCCTCGTGCATCAGCCCGATCTCGGCCATCTGCTGGCCGGCCAGCCCCTTGGTCGCCGCGCCGGCGGGGTAGACGTGCACGAGCTCGATGTCGCGGGCGCGGCGCAGGATGAAATCGACCACCGAGGGGTCGTCCACCGCCGGGTGGGTGTCCGGTTGCACCACGATCGAGGTGACGCCGCCGGCCGCCGCCGCGCGCGCCGCCGATTTCAGGGTCTCCTTCGGCTCGGCGCCCGGCTCGCCGGTCTTGACCCGCAGATCGATCAGCCCCGGCGCCAGCATCGCTCCGTTGCAGTCGACCCGGCGGATGTCGGGCGACAGATCGGCGAACCCGACCTCGTGAGTCACCTCGGCGATCACGCCCAGCTCGGCGATCAGCGCCCCGGGGCCATCGTAGCCGCTGGCCGGATCGACGAGGCGCGCGTTGATGAAGGCGATCGGCTGGCCAGACATCAGGGTTCAGTCATCAATCGTTGTCCAGCCGCGCGGCCATCGCCGCCAGCACCGCCATGCGCGCCGCGACGCCCATCTCGACCTGGTTCTGGATCAGGCTGACGGCGAGATCGTCGGCGACGTCGGAGTCGATCTCGACGCCGCGGTTCATCGGCCCCGGGTGCATCACCCGGACATTGCGCGCTGCCAGGCCCAGCTTCTCGCGGTCGAGGCCGAACAGTCGGTTGTACTCGCGGGTCGAGGGCACCAGCGCGCCCTGCATCCGCTCCAGCTGCAGGCGCAGCATCATCACCACGTCGACCCCGGCGATGCCGGCCTTCATTTCGTGGAACACCTCGACGCCCCAGCGCTCGACCCCGAACGGCATCAGCGTCGGCGGCCCGACCAGCCGCACCTGGGCGCCCAGCATCGTGAGCATGCCGACGTTGGAACGGGCCACGCGGCTGTGCAGCACGTCGCCGCAGATCGCCACCGTCAGTCCCTCGACCTTGCCGAACGCGCGCCGCACCGCCAGCGCGTCGAGCAGGGCCTGCGAGGGGTGCTCGTGCTGGCCGTCGCCGGCATTGATCACGCTGCAGGTGACCTTCTGCGAGAGCAGGCTGGCGGCGCCGGACGCGCCGTGGCGCACCACCAGGATGTCCGGCTGCATCGCGTTCAGCGTCACCGCGGTGTCGATCAGCGTCTCGCCCTTGGAGATCGACGAGGCGCGGGGGCTCATGTTGACGACGTCGGCGCCCAGCCGCTTGCCAGCCAGCTCGAACGAGCTCTGGGTGCGGGTGGAGGCCTCGAAGAACAGGTTGACGAGCGTGCGGCCCTTCAGCAGGTCCAGCTTCTTCGCCTTCTGCCGGTTGAGGGCGACGAACCCCTCGGCCAGATCGAGCAGGTCATGCACCTGCTCGCGGTCGAGATCGCCAACGGAAAGGAAATGGCGCGCGGGGAAGGGAAAGGTCCGTTGTCGGACCTCTTCGGGGCCAGGCGCGATCATTGTCATTAAAGCGCCGTTCTAGGCGGCTTCGCCGGGGGAGGGAAGGGCGCTCAGAGTCCGAACGCCAGCTTGATCTGCTCGGCCAGTTCGTCCGGCGTCGCCGTGCTCGTGTCGAGCTGCAGATCGTAGACCATGCCGGCGTGCACCCTGTCGTATTGCCAGCGCGCCAGCCCGAGGGTGCGATCGCCGCGCTGGCGCTCGCGCTGCTCGATCACCTCGAGCGGGGCGACGAGGCCGACGGTGTAGAAGTCGAACGTCGCCAGCGGCCAGCGATAGTCCGCCAGCGCCTCGGGGTCCCACATCACCTCATCGACGATCAGGTCGTTGCCCGCATCGGCCAGCGAAGCGACCGCCTCGCGCATGCCACGCATGACCGCCTCCAGCACCGGGCCGCTGGCGACGGCGGTCACCGGCTTCCCGTCCTGCACCGTCGTCTCGAACACATAGCCCTCGGGGTTGCCGAACATCCCGGCCGGCAGCATTTCCAGGAAGGCGTCCATCTGCACGTGCAGCATCGGCCGGCTGGCGATGCGCTGTAGCGCCTTGGCGACCGAGCCCTTGCCGACGCTGGAGACGCCGTTGAGCAGGACGATGCGGGCGGTCATGGCCGCAGCCGATCCAGCGCGCCCTGCAGGATCCAGGCGGCGGCGGCCTTGTCGACCACCTCGGCCCTGCGGGCGCGGGTGGTGTCGGCCTCGTCGATCAGCATGCGGTTCACCGCCGCGCTGGAGAGCCGCTCGTCCCAGAACGCGATCGGCAGCTCGCGAAGCCGCAGCAGGTTGCGGGCGAAGGCGCGGACGGACTGGCAGCGCGGCCCCTCGGTCCCATCCATGTTGACCGGCAATCCGATGACGATCCCTCCGGCGCCGCGGCTCTCCATCAGTTTCAGCAGCTGCTCGGCGTCGGCGGTGAACTTGGCGCGGCGGATCAGCGCCAGCGGGCTGGCGATGGTGCGGCTCAGGTCAGAGACGGCCACGCCGATGGTCTTCTCGCCGAGGTCGAGGCCGACGATCGGGGCGCGGGCCGCCAGCGCGCCCGGCAGGTCGACAAGATCGAGCACGGCCATGTGGGTCCAACCCTAAGAAAGCTTGCCAACACCGCCAAGCGCCAGCTAACCGGCGCGCCTTGGACGAAAGGACGCCTGTACCATGGCCATCGACGCCGCGACGGTGAAGAAGGTCGCCCGGCTGGCCCGCATCCGCGTGGCCGACGCCGAGCTCGAACCGCTGGCCGGCGAGCTCTCCGGCATCCTCGCTTGGATCGAGCAGCTGAACGAGGTCGACACCGACGGGGTGCAGCCGATGGCCTCGACCGAGGCGGTCTCGCTGCCGATGCGCGACGACGTGGTCACTGACGGCGGCGACCCGGCGGTGGTGCTGGCCAACGCCCCCAAGGCCGACCGCAACTTCTTCGTGGTGCCGAAGGTGGTCGAATGACTTCTCCCCTCCGTCGCGCATCGGCCTTCGGCCTCGCCAGCGACACCTCCCCTCGTTCCATGAGGGGAGGAGCAGACAACGCTGACTCTCCTGCTCGTCCCCCCGCTGGCGGGGGGAAGTGTCGCAAGCGGGCGAGCGACAGCGAGCAAAGCGCGACGATGGGGGGAACGCCATGAGCGAGCTCACCGGCCTGACCCTGAAGGACGCGCTCGAAGGGTTGAGGGCGCGCAAGTTCTCCGCCGTCGAATTGGCGCGGGCGCACCAGGACGCCATCGCCGCGGCGCGCAGCCTCAACGCCTATGTGCTGGAGACGCCGGAAAAGGCGCTGGCGATGGCCGAGCGGTCCGACGCGCGGCTGAAGTCCGGCGATGCGGGACCGCTGGAAGGCGCCGCGCTCGGGATCAAGGACCTGTTCTGCACCGAAGGCGTGCGTTCGACCGCCGGCTCGAAGATCCTCGGCGACTTCATCCCGCCCTACGAGTCCACCGTCACCGCCAACCTGTGGCGCGATGGCGCGGTGATGCTGGGCAAACTCAACATGGACGAGTTCGCCATGGGCTCGTCCAACGAGACCAGCGCGTTCGGGCCGGTGGTCAACCCGTGGCGCTCGCGCAGCTCGAACCGGCCGCTGGCGCCGGGCGGCTCGTCCGGCGGCTCCGCCGCGGCGGTGGCGGCGGACCTGGCGCTGGCGGCGACCGCGACCGACACCGGCGGCTCGATCCGCCAGCCCGCGTCGCTGACCGGCACCGTCGGCATCAAGCCCACCTACGGCCGCTGCTCGCGCTGGGGCATCGTCGCCTTCGCTTCCTCGCTCGACCAGGCCGGTCCCTTGGCCAAGACGGTCGAGGACGCCGCCATCCTGCTGCGCTCGATGAGCGGGCACGATGCGAAGGACAGCACCAGCATCACCGCCGACGTGCCGGACTTCGCCAGCTTCGTCGGCAAGTCGGTCAAGGGCCTGCGCATCGGCGTGCCGAAGGAATACCGCGCCGACGGCATGCCGCCGGAGATCGAGGCGCTGTGGGCCGAGGGCGTCGGGTGGCTGAAGGACGCCGGCTGCGAGGTGGTCGACGTCTCGCTGCCGCACACCAAGTACGCCCTGCCGGCCTACTACATCATCGCCCCGGCCGAGGCCTCGTCGAACCTCGCCCGCTACGACGGCATGCGCTACGGCCTGCGCGTCGAGGCCCCGACGCTGATCGACACCTATGAGGCCACCCGCGCCGCCGGCTTCGGCGCCGAGGTGCGGCGCCGCGTGCTGATCGGGGCCTACGTGCTCTCGGCCGGCTACTACGACGCCTACTACTTGAAGGCGCTGAAGGTGCGCCGGCGCATCGCCGACGACTTCGACCAGGCGTTCGAGAAGGTCGACGCGCTGCTGACGCCGACCGCGCCGTCGGCCGCGTTCGGCCTCGGCGAAAACGCCGCCGACCCGGTGGCGATGTACCTCAACGACGTCTTCACCGTGACGGTGAACCTCGCCGGCCTGCCAGGTCTCAGCGTGCCGGCTGGGCTGGATGCCCAAGGTCTGCCGCTTGGCCTGCAGTTGATCGGCCGCTCGCTGGATGAAGGGACGCTGTTCCAGCTCGGCGCGGCGCTGGAGAAGGCCGCCGACTTCCGCGCCAAGCCCGCCCCGTGGTGGCGGCCCTGACGCGTCGGCGCTCGATCCACGCCAGACCAGCCAGCAAGGCGATCACAGCCGCGCCGGCGCCGATGTCGTAAGGCAGGTCGAGGCCCGGTCCGTTAGGGGTGCTGGAGGCCCCAGTCAGCGACGCCAGGGTGAGGGCCTGGCACAGGGCGAGGCCGAGGGTCAGGCAGCCGGCGGCGAGCAGCCGGCCGCGCAGCCCGCGCCAGCGACCGAAGAGCCCAAACGCGCCGACGGCCAGAGCGCTGATCAGCGTCACGGCGAGGCTGAACGGCATGTCGTCGAAGACGAAGTCGCCCCCCGCGCCGCGGATGAAGAGCATCAGCGCCTGACACGCGGACGCCCCTGCGCCGAGGATGGCGCCAGGGCCGATGATCCGAAGCGCCCCCTTGCAGCGCCTGAACGCGGCGATCGCGGCGGCCGCGGCGGCGACGGCGACCAGCAACGCGGCGAAGATCGCGCCCGGCTGGACGTCGAGGCCGGCCACCAGCGTCAGAGCCAGCAGCGGGCCGGCCCAAAGCACGGCGGCGATCAGGCTCGCCGGAACGATCCAGCGCCAGACGCGCCCGCCGCGGCGTTCGTTCAGCGCCCCGAACGCGCCCAGGCACAGGACGAAGCAGACGCCGCGCAGCAGGGCCAGGACGGCCAGACCGAGCCAGGTGTGGAAAAGTGCAGCCAAGTCGGATCACAAGGGTTGCTGGCGAAACAGCCAACCCATGCGCAACACGCGCTTAACGACCTCCTGCCGAGCCGCCGTCCAGGTGGAGTAATTGGCCTCTTGCGCGCTTTGGTCGCAGCACGCGCCCACCCTGGGATGCGGCCACTCATCCCAAGGCGGTCAGCGCGTAGCGCCGCTGCACGATCTCGGCCTGGCGTGGCAGCGACCAGACAGTGACATCCTCGGTCCAACGGAAGCCCAGCTTCGTCAGCACACGGCCGGAGCCGGGGTTGTCGAAGGCATGGCCGGACGTCAGCCGGGTGAGGCCGAGCGGTCCAAGGGCGAAAGCCGCGACCGCCGTCGCCGCCTCTGTGGCCAGACCACGACCCCAGCAGGCCTCGTCCAGCCAGTAGCCAACCTCGTTGAGACCGGTCGCGATCTCGTCCACGTCCGCGCAGCCGATCACGACGCCGTTCTCGGTGATCGCGAAGCGATATGCCTCGCCGGCGATCCACTCCGCCTCGTGGCTGACCAGCCACGCGCGCTTCTCTTCGACGCTCTGAGGGTAGGGCGCCAGGCGCAGCATGCGCGCCACGTTCCAGTTGGAGGTGATCTCCGCCACCCGCTCGGCGTCGCTCGCCAGAAAACGCCGCAGCGTCAGCCGCGGCGTCTTCAGGCGCATCTCGAGCGGGATCCGGCCTAGCATTGGCGCCGAAGCTAAGGGCATCAGAGGCGCTTCGCCAGCGCGCTCCCAGCCATCCCCAACAGTGTCATCCCGGACAAGCCGCGAAGCGGCGCCGATCCGGGATCTACTTCGCGCCGGCGGCGGCAAGCTAATCCCGGACGAGTCCGCTGCGCGGCTATCCGGGATGACACAGGAGGTGGATGCGCAATCCGACGACATCGACTACATCACCTCTCATGAGCACGGCGGAATCCAAACTGATCGAGGGGCGCACTGGCCCCTGGGAACTGGTCATCGGGCTGGAGGTCCACGCCCAGGTGGCCTCGAAGTCGAAGCTGTTCTCCGGGGCCGCGGTCGGCTTCGGCGCGGGGCCGAACGAACAGGTGAGCCTGGTCGATGCGGCCATGCCCGGCATGCTGCCGGTGATCAACCGCGTCTGCGTCGAACAGGCGGTGCGCTCGGGGCTCGGCCTGAAGGCCAAGATCAACCACTGGTCCCGCTTCGACCGGAAGAACTACTTCTACCCCGACCTGCCCCAGGGCTATCAGATCAGCCAGTACAAGGACCCGATCGTCGGCGAGGGCGAGATCGAGGTCGACCGCGACGACGGCACCAGCTTCGTCGTGCGGGTCGAGCGGCTGCACCTGGAACAGGACGCCGGCAAATCGATCCACGACATGGATCCCAACGCCACCTACCTCGACCTCAACCGCGCCGGCACCGCGCTGATGGAGATCGTCTCGTATCCCGACATGCGCTCGTCCGACGAGGCGGCAGCCTATGTGAAGAAGGTTCGCACCATCCTGCGCTATCTCGGCACCTGCGACGGCGACATGGAGAAAGGCAACCTGCGCGCCGACGTCAACGTCTCGGTGCGCAAGGTGGGCGGCCCGCTCGGCACCCGCTGCGAGATCAAGAACGTCAACTCCTACCGCTTCATCCAGGCGGCGATCGAGCACGAGGCGCGGCGTCAGATCGAGATCCTCGAGGACGGCGGCAAGATCGATCAGGAGACGCGGCTGTTCGACCCCGTGAAGGGTGAGACGCGCTCGATGCGCTCGAAGGAGGAGGCGGACGACTACCGCTACTTCCCCGACCCCGACCTGCTGCCGCTGGAGCTCGACCCGGCCTGGGTCAAGGCGATCCAGGACCGCCTGCCCGAGCTCCCTGACGACAAGCGCCGGCGGCTGATGAGCCAGTACGGGCTCTCGGCCTACGACGCCGGCGTGCTGGTGATCGAAGGCGCCCGCGCCGATTTCTTCGAGGCCGCCACCAAGGGCCGCGACGCCAAGCTGACCGCCAACTGGGTCGCAAACGAGCTGCTCGGCCACCTTGCCAAGGACGGCCTGGAGATCACCGAGAGCCCGATCCCCGCGGCCGACATCGCCGGCCTGGTCGAGCTGATCGAGACGGGCGTAATCTCCTCCAAGATCGCTCGCGAGGTGTTCGAGCACATGTGGGCCGGCGAGGGGACGCCGGCGGCCATCGTCGAAGCCCGCGGCCTCACCCAGGTCAGCGACACCGGCGCGCTGGAGGCGATGATCGACGGATTGATCGCCGCCAACCCCGGCCAGGCCGAGTCGGTGAAGACCAAGCCTCAGGCGATCGGCTGGTTCGTCGGCCAGGTGATGCGCCAGACCGCCGGCAAGGCCAACCCGGCGACGGTCAACGAGATCTTGAAGCGGAAGCTGGGACTCTAACCCTCTCCCTCGAGGGGAGGATGGTCGCGCAGCGACCGGGTGGGGGCTCTCTCCGCTACCGGGAAGTTGCAGGCATCCCCCCACGCCCGGCCCCTCCCTCAAGGGGGAGGGGAGCCGCGGTGGTAGCCTTTCGACCCGATCTCCCGCGCCAGCTCGCTCCTGAAATCCTCGCCCTTTGCCAGGCGGTCGAGAGCCCGCCGAAAGTCGTGCTTCGGCGCCCAGCCGAGCGCCGCGCGCGCCCGGTCGTTGACGTAGACTCGGTCCAGGCTCGGGAACAACCGCCAGCCCCGCGCGGCGTAGAGTTCGTCGACCTCGGGGAAGATGCGCCGCACCACGGCCGGCGCGTCGGCCCGCAATTCCGCGAGCTCGTCCCAGCCGAACGGCGTGGTCGCCGAGACGATGTAGCGGCCGAAACCGATGTCGCCGGCGCGCTGCGTCGCCAGCAGGTGGGCGCCGACCACGTCCTCGATATCGACGCGGCGGTAGAGCAGCTCGTTGGCCTGGACGTTGGCCAGCGGATAGGCCTCGGCGAGCGCGGCGTTATCGTCTTCCTCCGGGAAGAAACGCGACGTGCGCAGCACCACCACCGGCAGGCCCTGGTCGCGGTGGAACAGCTCGCACAGGATTTCGGCGGCGACCTTGGTTACGCCGTAGATGTTGCGGGGAACCGGCGCGACGTCCTCGGTGATCCAGGCCGCCGGCGCGCCGGGGGGCGGGCTCAGCGCCGCGCCGAAGGCGCTGGTGGTGCTGGTGTAGACGAAGGCCCTGACCCCGGCCGCCAGCGCCGCCTCCAGCAGCGTCAGCGTGCCGGTGATGTTCACGTCGACGAACGCCTGGCGCGAATGGGTGTCGACATGCGGCTTGTGCAGCGTCGCGGCGTGGATCACCGCGGTGACGCCGGCCATGGCGGCGCGCACGAAATCCGGGTCGGCGATCGAGCCGACATGGGTCGTGAACGGCGAAGGCGACAGATCCAGACCGCGCGCAGGCCTGCCGGCGGCCTGCAAGGTGCGCATCAGCGCCTCGCCGAGGTGCCCGGCGCTGCCGGTGATCAGGATAGTCATGGCGGCCTCCGGGCGGCTCCCCTATCAAGCGGCCGATCCCGCGCCCAGCGCCGATTTCGCGAGGAAGCTCACGTGACCTGGTCCATCGTCGCCTACGATCCGCAGACCGGCGCGTTCGGCGCCGCGGTCGCGACCAGGGCGTTCGCGGCGGGAACCTTCGTGCCGTTCGTGCAGTCGGGCGTCGGCGCGGTCGGCACCCAGTCGCTGACCAACCGCTACCTGGGTCCGGCGGTGCTGAACGGCCTGGCGCGAGGCCTCAGCGCCAGGCTGGCGATCGATGCGGCCATCGCCGGCGACGAGGGGCGCGAGATCCGCCAGCTGCACTGCGTCGACCGGCACGGCCGCATCGCCGCCTGGACCGGAAAGCACTGCGTCGAGTGGGCTGGCAGCTGCGGCGAGCCGTTCGTCAGCGTCGCCGGTAACATGCTCTCGAACGATGCGGTGGCGGCCGCGACGCTGGCCGGCTTCGAGGCCGACCCCGCCAGGCCCCTGCCGGAGCGCATGCTGGCGGCGCTGGAGGCGGGCGAAGCGGCCGGGGGTGACCGGCGCGGTCGCCAGTCGGCGGCGATGGTGATGACCACCACCGAGGATTTCCCCGATCTTTCCATTCGCGTCGACGACCACGCCGAACCGCTGCCGGAACTGCGCCGCCTGCTGGGGATCTGGCGCACCGAACGGGCGCCCTACCTCGGCAATTCGCCGTCGAAGGCCAACCCGGCCGGCGTCCACGACATCGACGTGATCGAGGCCGGCTGGAAGGCGCGCGGCTGGGACATCCGGTTCAAGCGCTAGACGCCAGGACCTAGTCCCCCGTCACCACGTCGAAGATCAGGCCGGTCGAGACCGACACCAGCAGGAACTCGCCGCCGACCTGGACCCAGTGGTAGCCGTAGGGCGGGCGGCGCAGGTGGAAGCGCCCGTAGTCGTCGACCGCGAAGCCCTGGTAGGCCGGCGGCAGAAACGAACCGCGGCGCCACGGCGTGAAGCCCGGCCGGAAGTCCGGGCTCGCGAAGGCTGGAGGCTCGGGCGCGCCGTAGTACCAGCGCCCGCCGACCCAATAGCCGTTGTAGCGCCGCTGGTCCCAGCCCGGGTTCGCAGGCGGCCCGCCGCGGCCGTAGCCGGACTGTGGGCCGCGGCCCCAGTTGGATCCCGGTGCGCCGCGCGGCGGCTCGCCCATGCCGCTCGGCGGCCGACCCCAGCCGGGCCCGCCCGACGGCAATCCGCCCGGCCCGACATGGCGCCAGCCGTTCGCGCCGCGAACCCAGCCGCCAAGGCCGCCGCCTTCGCCGTGATGGTCGTGCGATTGGGCGAGCGCGGGCGCGCCGACGCAGAGCGCCGCGAGCACGGCGGCGCCGGCCGCCACGAGGGGCGCCAGCCGTCTGGTCCAGTCCCGGATGAGAAGCTTCGCCGTATTCACCGCCTCAGATTGCGCAGACCCGGACTGAACCAACCCTGAACGGGACCAAGGCTTGCGCCCTGCGGCTGTCCGCCGCAAGTAGGCAGGCCTGACCTCCGGAGCCTGGCCGATGACCGCGCCGATCGAGATCCACTATTGGCCGACGCCAAATGGCCACAAGGTGACCATCGCCTGTGAAGAAATGGGCGTTCCCTACGAGATCAAGCCGGTCAACATCGGCCGCGGCGACCAGTTCAAGCCCGAGTTCCTGGCGATCAGTCCCAACAACCGCATGCCCGCGATCGTCGACCCGGACGGCCCCGGCGGGGCGCCGATCGCGATCTTCGAAAGCGGCGCGATCCTGCAGTACCTCGGCCGCAAGACCGGACGGTTCTACCCGCAGGAGGAACGCGCGAGGGTGAAGGTCGACGAGTGGGTGTTCTGGCAGATGGCCAACTTCGGCCCCAACGCCGGCCAGCGGGCCCACTTCCGCAACTACGCGCCCAGCTTCATCCACGACCAGCGCCAGGTGGCGTACGGCGCGATCCGCTACACCAACGAGGTGAACCGGCTCTACGGCGTCCTCAACACCCAGCTTCAGGGCAAGGACTACATCACCGGCGAGTACACCATCGCCGACATGATCACCTGGCCCTGGGTGCAGGGGCGCTCGAACGCGGGGCTCGATCTCGACGAATTCCCGGCGGTGAAAGCCTGGCAGGCCAGGGTCGAGGCGCGCGAGGCGGTGGGCCGGGCGATGGCCAAGGCGCGCGACTTCGTCGGCGTCGGCATGCAGGGAACTGGCCCGGGCGCCGCCGCGGCCAGGGCGGTGCTGCTTGGGCAGCGTGCGCGTACCTAGCTTGCGGGTGGCGGCCTGCGACAGCACGGCACGCCGAATGCGACTTAACCATATCTTCAATGAACACCGATTTTCTTCTCCTTCAGGGTTGGAGATCGCCGTCCAGAACGGGCGACGTCCAGCCACTGGGAAGGATGATGATCATGCTGGGGGTTGGGGAACCTACCGTCGCTTGCGCCCTGCCGCTGCCAGGCACGGAATCGTCGGGCGACGAGCTGTTCCGGATGGGGCTGCTCTATTCGACCGGGCAGGGCGGCGCGCCGCTCGACTTCGTTTCCGCGCACATGCTGTTCAATCTGGCCGCCATGCGCGGCTCGCAGGAAGCCAAGATCTACCGCAAGGAGCTGAGCCGCGAGATGGACCCGGCCGACGTCGCCGAAGCCCAGCGCGCCGCGCGCCAGTGGCTGGCGGAGGGCTGAACGAAGCAACCGACGCTTGGCCGTCGGCGACATCCCAAGGGATAACCGCGGAGATCGCGGAGATACGCTGAGCGCGCCTGCCTATTTTGGCCGCCGCATAGCCAACACCGTTTGCCCGATGCTCGATAGCTCCGCGAGCCTGCGCGTGCTCCGCGGTTCAACTTCTTTCGATGCGGACGACGAGGCGAGCCAGGTCGCGACCTAGGGAACTCAAAACGGCGTGACGCCGCCGAACGCGTAGCTGAAGCTGACCGGCAGGGCGTTGCGCAGCTGGGTCATGACCACTCCGATCTGGGCGAGGCCGGTCTTGGGCACATAGATGATGTCGAAGCGGCGCAGCGGCACCAGGTCCGTGTGGACGCCCGGCAGGTCGAAGTTGACCGTGCGCATCATCGGCCGCCCGTCGCGGCTGCGGCGGATGATCACCACCTGCGATTTCTTGCCCGAATCCAGGAAGCCGCCGGCCTCGACGATGGCGCGCAGCGCGTCCATGTCGCCGGGCATGTCGTAGACCCCGGCCTTGCCGACCTCGCCGCCGACGAAAATCTTCAGCGGTTGGGCGCGCACCACCACCGTGACGTCAGGCCGCAGCAGCTGGCTGGAGTAGGCGGCGCTCAGTTCCTGCTGCAGCTCGCCGGCGCTTCGGCCGGCCGCCATCTGCGGGGCGACCAGCGGCAGCATGATTCGCCCGTCCGGCTGCACGGTGACGGTCTTGTTCAGCTCCGGCGCCGAGGGCACCACCACGTCGAGTTCGTCGCCGGGATAGAGCCGATACTGCGGCTCGTCGTCGGTCCAGGTGGCGTAGGGGATGTTGGCGAACTGCTGCGCGGCGATCGCGCCGGCCGGGACGACTGCCAGGGCGGAGACGGCGAAAAGAGCCAGAATGGCGCGCGATCTGAGCATGCGACAAAGGTTAAGCAGAATGGGTAACGAAGCCTTAATCGCGCCCGGCGAGCCTTCATCCGAAGGGCCAGAGTCTTTGGCTCTCTCGGCGGCGGAACATGGCATCGCAAGGCGTATTCCCGGCACGATCGGCGCCGCGGCCCAGTGAGGGCGGTGGCGACTGGGCGTTGCGCTCGAAATACGCCCCCGGCGACGTGCCGACGCTGCTCTGGCGCGAGCGCTGGCTGATGCTGGCGGTGTTCCTGGGAATCGCCGTCCTGGGCTGCGCGTTCGCGTTCACGCTGAAGACCGCTTACCCCGCCCACTCCAGTGTGCTGGTGAAGCTTGGCCAGGAATACGTCTACCAACCGCGCTCAGGCGACGCCGGCCGCGGCGCGGTGCCCGACAACGACCAGATGCTGCAGTCGGAGAGCGAGATCATGGGCAGCGACGCGCTGAAGATGCGCGTGGTGCGCCGCCTCGGCGTCGACAAGGTCGCGCCGGACCAGGCCAAGGCCTACGCCGCCGCCACGCCCGAGGGTCGCGACCTGATCGTCGCCAAGCTGGCCGACGGCATCGGCCGGCGCCTCAAGATCGATACCGCCCCGGCGCTGCCGGTGATCCGCCTGACCTACGAGGACACCGACCCGCAGCGCGCCGCCCTGGTGCTGAACACCCTGCTGGAAGAGTACCTGGTGTTTCGCCGCACCGTGCTGCTGACCCCGACCGCCGGGGCGCTCGACGATCAGCGCCGCGCCTTCGCCCAGCGCCTGGCCGAGGAGGACGGCGCCTACCAGAACTTCCTCTCCAGCAACAAGATCGGCGACTTCGAGGCCGACAAGGCTTCGCTCTCGCAACTGGCCGCCCAGATCGAGCAGCAGCAGCTCGCCACCGACGCGACACTGAAGGAGAAGGCGGGACGCCTGACCGCCATCGACGCCGAGCTGGCGGGCCTGGCCCCGGAGATCGGGCTCTATCACGACAGCGACCCGACCGCCGCCGCCAAGCTTGCCGACCTGCGGGTGCAGCGCGAGAGCCTGCTGTCGCGCTACAAGCCCGACGCCCAGCCGGTCAAGGACATGGAAGCCCAGATCGCCCAGCTCGAGGCCGCGATCGCCGCGGGTCGCACCACCAGCAAGGGGCCGGAGCGCACCGGGATCAATCCGGTCTACCAGACCTTCCAGACCGAGCGGCTGCAACTCTCCGCCGAGGTCGCCGGCCTGCGCCAGACCGCCGTCACCCTGACCGACGAGATGAACCAGCTCACCGAGCGGCGCCTGCGCCTGGCGCAGCTGGAGCCGCAGTACCAGGCGATGAACCTCGACCGCGACGCGCTGCAGAGCAACGTCAAGGACCTCACCGCCAAGGCCGAAGAAACCGAGGCCTCGCAGCAGATCGCCCAGGCCACCAACGACAACATCCGCATCGTCGAGCGCGCGAGCCCGCCGCCGACGGGCAAGAGCCTGAAGGCGCCGGTGCTGGTGCTGGCGCTGCTGTTCGCGGGCTTCTCCGCGCTCTGCGCCGGGCTGCTGCGGATGTTCCTGCGGCCGGGGATGCCGACGCCGGCCAGCGCCGGGCGCACGCTGGATCTGCCCGTACTGGGGGCAGCCCCGCTCAAACAGCCCGCCTGAGGCCGCGCGAAGTGCCGCAGCTTGTGCTTCCGTCCAAGGATTGGACTAGCCTTCCGCCTGGGCGGACAGGCTGCGATTCGGGCCGATGCTGGATTTGAGCGCCGAAATGGCGGAGCTCTGGACGTCCCTCGGCGCTGCGCCGGGCGGACGCGGCCGCCTGGTCGAGTTCATCGCCGCGCGGGAAGGCGAGGGCGTCTCCACCGTCGCCCGCGAGTTCGCCTTCTTCGCCGCCCGCCAGATGCGCCGCCGCGTCTGGCTGGTCGATCTCGACCTGATGGGTCAGACCCAGGCCGCCGCGATCGCCCGCAACCCGCGCCGCTATGGCGAGCTCGGCCAGCCGGCCGCGGCGACGCCCGACGGCTCCATGTTCTTTAGCGTGCAGCCGCCGCTGCGCCGCCCTGACGGCCGGCCCTGGCCCGACGCCCGCTACATCAGTTCGCACGCCGCCGGCGGCGCCGGCTTCTGGGTCACCCGTTTCCGCCGCGAGGCGATGCGCGGACGCCAGGGCGTGCACGTGCTGCCGGTGCAGGACTACTGGAAGGCGCTGCGCCGCCACGCCGACTTGGTAGTGGTCGACGCTCCGGCGGCCGCGCGCTCGCAGGCCGGGCTCACCGTTTCGCCGTTCATGGACGACGTGGTGCTGGTGGTCGCCGCCGACGAGGGCGACGCCCGCGCGCCGGCCGAGCTGCGCGACGACCTGGCCGCCGCCGGCGCCCGCCTCGCTGGCCTGTTCGTCAACCGGGTGCGCGTCGAGCCGCCCGGCTTCCTGCGCGGCGCCGCGCCGTGACGGTGATCGCCGGCGCTTTTCCGCGGGCGAGGCCGACGCGCTGGAGCTTTATCGAGACCGCCGCCTTCGCCGCCGCGGTGTTCATGATCCTCACCTACAGCCAGGGCTGGGAGCTGCCGCTCAGCGGCGGGGGCGACGAGTCCGGCGATTCCGCCCTGATCCGCACCCTGTTCCTGCCCGCCTACGCCGCGGGGGTGGCGCTGGTGGCGCTGACGCCGTGGGACACGGTGCGCGGGCTGGCCCGGCAGCCGTTCCTGATCGTGATCTTCGCCATCGCCGCCCTGTCGATGTTCTGGTCGGTCTCGCCGGACCAGACCCAGCGCCGCATCTTCGCCCTGGCGTTCACGACGCTGGGCGGGGTGGTGCTGGCGGCGCGCTATTCCTGGGCCCGGCTCGCCGAGGTGATCGGGGCGGCGTTCGTCGTCCTGGCGGTCTGCAGCCTCTTCACCGGCCTGTTCGTCCCGGCGATCGGCCGCATGGCCGACATCTTCCCGGGCGCCTGGCGCGGGCTGTGGGTGGAGAAGAACACCTTCGGCGACAACATGGCCCAGGGCGCGGCGATCTGCGCGGCCGCCGCCCTGCTCAACCCCAAGCGGGCAACGCTGTGGTGGGCCGCCTCGGCGCTCTGCTTCATGCTGGTGCTGATGAGCACCTCGAAGACCTCGCTGGTCTCCGTCGTGCTGAGCGGCGCTGCGATCGGCCTGGTCTGGGCGGTGCGCCGCGGGCCGGCGAGCAGCGTCGCGGCCACCTGGACCGCCGTCGTCGCCCTGGGCGCCGCGGCGGCGGTGATCTTCTTCGCCTCCGACCTGGTGTTCGGCCTGCTCGGCAAGGACGCCACCCTGACCGGACGCACCAAAATCTGGGCCGGGGTGATGCGCCAGATCAACGAGCGGCCCTGGCAGGGCTTCGGTTACGCGGCGATCTGGGACGAGACCGACCAGTGGGGCCCGCTGGCGTGGATCACCCACGACGCGGGATTCCGCGCCCACCACGCCCACAATTCCTGGCTGGAGCAGTGGCTGTCGCTGGGCGTGCCGGGCCTGGCCGCCTGGGCCGCGTTCTATCTGCAGACCCTGGTCGCCAACATCGTCGCGCTCTACCGCGACAAGGGCGCCTACCTCGCGCTGCCGTTCTTCGTGCTCTACAGCCTGACCAGCCTCACCGAGAGCATCGCGGTGGTCTACAACGACATGCGCTGGGTGATCTTCGTCGCGCTGGCGGTGAAGCTGGCGCTGCCGGATGCGGCGCCGACGCGGGCCCTTGCTTCGCCTCAGGTGGCGCGCTTGAACCACCCGCGCCAGAAGTCCCAATAGTCGCGGGCCAGGTCAGGCCCCACCCAGAAGCCGTGTCGGTATGGAGTCTCCACCCCGATCGGCAGTGACTGATCGGCCTCGCCGTACCAGGTGCCGAACAGATGATCCCAGATCGGGGCCATGGAGAAGTGGCCGGTGGGGTGGCTCATGTCGAGCTTGTGGTGAAGCCGGTGGTGGGTCGGCGACTGCACCACCCAGCGGCCGATCCAGCCCCAGTTCGAGTCGATCCGCGAGTGGATCACGAAGCCCACCGCGCTGACGGCGACGTTGACGAAGATCATCACCGCCGGCGATGCGCCCAGAACCGCCATCGGCAGGTTGATGATGAAGATCGCCGCGAACTGCGCCGGGTGGGCGCGCGTCGCGGTGATGACGCAGAAGTCGTGCGCGGCGTGGTGGTAGCGGTGCAGCGGCCAGAAGTAGCGGGTGTGGTCCAGCCGGTGGGTCCAGTAGTCGAAGAAGCTGTAGACCAGAAAAAAGATCGCGATCTGCAGCGCCAGCGGCAGGCCGCTGGGATCGACCGCAAAGCCGAGGTGGGCGTGCAGCCAGTCGCGCAGCCACAGGCCCGAGATCATCGACGCCCCCAGCAGCATGAGCTTGCCGACCAGGTCCATCAGGTGCGATTGCAGCAGCACGAAGAAGGCGATGTCGGTCCTGATCGACGCGGTGGCGCCGACGAGCATCTGCCGCAGCGAGCTGGCCCGCCAACCCACCAGCAGGCACTCCAGCCAGAGCGCCGCCGGCAGGATCAGCAGCACCACCATCGCGTTGTTGAGGATCTTGTCGTGGATGTTGGCGATACGCACGGCGTGCGAGCCGACATGCAGCGCGAGCGTATCTGGGAGCAGTCGCTGGCTCACCCACCAGCCCACGCCCAGGAGCGCGACGTAAGCGACCAGGGCGAGCAGCGTGACCACCCGTTCCGCCCGGCGCAGCCCGGGCTGGGATGGCGGCCAGGCGGCGCGTTCGGTTTCGGCCGCGCCGGCCTCATAAGTGTCTGACGTCATTACACCCACCCGATCGTGGCAGCGGGCGCTGCACGCGACATGCCACCGCCGCGGGATCTAGCCGACGCGCGCCGCGCCTTCGGCCACGGTCACCACCTCGACGCCGGCGGCGAGCGCCGTGTCCGCGATGAGCGCCAGCGTCGCCGGCGTGCAGCCCCACTCGGACGGACGGTCGGCGACGTCGTGG
The DNA here is from genome assembly GCA_035604515.1 of Caulobacteraceae bacterium. Classification (GTDB taxonomy): domain Bacteria; phylum Pseudomonadota; class Alphaproteobacteria; order Caulobacterales; family Caulobacteraceae; genus Acaudatibacter. The sequence goes on along the minus strand of DATNIH010000027.1, from coordinate 7,886 downwards.
GTGGTGAGGATCAGCCAGGCGGGGCGGTGGGCCAGCCGCTTCAGCCAGCGCAGCGCCAGCGCCTGGCCTTGCGAGCCCCAGACCCCGATGGACGGCGCCTGGTTGAGGTCCGAGCCGGCTGTGACCAGGCCGGGGTGCGTCGCCCGCATCAGGCGGAAACGGCCGGCCAGCGCGCGCTTGGTCGCCGGCGCGACGTCGCCGAACGGGTAGGCGAAGGTGGTGGGGCGCGGCAGACCCCAGCGCGCCAGCGTCTCGGCGTTCAGCGCCACGTCCTCGACCGCGTCCCGCGCGGCGGCCTGGCCGCAATCGAGGTGGGTGTAGGTGTGGCAGCCGATCTCGTGGCCGGCGGCGGCCAGGCGCTGCACCGCCTGCGCGCAGGCCATGCGTCCGGTCGCGGCCTCGGTCCCGGCGAGGGCGGCGGCGACGTAGTAGGTGGCGTTCAGACCGCGCCGCTCGAGCATCTCGGCGCCGGCGTCGGCGGCGGAGGCCGGGATGTCGTCGAAGGCGAACGACAGCATCGGCCGCGCCGGCGCGCGGGCCGGATGGCGGGAGGAAAGCCGCACCGTGCGGCGGCGCACCTTGGCGCGCCAGGAGCTGTCGGCGCGGTACTCCCCCTCCATCAGACCAGCTTGCATCAGACCGCCTCCGCGTAGAGCGCGGCGCGGTAGAGCCGTAGGGCGAAGGCGCGTGGTCCGGCCGGCGCCGCCTCCAACAGCGCGGCGGCCTTCAGCCACGGCCGCCACAGCGAACGCAGCGGCGCGCGCTTCAGCGCTTTGGCCACACGGTAGCTCGGATAGCTGCGCACGATGTCGGCGTGGGCGGCGACCACCCGGGCGAAGTTGGCGGTGGACTGTTCGAACTTGGCCGCGATCGCCGCCGCCGGCGTCAGGCCAAGGTGGGTGGCGGTATTGTCGATGTGGCGGATCGGGTGGCGGCGCGAGACGCGCATGCCCCACTCGACGTCCTCCCAACCCCAGCCGACGAAGCCGGCGTCGAACGGCTCGGCGTCGAACACGTCGCGGCGGATCAGCAGGTTGGAGGTGAAGACGTACTTCTCCGGCGCCAGCCGTCGTATCTCGACCGGCACGCAATCGCTGCGCAGCGCCAGCGCCCGGTGCACGGCGTTGGCGCGGGTCCGCGGCGCCTGGTCCAGCGAGAAACCGCCGAACGCCACCGCGGGGTCTTCCAGGTCAATCAGGTAGAGCCAGCGCAGCAGGAAATCCGGCGCGTCGGGCAGCATGTCGGAGTCGAGGAACAGTAGATGGCGGCCGCGCGCCTCGGCCGCCAGCCGGTTGCGGCCGCCGGCGCGGCCCTCGTTCGCCAGCAGACTAACGAAACGCGCCGGGCTCCTCACGGAGCGGGCGATATCGGCGACGCGGGCGGCGAGCGCAGCGTCGCCCGAGCCGTCGTCGAGCAGCACGATCTCCACCGGCGTGTCGGCCAGGTCCAGCGCCGCCAGCAGACGCGCGGGATCGTCGCGGAAGAACGGGATCAGCACCGAGAGCTTCGGCGCGGCGTCCGCCCAGGCGGCGTTGTCAACGATGACGGCTTCGGCGCTCATGTCGCCATCCGGGTACGGAGGATCATCACGGCGTTCTTGCCCCGTGAGCGGACGTCCGCGACGTCGAGCGCATAGGCGGCGAGGCCATAGACCAGCGCGCCGACGCCGGCCTTCAGCCCGAGTTCGGCCAGACCGCCGAGGCTGGGCAGACGCGCCACCACTGCGCCCATCGTTGCGGCAGCCAAGGCGGCGCGGGCCAACGGCCACAGCGGCAGGGGCAGGAGCTGGGCGCGGCGGCCGAGCCCGATGGAGGCGGCCAGGCCGAGCGCGTAGCTGGCCGTCGTCGCCACCAGCGCGCCGGTCAGGCCAAGGCGGGGGATCAGCAGCAGGTTCAACGCGATGTTGGCCGCCGCCGGGATCGCCATCGCCAGCAGCAGCAGGCCTGTGCGACGCCCGAGCGTGAAGGCCTGGTGCGTGTAGTAGGTAGTGAGGCCAGCGAAGAGCGCGCTGGCGGCGATCCAGGGCGTCACCGCCGCCGCGCCGGCGGCCAGCGCCGGCCCGATCATCACCTGCGTCAGCGGCCGGGCCACCAGGGCGAGGCCGAGCGAGGCGGGGAGCGCCAGCGCCAGCATCAGCCCGGCCTGCTCGCGTGCGGCCTTGGCCAATGACGCAGCTCCGCCGCGCTCGAGCGCCACGATCAGCGCCGGCCCGCCGGCGGCGCCCAGCCAGATGAACATCACGTCCAGCGTCCGGTTCGCCAGGCTATAGCCGGCCTGGTAGACGCCGACGGTGGCGTCGCCAAGGTAGGCGGCCAGCAGGAAGCGGTCGGTCGTGGCCAGGGCCAGGGCGAAGATCAGCGAGAGCGCCACCGGCAGGCCATACGAGGCGTAGGTCCTGGCCCGCTGCGCCTCGAAGACGCCGCCCCCGCCACGCTTCAGCTCCGCCGGCAGCAGGAACACCAACACCACGGCCGCGGCCGCGCCCAGCCCGGCGATCGGGGCCGCGCCCTTTAGGCCGGCATAGATCAGGCCGGCGCCGATCGCGAAACCGCCCAGCGTCTGGGCCATGTCCATCAGCGCCGCGCCGCGCACGTCGCCGGCGGCGCGGCGGCGCTCCTGGTTCAGCTTGGCCAGGCTGCGCGCGAGCGTCGCCGCCATGCCGGCGGCCACGGCGAGCTTGATCGGCCCATCACCCGGCCACAGCACCAGCGCCGCGCCACCGATGGCGACGAACACCGCCGCCGCGCCCAGCCAGCACCGATAGAGCGTGACGAAGTGGTCCGACAGCCGCCCGGCCTGCGCTTCGGGCGCATAGAACCGCGCCATCGCTGCTTCCAGCCAGGTGAATACCAGCGTGTGGCCAAGGCTGGTGGCCGAGAACGCTAGCGCATAGACGCCGAACTCGGCGGGCGTCAGCAGCCGGGTGAAGACGAAGATCGAGCAGAAGCCCACCAGCCCCTGCACGATGTTCATCGGCAGGTAGCCGACCACGCCGCGCCAGAACATCAGCGCACCACGTCGTCGTCGCCCAGCAGGCAGGGGATGGTCTGGGCCATGATGATCAGGTCGAGCCTCAGCGACTGGCGCTCGATGTACTCGATGTCGAGCGCCACGCGGCGCTTGACCAGCTCCGGCGTGTCGACCGGTCCGCGCGAGCCCTTGATCGCCGCCCAGCCGGTCATACCGGGCTTCATGCGGTGGCGGTGGGCGTATTCGGCCACCAGCCGGGCGCTCTCGGTCTTGCCGGTCCTCATGCCGACCGCGTGCGGGCGCGGGCCGACCAGCGACATCTCGCCCTTCAGCACATTGAACAGCTGCGGCAGCTCATCGAGGCTGCTGCGACGGATGATCTTGCCGACGCGGGTGACGCGGTCGTCGTCGGCGCTCACCTGGCGCACGCCGACGGTCGGATCGCTGGAGGGCCGCATCGAGCGGAACTTCCAGACCAGGATCTCTTCGTTGTTGAAGCCGTGCCGGCGCTGGCGGAAAAACACCGGGCCGGGGCTGTCGAGCTTGATGGCGATGGCGATCAGCAGCATCACCGGCAGCCCGAGCAGCAGCGCCAGGCTGCCGACGATCAGGTCCTGCGCCCGCTTCACCAGCGCGCGGCGCTCGTTGCTGGGCAGGCCGGAGACGGGGGCCAGCGGCGCCTCGGCGAGCCGCGAGAGCGCGGCGGCGCGGCCGGCCGGCCCCTGGTCGATGAACAGCATCACCTCGTTGGGCAGCACCTCGAGCTGTTCGATCAGCTGGCGCACCCGGGCCTGGGCGTTCTGCGGCACCGCGATCACCACGCGGTCGACGAACGGCATGATGCGGTGGGCGAGCAGCGCCTGGGTGTCGCCCAGCACCGGCACGCCGGCGACATCGCGGCCGCTGCGGGCGATGCGGTCGTCGAACACGCCCAGCACCGCGGTCTCACCGCTCTTCATCGCCGCGTCCACCAGGCGCTCGGCGTTCGCGTTGGCGCCGACCACGACGATGTTGGGCGTGAGTCGGCCGGCGGCGCGCCAGCGGCGCACCATCGCCCACCACAGCATGTGCAGGCCGTAAAGCGTCGCGAAACTGGCGACGAACCACAGCCCGAACGGCGCCTGCGCGATCGTCGCCGGATGGAAGCCGAGCATCAGGAACTCGAGCGCCAGCGCCGCCAGGCCGAAGCCCGCCGCCACCTTGACCAGATGCCGGCCCAGCCCCTCGCGCTGCGGGAACGAATAGGCGTGGATGGTCGAGAGGCTCCAGATCAACGCGACGCCGCCGACGATGAACGGCGTCAGCGACGACGGCGTAATGTGGCCGGTCGCCAAAGGCGCTGCGGAAATGGCCACCGCGCCCATCGCCACGGCGTCGCCGATGCGGAAGATCGCCCCCAGCATCCAGCCGGTGAGGCGCGAGCGGGTGGGGGACAGCGACGCCGGCCGCATCGGACCGCGGCGCTCGCGCGGCTGCTCGGCCGGCGGCAGCGCGTCGATGCGCATGGTCTCGTCGAGGACCAGCTCCCCCGGCGCGTCCGACGCGGACGTTTCGACCTGGGACGTTTCGTGGGCGCGGCCGAGGGCGATGGACATGATGGGACCGCCCAGAGCAAGTCCTACGCCGCAATCTGTTAAGCCTAACGACGCGTCAGATCATCTGGAGGAGCGCCTGATCATGGATTGGCTTCACGACCTATCCTACCTGTTCGGCGGCGCATTTGCGGCGAACGGCCTCCCGCATTTCGTCAGCGGCGTGATGGGGCAGCCGTTTCAGAGCCCGTTCGCCAAGCCGCCCGGTCAAGGTCTCTCATCCTCGACCGTGAACGTGCTCTGGGGGTTTGCGAACTTCGTCATCGCCTACCTGCTGATCGCCCGCGTGGGACACTTCGATCCGCACGCCGCCGACAATGTCATCGCCGTGGGCGGGGGCGTTCTGCTGATCGGCGTGATGTCCGCGCGTTTGTTCGGCCGGTTCCACGGCGGCAATTCGCCTACCAACTCGTGACGGCTATAAGCATTGTCATCCCGGAGAGCCGCGCAGCGGACTCGTCCGGGATCTACTTCCTCCGCAGGCGCAGAGTAGATCCCGGCTCTACGCCGCTGCGCGGCGCCGGCCGGGATGACATGTATTGGGGACGGGAATTGAGACCGAGGCCAAACCCCCCGCGCAGATTGCGCCGCGACGCGCGAACGGCTATCGACGCGGGCTTCCTTCGGGGTGACGTGGCCGAGTGGCTGAAGGCGGCGGTTTGCTAAACCGTTGTACGGTGTAAAGCCGTACCGAGGGTTCGAATCCCTCCGTCACCGCCACCCCTCGGGTGTCGCCCGTAGCAGAGGCCACTCATCGTGAGGAGGTCAGCTGCGCCCACAAGGCGCGGATACCCTTGCGCGCGGGGTCGACATCGCCCCGAAGATCATATTGCCCGACGAAGGTCACGCCGGTCTCGTCGCCCTGACGCCAAGCGACGTTGGCCTCGAACAGCAAGCCCTCCTTGATCACCAGCAGGCTCACCTTGGGCGGCAGCGGCGTCGCAGCGTTGATCCGCACTCGGGCGCCGCCGGAAGAGAAGTCACGGATCATGCAATCGAGGATGTTGAGACCCTGCGCGATGACGATCTTCCCCGCCAGCAATGTCCTGGCTCGACGGACGCGACGGCGGTTGTCCACGGGGCGGACGTCTTCGACGGCCACGGGGATGGCGCAGTCTGGGGGACTCGGGCCTGCTGATCGCCGCCCGAATCCCAAAGGGGCGGACTCGCCGATCATGCCGCTGTTTGTACGATATTACGCTTAATCGCTCGATAAGATCGTCCGGGCCCAATGTGCCGAGGGTTCACCGGCGGCGTGGTGCGACGGCCGCGCGCCCATCCAACAGATGAACGATCTAATGCAGATGCTGGCGGCTGGATCGCGCCCCGCAAGGCACGGCGGCGCCGTGTTCACTGTCCGACTATCGAGGCCAGGATGATGATTCCCGGCGCCAGTGCAGAGCCGTCGGCTCTAAGTGCGGTACGACGGATCCATCCGGTCCAGCTTGCGCAGCAGCGCGGGCCAGTCGAGCACCCCGAACGGGCGGCGCGTGTGGGGTTGGTAGGCCTGGAAGGTCGCCTCGATCACGCTCTCGGCCGGCGAGATCAGGCCGGCGCCGCTGGCCATGGCCATGAGCTGGGTCTTGCAGGCCAGTTCGGCGCGGTGGATGTGGTTGAAGGCCTGGGGGATGGTCGCGCCGACGACCAGCAGGCCGTGGTTGCGCAGGATCATCAGGTCGTGGTCGCCCAGGTCGGCCACCAGCCGTTCCTGTTCCGACAGGTCCAGCACCACGCCTTCGTAGTCGTGATAGGCCACGTGGGCGAAGCGCATGGCGGTCTGGTTGAGCGGCAGCAGGCCGCAGTCCAGCGACGAGACCGCCATGCCGGCGGCGGTGTGGGTGTGGATCACGCAGTCGACGTCGTGGCGCGCGCGGTGGATCGCGCTATGGATCACGAAGCCGGCCCGGTTGACCCCGTAGTCGAACGGCGGCTGGGCGATCACGGCGCCGTCTAGGTCGATCTTCAGCATCGAGGACGCGGTCATCTCGTCGTAGAGCAGGCCGTAGGGGTTGATCAGGAAGTGCCCCGGCTCGCCGGGGACGCGCGCCGAGACGTGGTTGGCGATCAAGTCGCTCATCCCATAGAGGTCGATCAGCCGGTAGCAGGCGGCCAGATCGACCCGCGCCGCCCACTCCTGCGGCGACACCTGGTCCTTGATGCACGGAATGTTGGGGTCGTAGTTCTTCGGGCGGACGGCCGACAGGTCATCGGGCATGGGCTGCTCCAGCTCGCGACGGCGACGCTCGTCGCTGATGCGAGTATCGCGCTTCACCGACGCAAATGCACCAGCCCCCTCTTCGCTGCCGAGGAGGCTCAGTTCCCCTCCCCCTTGCGGGGAGGGGTCAGGGGTGGGGGTGCAGGCTGGATGCTTGCCGAGAGGGCTGCGAGACGCCGGAGCGGCCGACACCGAGCTGACACCCCATCCCCGACCCTTCCCCGCCAGGGGGAAGGGAGTTGGCGCTCGAACGGGAGGAGGCGTGGGAATTGCGCTCAGATCACCCCGTCTTGGCGCAGCGCCTCCAGCTCCTCGGCGCCCAGGCCGAGCAGCTCGGCGTAGACCTCGGCGTTGTCGGCGCCGATGGCTGGGCTCGGCGTCGCCGCCAGCTGTGGCGTGCCATGGTAACGCAGCGGGCTGCCGGGCACGGTGATTGGGCCCAGACTCGGGTGGTCGATGGTCTCGAGCATGCCGCGCTCCTTCATGTGCGTGTTGCCCAGCACCTCGTAAAGATCGCGCACCGGTGCCGACGGCACCCGATAGGCGCCGGTGGCGGCGAAGATATCTGCGCGGGTCAGGGCGGCGGCCCAGGCCTCGACCGCGGCGTCGGTCGCCTCCATGTGCTCGACGCGGGCGGCGTTGGTGGCGAAGCGAGGGTCCTCGGCCAGGTCGCCACGCCCCATGGCGGCGGTCAGGTTTCGCCAATGCTCCTCGTTGGTGCAGATGATGGCGAACCAGCCGTCCTTGCAGGCGTAGACATTGTAGGGCGAGACCGCGAGGCCGCCGTGGCGGTTGCCCGTGCGCCCGAGCGGCCGCTCGGGGTTGTTGTGGATCATGCCGAGGTTCGACGCCAAGGTCGGGAACATGGTCTCGATCATCGCCACCTCGACCAGGCGGCCCAGACCGGTGCGCTCCCTCTCGTACAGCGCCGTGACGATGGCGCCGTAGAGGTGCGTGCCCGAGAGGAAGTCGGCGATCGCCGGGCCAGCCTTCACCGGCGGCCCGTCGGCGAAGCCGGTGACGCTGATCGCGCCGGACGCGGCCTGAATGGTGATGTCCATGGCCAGGTTGTCTCGCTCCGGCCCGGATAGGCCGTAGCCGGTGGCCGA
>DATNIH010000026.1:0-32593 GCA_035604515.1 Caulobacteraceae bacterium | reverse complement strand
TGGTGAATCGCGTCTTCGCCCTGGTAACTGAGAAACTGCATTCCCGCCCAAGAGGGCGGTGCGGCCAATAGGGCGATTGTGCCCATCACCGCCGCGCACAGGATCGCTCGTTGCGTCATGCAGGTCTCAGTCGCCCCCTGGAGACTTGTCGAAATACCAGTGTCGCGCGAGCCGATATCATGACAGTGCTAATTAAAGCTGTACCAACGGTGAATCTGGTTGAGGCCGCTGGCTGTCGAGCCGTCCGCTCACTTGACGGCGATTCACCTGCGTGGGTCTTGGTGCCGCGCGTTCGGCAGAACGCGGGGTCTTTGACATCGTGAGATCGTAGAAAATCTGGGGCGCCGCCGTGTCGGCGTCCGGGGCAGGAGACCGATATTATCGGGAAATGGCGGTTTCACGTGAAACATCGCCGCAGCTGGGCGGGCGGGGGGCGTGCAGAGAAACTGGAAGAGGCGAAGGCGGAGGCCCCCTTCCGCTCGGCGCGGTGCGCCGAGTCGCTTCCCCCCGGCAGGGGGAAGAGAGGCAGCGCGTTTATCGGCGCGCTCGACCGTGTTTGCGGAAGCGTTCCTGTGCCTCCGCCCGCGCCGCCGCCTTCAGCCGCCCCGGCGCCGCGCGGTCCACCGTCTCCCCCTCCGGTGTGAACACCTCGTTGGCGAATTCCAGGTCCAGCATCTTCAGGCGCTTGACCTCGTCGCGCAGCCGCGCGGCTTCCTCGAATTCCAGGTCGGCGGCGGCCTTGCGCATGCGGCTTTCCAGGTCGCGCAGGGTGGACTGGAAGTTGTGGCCGAGGAACGGGCGGGCGTCCTCGGCCACGCCGGCGTCGATGGTGACGCGGTCGCGCTCGTAGGGGCTGGCGAGGATGTCCTTGATCTGGCTCTTGATGCTTTCCGGCGTGATGCCGTGCTCCAGATTGTACGCCGTCTGCTTCTCGCGGCGGCGGTTGGTCTCGGCCATAGCCCGCTCCATCGAGCCGGTGATGCTGTCGGCGTAGAGGATCACCTTGCCGTCGATGTTGCGCGCGGCGCGGCCGATGGTCTGGATCAGGCTGGTCTCGGAGCGCAGGAAGCCCTCCTTGTCGGCGTCGAGGATGGCCACCAGGCCGCACTCGGGGATGTCCAGGCCCTCGCGCAGCAGGTTGATGCCGACCAGCACGTCGAAGGCGCCGAGCCGCAGGTCGCGGATGATCTCGATCCGCTCCAGGGTGTCTATGTCGGAGTGCATGTAGCGCACGCGCAGGCCCTGCTCGTGCATATACTCGGTGAGGTCCTCGGCCATCTTCTTGGTCAGCACGGTGACCAGGGTGCGGTAGCCGCGCAGGGCGAACTCGCGGCACTCGGCGATCACGTCGTCGACCTGCGAGGCCCCGCCCTTGCTGACCGGGCGCACCTCGACGGGCGGATCGATCAGGCCGGTGGGGCGGATCACCTGCTCGACGAAGACGCCGCCGGTCTTCTCCAGCTCCCACGCCGCCGGGGTGGCCGAGACGAACACGCTGTCCGGCCGCATCGCCTCCCACTCCTCGAACTTGAGCGGGCGGTTGTCGAGGCAGCTGGGCAGGCGAAAGCCGTACTCGGCCAGGGTGAACTTGCGCCGGTAGTCGCCGCGGTACATGGCGCCGATCTGCGGCACGGTCTGGTGGCTCTCGTCGACGAACAGCAGGGCGTTGTCGGGGATGTATTCGAAGAAGGTCGGCGGCGGCTCGCCAGGGCGGCGGCCGGTGAGGTAGCGGCTGTAGTTCTCGATGCCGGCGCAGCTGCCGGTGGCCTCGATCATCTCCAGGTCGAAGGTGGTGCGCTGCTCCAGCCGCTGCGCCTCCAGGAGCTTGCCTTCCTTCACCAGCCAGTCGAGCCGCTCCTTCAGCTCGGCCTTGATCAGGCCGACCGCCTGGATCAGCGTCGGGCGCGGGGTCACATAGTGGCTGTTGGCGTAGACCCTGACGCTGGTGAGGTCGGCGGTCTTCTTGCCGGTCAGCGGGTCGAACTCGCTGATCGCCTCGACCTCGTCGCCGAACAGGGCGACGCGCCAGGCGCGGTCCTCGTAGTGGGCCGGGAAGATCTCGATGGTGTCGCCGCGGCGGCGGAAGGTGCCGCGCTCGAAGGCGTTGTCGTTGCGCTTGTACTGCTGCGCCACCAGGTCGGCGACCAGCTGCTTCTCGTTGATCTTCTCGCCGACCTTCAGGGTGAAGGTCATGGCCGAGTAGGTCTCCACCGAGCCGATGCCGTAGATGCAGCTGACCGAGGCGACCACGATCACGTCGTCGCGCTCCAGGATCGCCCGCGTCGCCGAGTGGCGCATGCGGTCGATCTGCTGGTTCAGCGATGAGTCCTTCTCGATGTAGGTGTCGGTGCGCGGGACGTAGGCCTCGGGCTGGTAGTAGTCGTAGTAGCTGACGAAGTACTCGACCGCGTTCTCGGGGAAGAACGACTTGAACTCGGAATAGAGCTGGGCGGCCAGGGTCTTGTTGTGGGCCAGGATCAGCGCCGGACGCTGGGTCTCCTCGATGATCCGCGCCATGGTGAAGGTCTTGCCGGACCCGGTGACGCCGAGCAGCACCTGCTCGTGGTCGCGCGCGTTGATGCCCTCGGTGAGCTCGCGGATCGCCTCCGGCTGGTCGCCGGCCGCGGAATAGTCGCTGACCAGTTTGAACCGCCTGCCGCCCTCATGCTTCTCCGGCCGCACCGGCCGGTGCGGCGTCCAAAGCGCGGGCGCGCTGTTCGCATCATAGACGAAGGCCCGCGAGGCATCGGCCACGCCGGCGGCGGGGGGAGTGGGCATGGCTGGGAACGTAGTGGAGGGGACCACGCCGCGCTAGAGGGCCTGCTGACACCCTAATGACAGCAACCTCGCTCCTCACCCGCGATAGCGGGGGAGGAGCGGTTGGCGTCAGGCGGCGAGGGCCGCCTTGCGCTGCATCCGCATCCCGGCGCCGATCGCCGTGACGCCGAGCAGCATCAACGCCCAGGTCGCCGGTTCCGGGACCTGGAAGGCCTGGACCTCCGAGACGGCGTAATACTGGTCGGCGGGGTACACCGGCGGGAAGGGCTCGATGAGCCGCAGCTCGCTGGTCTGTATGGCCGGCACGAGGCCGCTGTCGCGGGTCATCAAACCGTAACCGGGTATCGCCACCGCCTCGAAGGCGTTCACCCAAGTCGCCCCGCTCAGGTATTGCAGCTGATAGTAGTCGTTGTTGTCGGCCTGGATCACAAAACGGTTCAGCTGGTGCACGGCGCCGAGGTTGAAGGTGATGGTGACGGGTCCGCCCTGGAATTCGTCCCACCAGACCGACCCGTCGTTCCAGGTGGTTTCGTTCGGACGGAAGACGCCGTCCGTGAGGCTGGTCACAGGCGCCTCGGGAAGGTTGGACCATCCGGAACCAGGCCGCAGCTCTCCAAGCGTGCCGGCAACGACCGGCGTCGTGCCCAACAAGACATTGGTCTCGGCCATCGCCGCCTGAGCTGTCATCGCCAGCGCGGTTCCCGCCGCTAGCCCGCACATCACAGACACCATAGAGCGCATCGCAGACATCGTCACACAACCCTCAATTGGTCCAGATATTAACGTTATGTTAACCTGCCTAAACCTTCAAGGTAGCGCTGCGGGATTCACCCAGTAGGCGAGTTCTACGATCAGGATCGCACGTCGTTGGTCCGATCCCGATACATGCACTGCCCCAGCATGCCCGCCGCGCCCCAGACCTGGTCGACGTAGGTCATGATGCCGAGCGAGTGGGTCTCGGAGATCATCTCGCTTTGGGGGGTGTAGCGGATGTAGCCGCCGAAGGTGTGGGCCTTGTCGACGGTGGCGTGCAGCACGCGCTGGTTCGGCAGCACCAGGGTGTAGCCGTAGGCCTCGAAGCCGCCGCGGGCGGAGTTGTTGAAGTTGTCGAACTGGCTCTGCGGCGTGTGCGCCTGGGCCTGCTCGCCGGTGGCGATCTGGCGCACCGAGAGCCGCGAGGCGACGCCCTCGGTCCCGTAGATCGCCATCGGCTTGCGGCTGCGCGCCGAGGCCAGGAAGTTGCCGGCCATCGGCCCGCCGACCGGGTCGACCTCGCGCACCTTGGTCCCGCCCGACACCGACGCCTGGCGGCCGGGCGATGGCCGGCGCGAGGCCAAGACCTGCGCGTCTGAGTGCGACCAGCCCAGCATCCAGTCGCGGCCGTGGCGCAGGTTGGCCTCCACCGCGTCGCGGTAGGCCACCGGCTCCTGGAACGCTGGGGTGAAGATGGTCGAGGCCAGCTGGATCGCCCAGCGCCCGTCGTTGTTGGTCACCGCATAGACGCCCTCGCAGGTCTCCAGCTTCTCGCCCCACGGCGCGTGGCGGGTGAAGCTGAGGGTCAGGCCGACGTTGATCGGGTTGAAGGTGTGCAGCTCCAGTCCCGCCAGCATGTCGTAGCTGCCCGGCATCACCGATAGCCCGCCGTGGCCCTTCACCGGCGCCGCGCCGGTGAAGTCGAACTGGCGCGGCGGCTCGGCCAGGAACGCGCGGCCGGTCTCGTAGACATCGGCCTGGGCGCCCTCGTAGATCGCGAACGGGAAGTGCAGGGTCTCGGCGATGCCCGCCAGGTCGCGGCGGGCGATGGCGGTGAAGTGGGCCATCACCAGCTGCATCGCGGCGGGCACGGACTGCTCGAACGCCACCGGGAACCGTCCGTCCAGCATCGCCCCGTCGCGCCAGCCCGGCGGCGGCTCGGCCGCGGCGAGATCGGCCTGGTCCATCACATCGCTCATGGTTTCCTCCGCACCGGCTCTTGACGGGGCGCGTCTGGCTGGTCACCCCTGCCCAAAACTGTAGCGCGCCAAACTGTAGCGCGATGGAGGACGCCATGGAATTCACGGACGAGCGCACCGAGGACGGCGTCACCCGCCGGTCGTTCCAGCTGACGGTGGCCGGCGAGACCGTTCCGGCGGTGATCTGGGCGCCGGCCGGCGCCGCGGGTCCGCGTCCGCTGCTGCTGATGGGCCACGGCGGCTCGCAGCACAAGAAGACCCCCGGCATCACCGCCCGCGCCCGCCAGTTCGCCCAGCGCCACGGCTACGCCACGCTGGCGATCGACGCGCCCGGCCACGGCGACCGGATCAGCCGCGCCGAGGCGGTGGAGATGATGCGTGAGGTCGGCGCCCGAGTTACGGGCCAGGCGCCCGGCGCCTGGACGCCGGAGCGGCTGAAGCTGATGGCCGGGCGCACGGCCCGGGCGGTGCCCGAGTGGAACGCGGCGCTGGACGCGGCGCTGAGCTTCGACTTCGTCGGCGCGGGCGGCCCGGTCGGCTACTGGGGCGTCTCGATGGGGACCGCGATCGGGGTGCCGTTCGTGGCCCAGCAGCCGCGCATCACCGCCGCCGTGCTCGGCCTGGCCGGCCTGCGCCCGGGCGCCGCCGAGTTCGAGGCCGCCGCGCGCCAGATCACCATCCCGGTGGAGTTCGTCTTCCAATGGGATGACGCGGTCGCCAAGCGCGAGGACGGCGTCGCGCTCTTCAACGCCTTCAGCTCGGCCGAAAAGACCATGCACATCAACCCCGGCGGCCACATGGACATCCCCGACTTCGAAGGCGCCAGCTGGGAGCGCTTCTTCCTGAGGCATCTCGGAACCGCCGAACAGCCGGCGCTGAAGGTGGCGGCGGAGTAGGGGAGATTTTCTTCGCGCGCCCGTCGATCTGGGCTTAGCAGGTTCGACTAGGGTCTGCGGCGGCGCAACGCCGCGGACATCCCAGACGGAGCCATCCCATGCAGTACCTGCTGCTGATCTACAGCGCCGAATCCGACGACCAGAACCAGGACGCCGCCACCCTGATGGCCGATTATGGCGCCTTCACCCAGGGCATCATCCAGAACGGCAATTTCAAGTCGGCCGACCGGCTGAAGCCCGTCAACACCGCGACCACGGTTCGGGTGCGGGACGGCAAGACGCTGACCACCGACGGCCCGTTCGCCGAGACCCGCGAGCAGCTCGGCGGCTACTACCTGGTCGAGGCCAAGGACCTGGACGAGGCCGTCGGCATCGCCGCCAAGGTCCCGACCGCGAAGCACGGCTCGATCGAGGTGCGGCCGGTCTGGTCGATGTAGGCCCTTGAGGTGACGTGACGTGGGCGGCGCGGCCTCCTGCATCGACGACGCCTTCCGCCGCCACGGCGCCGAGGCGCTCGCCACCCTGATCCGGCTGGTGGGCGACTTCGACCTGGCGGAGGAGGGCCTGCAGGAGGCCTTCGCCGCCGCGGCCGTCGCCTGGGCAAACGCGCCGCCGGACAACCCCCGCGCCTGGCTGATCGCCGTCGGCAGACGGCGCGCGCTGGACCAGTTGCGCCGCAAGGTCAGCGCCCGCGCCCGCCACGAACGGCTCGCCGTCGAGGCCGAGATCGACCGCCAGGCCGCGCCGGTCGAGCCGAACGAGGCCGAGGTCGCGTTCGGCGACGATGACCTGCTGCGGCTGATCTTCACCTGTTGCCACCCGGCGCTGGCGCTGGAGGCGCAGGTGGCGCTGACCCTGCGCACGGTCTGCTCGCTGCCGACCACCGCCGTCGCCCGCGCCTTCCTGGTCACCGAGGAGACCATGGCGCAGCGGCTGGTGCGGGCGAAGGCCAAGATCCGCGCCGCCGGCATCCCCTACCGCACCCCGCCGCGCGAGCTGCTCGACGAGCGGGTGCGCGGCGTGCTGGCGGTGATCTACCTGGTGTTCACCGAGGCCTACGCCGGCGATCCGCGCCAGAGCCTGGCGGCCGAGGCGATCGGCCTGGCGCGCCGGCTGGACGCGCTGCTGCCCGGCCGCGGCCCAGAACGCAGCGGACAAGCGCGCAGCGACGTGCCGGGGCTGCTGGCGTTGATGCTGCTGCACGATGCCCGCCGCCCGGCCCGCTACGACGCCGCCGGCGACCTCGTCCTGCTCGAGGACCAGGACCGCGGGCTGTGGGACCGGGCGATGATCGCCGAGGGTCTGGCCCTGGTCGAGCCGGCGCTGAAGGCCGCGACGCCGCCGTCGGCCTACGCCGTCCAGGCCGCCATCGCCGCCTTGCACGCCCAGGCGCCGACCCCGCAGGCGACCGACTGGCGGCAGATCGAGGGGCTCTACGCCGTGCTGCTGCGGCTCTCGCCCTCGCCCGTGATCGAACTCAACCACGCCGCGGCGCTGGCCATGGTCGACGGGCCCGCCGCGGCCCTGCCGCGCGTCGAGGCGCTGGCCGCGCGTGGGACGCTGGACGGCTATGACGTGCTCCCCGCCGTCCGCGCCGACTTGCTGCGCCGCCTCGGCCGCCGGGACGAGGCGTCCGCGGCCTATCGGGACGCGCTGCGGCTGGCGCGGCACAACCCGGAACGGCGCTTCTTCCGGCGGAGGCTGGCGGAGCTGGAAGGACGTTCGGGATGACATCTTCCGGCGAAGGAATCGTCCTATCGCTGCGTGGGAGACAGGAGTAGTTCCGGAGGCAGCCATGACCCGACCGAGTCTGACCGCCGCCGCCCTCGCCATCAGCCTGATCGTCGCCGGCGCCGCGGCGGCCGAACCCGCCGCCAATACCGCCGCCGCCGACACTGCCGAGGTGCGCCAAATCTGCGCCGCCGACTTCCAGAAGGCCTGTCCCGACGCCAAGCCGGGCAACGGAGCGCTGAAGGCCTGCGCCAAGGCGCACTTCATGTCGTTCTCTAGGCCCTGCAAGACGGAGCTCAAGGCGATGCGGGCTCGGCTGCAGCACAGCGGCCAGACCAACGCGACCAGCTAGCGGGCCGCCAGCGTCCGTTGGAAGAACGCCACCACGGCCGCATCGAATTGGGCGTGGAACGCCGCGCGGTCGAAGCCTGGCCGCTCGCTGCAGATCATCGGCACGGCCTTCGCCAGCGGGTCGCTGCAGGGCGCCAGGAAGTCGAAGTGGTCGGCGTTGGCGACCACGTGGTACTCCGGCGGCTGCGGCAGGGCGATGCGCACCGCCTCGGCGTAGTCGGGGTTGGGCAGCAGATGATCGTCTTCGGCGCGCCAGAGCTGCAGCGGGACGCGAACGCCCGCTAGCCCCTCGCGCTCGAAGGAAAAGCCGAGCGCCGGCGCGGCGACGACGGCGGCTCTGATCCGGGCGTCGTGGACGAAGGCCGACCGCAGCGGCAGGGGGTGCGCGGAGGCATCAGGCGTTTGCTTGCCCACCAGTCCGCACTCGAACGCCGTTGGCAGCTTGAGGCAGTGCGGTTGCACCAGGCTCAGATCGGCGGTCCCGCCCGCGGCGACCAGGGCGGTGAAGCCGCCGGCCGAGAAGCCGAACATGCCGACCCGGCCGGAGTCGAGCTTCGCGTGTCCGCTCCAGTCCGCCAGCATGTAATCGATCAGCCGGTGGATCTGCTGCGGCCGCTTCCAGATCTGCAGCACCTGGCTCTGGTCGTCGTAGGTGTCGCCGGTGTGGCTCACCGCCGCGACCACGAAGCCGGCGTGCGCCAGCGCCAGCGCGGTGTCGTAGTGCTCGCCGTACCAGCCCCCCGTGCCGTGCGACATCACCACCAGAGGCAGGCCCTCGCCCGCGACAGGCCCGCCGCTGGCGACCGTTTGGGTGAACAAGCCCAGCGCCTGGGGGCTGGCGGGCGCGTCGGTCGGGTACCAGACGCCGACGGTGAGCGGACGCTCCGAGCCATCCGGGATGGTCAGCTGCTGGAAGCCGACGTCGCCGGCGTGGGCCGCGGCGCCGAACATCATCAGCAACCAGGCGGCGAGCAGAGCGGCGAGTTTCATGGTGGGCTCCGATGTTGTCGGCGCTCACATTGTCTCTCAATGTGAGCTGTGTCAACATCACGCGATGGACAAGCCCGCCTACCATCACGGGGACTTGAAGAGCGCCCTCATCACCGCGGCCATGGCGGCTGTGGAGCAGGCCGGACCCGACGCCGTGTCGCTGCGCGACCTGGCCCAGTCGCTGGGCGTCTCACGCGCCGCGCCCTATCGCCACTTCGCCGACCGCGACGCGCTGCTGGCTGCGGTGGCGGCGAAGGGCTTCGAGGAACTGATCGCCGTGTACGAGAACGCCCTGTCCGGCCCGGGCGACGGGCGCGAGCGGCTGCGGCGGGGCCTGGTCGACTACCTTGAGTTCGCGCGGCGTCGTCCGGGGCTGCACGCCCTGATGTTCGAGAGCGATTTCCTGCGTCGCAACCCGCCGCCGCGCGTGATGATCGGGCCGGCCGATCGCGCCTATGCGCTGCTCTGGGAAGCGGTGGAAGGCGCCTTTCCGGGCGCCGACCCGGTCTGGGTTCGGGCGCGCACCGTCACCATGCTGTCCACCGTGATCGGCTATCGGGTGCTCGATAATGTTGGCCGCTTCAAGCCGCACATGGTCGAGCCGCTGACGCCCGCAGACCTGCTGGATGCGGTGCTCGAGGCAGCGATCGGCGAAGCTCCCGCGCGCTCGGATTAACCTTCAGCACGCAGAATCCGATGCTGCGGCGCGGGGAAGGGGTTGCCTCCCCGTCACATTGCTGGCACAAGTCCTGCTTCTAAACCGAAGCTCCGGTCGTCGTGTACCGACCGGACAGCGTAGACGGAAGGCTCCTCGCCAGACGGCGGACTTCCTTCTTGTGCGCAACGCAGAGGGCGCATCGGCCCTTGTAGCAAGGGACACGGAATCCTTGTTTTTGTTCAATAAAGCACGCCCGTCGGCGCGTGCGTTGGCTCTCGCGTGCCTGGTGGGCGTCGCGTCGGCCGGTGGTGTCGGCGCGGTCTATCTGGCGGCTTCCGCCTCGGCGGATGCGGGCGCCAAGCCCGTCGTGGTGCCGATCGACGCCGCGACTCGCGCCGTTTTGGTTCATGCTGCAGTGCAACATTCGATCGCGCAGCAGGATTCCGGTCTGTTGACGCTCGCCTCCAAGGTGAAGCCCGCGCTGCTGCATGCTGCGGCGCTCCAGACCGCGGCGCCGTTCCGCCTGGCCGATCCCGCAGCTGCCGCACACGATCTCGATTGCCTCACCGCGGCGGTCTACTACGAGTCCCGCGGCGAGAGCCGCGAAGGCCAGGCCGCGGTGGCGCAGGTGGTGCTGAACCGCGTGCGCAGCCCGGCTTTCCCGAAGACCGTCTGCGGCGTCGTCTACCAGGGCGCCGCCTCGCACAGCTGCCAGTTCAGCTTCGCCTGTGACCGCTCGGTCGCCGCGCACCATGAAGCCGGCGCCTGGGACCGCGCCCGCGGCGTCGCCAGCCGTGCGCTCGGCGGCTATGTGATGAGCACCGTCGCCGGCGCGACCCACTTCCACGTCGTCTCGCTGGGCGCGCTGTGGAACGGCTCGATGGTCAAGGTCGCTCAGGTCGGCCAGCACGTGTTCTATGGCTTCGGCGGTCACCGCGGGACGCTCGACCGCGCCATGGTCGCCCCCAACTCGACCGCATCCGAGGCTGTGGCGCCGACCCCGAGGGCGGTCCCCGCGCCGGACAAGCCCGCCGAAGCGCCGCCGGCCACGACGACCGTGGCCGCGACCGCGACGCCGGCTGCGCCAGCCGTCCCCACGACCCCTTCCCAACTCTGATCGCGTCCAGGCGCAACTGGGCGCCTCCCGGGCGCCGCTCCGAGCGCCTCGTCGAACCAGTCGTAGATCCGAGCGTGGGCCAGGCGCAGTGCGCCAATCTTCCGACGGTCGCCAGCGCGCTGGGGAAGCCTATCCGGGAAATCCGCGAAATCGTGCGTACTCGTCGAGCGTTGCCCGTTCCGCTCGCACGCGATTGATCGGCGCGTCGAGGTCGCCGTAACCGATCGCCACACCGCAGAACAGCATCAGCTCGTCGGGGAGCTCCAGGAACTCTCGGACCGTGCGGTGAAACAGCGACCAGCCTTCGATGGGGGCGGTGTGAAGGCCCTGCTCGCGCGCGAGTAACATCAGAGACTGGAGAAAGATGCCGAGATCGGCCCATTGGCCTTGGAGCATCGTGCGGTCGACGCAGAGGAAAAGTCCGACTGGCGCGCCAAAGAACTGAAAGTTCCGCTTGAACTGCTCGAAGCGGCCGGCCCCATCCTCGCGCGCCACGCCTAACGCCCCGTACACCGCCTCTCCATTGCGGAAACGTCGCGTGGCGTACGGTTCCTTGTCGGGGGGATAGATCATGTATTCGAGGTCGCCGTCGGTGAATTGATTGGCGGCGATCTTGCCCGAGACGATCCGTTTCAGTTCGGTGAGCGGCTCGCCCGCCAGCGCCCATACCCACCAGGGCTGAAAGTTGCCCCCGGAAGGTGCGCGCCCGGCGTCGCGCAAGATCGCCTCGACTGTTTCGAGCGTAATCGGCGTGGACTTGAAAGCGCGGCAGGTAAACCGCGTCTGGAGCGCCTCGGATACCCGCATGGCTAGGCAGGAAGTCCGCCGGAAAGCCTCAGCATCAACTTCATACACTTGTGCCCGAAGTCGACGCCTTCGCCGTACATCATGGGGCAGGCGCCGGCGATGACGCTGGTTCCGTGTTGCGCGCAGAACTCGACCGCCTCGGGTGAGACGCTCGAGCCTTGCGATCCGGACGAGTGCATCCAGACGCGGCGCACGCCCTCGGCGGCGCAGTCCCGCACGATCTGCTCGGTGATGGCCGGCCGCGTGACGATCACGACCGCGTCGACCCCACCCGGAATCGATTGCAGATCAGGGTAGCAGGGAGCGCCCTCGAAGACCTGCTGGTGCGGATTAACCGCGAAGACCTCGTGGCCGCTGCTCTTCAGGCGGCGGTAGATGGCGGCGCCGACCGGGTGGCGGGGGTCGCCGGAGGCGCCGGCAATGGCGATGCGCCTCTGGGCCAGGAAGTCCTGCACCTTCTGATCCAGCGTCGCGCCGATCTCCGGAACGGCCTTGGTTGCAGCGAGGAGGTCCGCCGCCTTCTGCTGGCTCATCGCGTTCGGTCCTTGATTGTCCGGATGTAGGCATGAAGGTCGGCCAGCTGCTGATCCGACCACGACGCGAATGACGGCATCTTGCTGTGCGGCACGCCATCGATCAGTGTGCTGACGAAGCCGTCCGGCCCGTAGAGCGCGAGCGTCAACGACCAGCCCGCCTTGGCTTTGTGGCACTGAGCACAGGTCTGGCCGTAGAGCGCTTGCCCTCGCGTTGGATCGCCGCTCAGCGCGAGCACCGTCGCGGCGCGCGGTTCGTGCGGCGCGCAACCGGCGAGGCTCAGCGCCAACATGGCCCAGGCGACCCGCCGCATCGACCACATTGCGGTCCTCAGCTAGTTGACTTACGTTGTAAGTATCAGCGCACTTACATTGTAAGTCGTCAAGAGGAATTCGATGGACTCGCTGCGGCGCAAGTCGGTGAGCCAACGCGGCAGCCTCAGCCGCCAGGCGGTCATCGAAGCCGGACTTGCGATTGTGACCTCAGAGGGGCTCGCGCGGCTGACAATGCGCCGCCTGGCCGATCATCTCAGCGTGGAGGCAATGTCGCTCTACAACCATGTACGCGACAAGCACGACCTACTCGATGGCATCGCCAGTCTCGTGTTGGCGCGCATCCAGCCGCCGGATCCGGCGCTGCCCTGGGCCACGAAGCTGGAGGCGATCTTCTACGATCTGTACGACGCCCTGGCCGCCAACCCATGGCTGGTCGCCGTGCTCACGTCCGAAGGCATCGAACCGACCGGCGAGGAGGTGCTGGCCGGCATCGACATCATCATCGGCATCCTCGAGGAAGCGGGGCTCGAGCCGGCGCAACGGGTCAATGCCTTCCGCGGAATGCTGGCGCTGTGCTTCGGCTTGGTGATGGCCCACACGCTCGGCCTGAGGTCTTCGCCGTCGGACGCACTGGCGCACTTTGCAGAGTGGGATCCGACGAGGTGGCGGGATGCCGGCCCGCACCTCGCGGCGCTCGCCCCGCAGTTTCTCATTACAAAACCTGGCGATGATGTCCGCTTCATGCTCGACGCATACCTGGCCGCGCTAGGAACCTTGCGGAAGCATTAGCGGTCGGAACGCCAGCCATTTCGACGCCGCCGCGCCGTCTGCTATCCGCGCGGCGCCAGTTGCGAACCCGTTGCAGGACACGCCTTGCCACCCCACTTGGTGCGCCGGAGTAATGCCATGTTCGATTCAGCCGTGACCTTCGTCACCGACGCGTCCGCCGAGCTTGCGACGCACCAAGCCGCTCACGACCCCGACGCCGAAGCCCTCGACGCCTATTCGCGCACCGTCACCGCCGCCGTGGAGGCCGTCGCCCCTGCGGTGGTGCGGGTGCATCCGCGGCTGAAGGGCCGCGGCGGCGTCGGGTCCGGGGTGATCGTTTCCCCCGACGGCCTAATCCTCACCAACAGTCACGTGGCCCAGAAGGCCGCGGCGCACGACATCGTCACGCCCGATGGACGCCATCTCACCGCCCGCCTGCTCGGCGACGACCCCGACACCGATCTCGCCCTGTTGCGCGCGGACGATCCGGTGGCGCTGCCGGCCGCGCGGCTCGGCGACTCGCAGAAGCTGCGGCGCGGGCGGCTGGTGGTGGCGATCGGCAACCCGCTCGGCTTCGAGGCCACCGTCACCGCCGGCGTGGTCTCGGCGCTCGGCCGCAGCTTGCGCGGTCAGGGCGGGCGCCAGCTGGAGGACCTGATCCAGACCGACGCGGCGCTCAACCCCGGCAACTCGGGCGGCGCGCTGGTGTCGTCGGCCGGCGAGGTGGTCGGCATCAACACCGCGGTGATCCAGGGCGCGCAGGGGATCTGCTTCGCGGTCGCCTCCAACACCGCCGCCTTCGTGCTGGGCGAGCTGCTGAGCCACGGCCGCGTGCGCCGCGGCTGGATCGGCATCGCCGCCCAGCGGGCGGCGATCCCCCGCCGTCACGCCGTGGCGGCGGGCCTCGACCAGGACGCCGGCGTGCTGGTCACCTCGATCGAGGCCGGCTCGCCTGCCGGGAACGCCGGGCTGCTGGACGGCGACGTCATCGTCGCCGCGGGCGAGCGCCGCACCACCGGGGCCGACGATCTGATCCGCGCCTTGGACTGGCGCAGCGTCGACACGCCGCTCCCGCTGGCGCTGCTGCGCCGCGGCCGGCTGGAGCACCTGACGGTCACGCCGCGGGAGCGGAAGGGCTGACCAGCGCGCCGGCGGCGTTCAGGCCGTGGCCGTGCGGCCCTGCTTCGCGCCGCCATAGCGCCGCGACCGCCACGAAACCTGCGAAGGCGAACAGGCCGAACATCCACAGCATCGGCGCGTAGCCGGCCGGATTGTGCGGACCGGCGCCGGCGCGGTCGTTCAGCCAGCCGGCGGCCAGGTTCAAGGCGCCCATGCCGAGGCTCTGCAGCACGTTGATCAGGCCGAAGGCGGTGCCGATGCGGCGCGGCTCGACCAGCATGGCGGTGGACGGCCAGATCACCGCCGGGATCACCGAGAAGGCGACGCCCATCAGTGCGGTGGAGATCCACAGGCTCCAGTGGGTCAGGCCCAGGATGGCGAAGGTGAGCGGCATCAGGCCGGCGCCGATGGTGAGCAGCATGGCCCGCCGGCCGAAGCGGTCGGCGATCAGGCCGAACACCGGGGTGGCGAAGATGGCGGCGAAGAACACCCAGGAATTGACCAGCCCGGCGTCGGCCAGGCTCAGGTGCTTGGCGTCCTGGAAGAACACGATGGCGAAGGTCGAGCGGAACGGGAAGAACACCGAGGCGAACAGCACGTTCAGCGCCATGATGTACCAGAACGAGCGGTCGAACGTGGTCACGTCGCGCCATTCGAACCGCCCGTGCCCGCCGGGGGCGTATTCCGCCGCCGCGGCGGGCCGCAGCCGGTCGATCCTCAGGTAGACGACGGCGGCGACCAGGCTGATGCCGGTCAACACCGCGGCCAGCGCCAGCGGCGGCTGCCAGCCGCCGGCGTACACGCCCGCCGCCCAGCGCGGCGAGATGTCGGCCGAATAGGAGCCCACGCGGGCCATGCTGAAGAACAGCGCCATGGCCAGCGCCGCGCCGCCACCGGCGAACCATTGCGCCACGCCCGCCAGCAGCGAGATGAACAGCGTCTCCTCGCCGATGCCGAACAGCAGCCGTCCAGTCACCATCAGCCAATAGGGCTGTCCGACCGCCGTCAGCACCGTGCCGACGAAGCCGAAGCCGGCGGCGATCAGGCTGGCGCGCGCGGCGCCGATGCGGTCGATCAGGATGCCGCCCACCAGCGACAGCGGGATGTTGGGAACCGCGTAGATCGCGTTCAGCAGGCCGATCTGCGACTGGCTGAAGCCGCGCTGATTGCGCAGCAGGTCGGCCACCGGCGCGATCGAGTCCCAGGCATAGTAGTTGCCCGCGATCACCACGGCGATCAGCGCCAGCACCCACCATCGACCGCGTATGTGCAAGCTGCGCCCCACCCCACGGTCGCGGGTACGCCGGGCCAGTGACAGTTCAGTGAATTCGGGCGCCCTGGCGCTTCAGTTCGGCCTGCACCGCGGCGATGTCGATCTGGTCGAACGGCTGGCCCGTGGCGACCGACATCGCCGCTGCAACGCCTGCGCCCTGACCCGCCACCGCGCAGCACATCATGTTGCGCACGGCCGCATGGCTGGTCTTGTCGCCGCCGATGCAGCGACCGGCGACCAGCAGGTTGTCGACGCCCTTGGGCAGCAGCGCCCGGTACGGCACGTGGAAGTACCGCCCGGTGGTCGGCAGGATCAGGATGCCGTAACCGTCGATGAACTCGGGGAAGATGCCGATCGCGTCGTCGAACCGCGCCTGCTCGCGCACGTCGTCGCCGGTCAGGTTGTAGTGGGCGTCGATCTTGCGGGTGTCGCGCACGCCCAGTGTCATGCCGAAGTTGCGCAGCTTGGCGCCTTCGCACCCCGGCATGAACCGCTTCAGCGCTTCGATCGCCGCCATGGCCTGGTAGCGGCCCTCCATCTCCGCGGCGGTCAGGTCGGCCGGGTCGGTGCCGTCATACTCGGCCAGACCGATCAGGTTGAGGTAGGTCAGGTCGCCCTGGTCGGAGACCGCGCCCCACGTGCCGGCGATGGTGGAGAGATTGGGCGGCAGCAGCCCCGCCGCCAGCGCCTGTTTGAACGGCTTGCGCAGGAACGGCGAGAACAGGTCGTCCTCCTTGCCGCTGGTCTCGATGTTCCACTCGCCGTTGCCCTCCCAGTCCTTGTAGGTCTGCGGGTCGGCCTTCACCGCCTCGAGGAAGCGGGCCTTGTCGACGCCGCTCATCGAGAACATCACCGAGGTGGCCATCATCTCCTCCTTCGGCGTCTTGTGGGTCGGCGCGCCGGCGCGGAAGGCGATGTCGGCGTCGCCGGTGGCGTCGATCACCCGCTTGGCCAGGACGGCTTCGCGCCCGGCTTTGCTCTCGGTGATCACGCCCCGCAGCGTGCGGCCCTCCATGATCGGCGCCGCGCCCAGCCGATGCAGCATCGGCGTGATCCCGGCCTCCTGCACCAGCACGTCGGCCACGTGCTTGAACGCCTCGGCGTCCAGCGCGTGGCTCAGCGACTGCGGCTCCGGCATGGCCGCGCCCATCGCCATCGCCCGCTGCTCGAACTCGATGCCGATGCCTTCGCAATCGACCGTCTTCTCGTGCCGGTACCAGGCCAGGCCCTCGACGCCGACCTGGGTGATGTTGCCGCCGAAGCAGCCATTGCGATCCATCAGCGCGGTCTTGGCGCCCGCCCGCGCCGCCGCGAGCGCGGCCGCCAGCCCGCCGGGGCCGCTGCCCACCACCAGCACGTCGGTCTCCAGGATCACGTCGACGGAACGGGCCGGTTCGAGGATGCGGGTCATGAGGTCTCGGATGCAGGCGATCGCGCCAGACTATAACCGCCGGATGACGCCCGTGCGTCGCTCAGTCGGCGTCGAGGCCGATGTCCAGCACCGGCGCCGAATGGGTCAGCGCCCCGACGCTGATCACATCGACGCCGGTCTCGGCGATCGCCCGCACGGTCTCCAGATTGACGCCCCCGGACGCCTCCAGCACCACCTGGCCCTTGGCGCGGGCCACGGCCGCGCGCAGGTCTTCCAGGCTGAAGTTGTCGAGCATGATTACATCGGGCCGCTCGGCCAGGGCCTGGTCCAGCTGATCCAGGCTATCCACCTCGGCCTCGATCTTGACCAGGTGGCCCGCCGCCGCCTTGGCGCGGCGGATCGCCGCCCCGACCCCGCCGGCGGCCGCGACGTGGTTGTCCTTGATCAGGATCGCGTCATCGAGGCCGAAGCGGTGGTTGACGCCGCCGCCGCAGCGGACGGCGTACTTCTCCAGCGCGCGCAGGCCCGGCGTGGTCTTGCGCGTGTCGGTGATCACCGCGCCGGTCCCGGCGACGGCCTCGACGTAGGCGCGGGTCAGGGTGGCGATGCCCGAAAGCCGCCCCATCAGGTTCAGCGCGGTCCGCTCGGCCGAAAGCAGAGCGCGGGCGTTAGCCTCGACGCGGGCGATCACCGTCCCGGCCTGCAGGTGATCGCCGTCGCGCGCCGCGACCTCGAACACCGCGGCCGGGTCCAGCGCCAGCACCGCCAGTCGCGCGCAGGCCAGCCCGGCCACCACGCCCGCGCGCCGCGCCGCGAAACGGGCGTAGAGCCGCGCGTCGGCGTCGATGCACGCGGCCGAGGTGATGTCGCCGGCGCGGCCGAGGTCCTCGGCCAGGGCCGCGCGCACGACCGGTTCGACCAGGATATCGGGCAGGGGCTCGATCATGGGACGCTAGGCCGCAGCCGCCGCCGGCGCCGGCGAGAGCGTCACCCGGCTGCGGATCGGGGCGCCGAGCTGGGGGTAGTCGGCGCGGAAATGGGCGCCGCGGCTTTCGCGGCGGGCCAGCGCGCCTTCAGCGACCAGACGGGCGGCGACCAGCGGCAGCGCGCGGCCGTGGGCGGCTTCCAGCGCGCTGATCTCCGCCAGCAGGCGGCGCAGGCCCGCGCCGTCGCGCACCACGCCGGCGCCCTGGCTCATCGCCCGGCGCAATGACTGCAGCGCGCCGTCCGGCAGGTCTGGCGCGGCCGTGGCGGCGAGCAGGCCCGTGCCCGGATCGGCCGCCAGCGCCGCCGCGCGTCCGGCCCGGGTCCCGAACACCGCCGCTTCCAGCAGGGAGTTGGAGGCCAGCCGGTTGGCGCCGTGGGCGCCGGTCGAGGCGCATTCGCCGGCGGCGTAGAGCCCGGCCAGCGTCGTCGCCCCGTCGGCGTCGGTCTCGATCCCGCCCATGTGGTAGTGCACCGCCGGCGCGACCGGGATCGGCTGGCGGCGCGGGTCGAGGCCGGCGGCCATCGCCGCAGCGAACACCGCCGGGAACTCGTGCGCGAACGCCTCGCCGATCGCCTCGCGGGCGTCGAGGAAGGCGCCGCGACCGGCGCGCCGTTCGGACTCGATCGCCCGGGCCACCACGTCGCGCGGCGCGAGCTCGGCCGCAGGGTGATAGCGGGGCATGAAGCGCGCGCCGCCTCGGTCCACCAGCTTGGCGCCCTCGCCGCGCAGCGCCTCGGTCGCCAGCGGCGCGGGATCGAGGCCAAGGTCCATGGCGGTCGGGTGGAACTGCACGAACTCAGCGTCGGCGATGGTGGCGCCGGCTAGCGCGGCCAGCGCCAGGCCCTCGCCGCGGACCTCGCGCGGGGTGGTGGTCACGGCGTAGAGGCCGCCCAGCCCGCCGGTGGCGAGGATGGTCGCCGGGGCGACGATCTCGGTGAGCGACCCGTCGGCCGCCTCGACCAGCGCGCCGCGGACGCGTCCCGCCCGGTCGGTCAGCAGCCGCCGGGCGCGGACGCCTTCGCGGATCTCAACGGTCGGGGCGTCGCGCACCGCGGCGATCACCGCCTGCATGATCGCCTTGCCGGCGCCGTCGCCGCCGACGCGGGCGACCCGGGCGCGGCCGTGGGCGGCCTCGAGGCCCTGCACGAAGCCGCCGTCGCCGGTGCGGTCGAACGGCGCGCCGAGACTGGCCAGGCGGCGCACGGCGTCGGGGCCTTCGCGGGTCAGGATGGCGACGGCTTCGGGATCGCAAAGACCGGCGCCGGCGGCGATGGTGTCGGCGCCGTGCAGCGCCGGCGCGTCGCCGTCGCTGAGCGCCACCGCCATGCCGCCCTGGGCCCAGGCGGAGGAGCAGCCGGTTCCCAGCGGCGCGGCCGAAAGCACCAGCGCCCGTCTCGGCGCGGCGGCCAGCGCCGCGGACAGTCCCGCCAGGCCCGCGCCGATGATCAGGACGCCGTCGAAGTGGGTTCGATCGGTCATCGAGCGCCTCCAAGCGAAAACGACTGCGGCCGCAGGTGCGCGCCGCTCGCGGCGAGCCAAAGCACGCCGCCGCAAAGCAAAAGAGCCAGGCCGTAGAGCGCCAGGCCCAGAGCCCATTCGCTCCAGGTCAGCTGGCGCGAGGCCGGCCGCAGCTGCGCCGCGCGAAGCGAGGCGAACACGCTGAGGCCGATGAACAGCGGAACCAGCCAGGAGCCGCGGCTGAAGGTCCAGGCGATTGCGGCGAGGCCGACCACCAGCAGCGCGGCCCGTTCCAGCAGCGGATGGATCTTGGCCAGCACCGGGCCGAGCGCCTTGGATCCGTCCAAAGGCGGGGCCGGCGCGAGGTTCAGCAGGTTGAAGCCGGAGATCACCACCGCGCCGGTCAGCCAGGCCGGCTCGCCGGTCCAGGCGGCGAGGCCGAAGAACGGCAGGGCGGCGACCAGGCCGAACACCGGCCCGGCCAGGGCGATCACCACGCCCTTGAGCTCGGTGTCTGGCGGCCGCTGCATGGTCGCCGCGCCGCCGAAGAACGGGATGATGCGGATGCGGCTGGGACCGCTGCCCGCCCAGTTGATCACCAGCACGTGGCCGAACTCGTGCACGAACACGCCGGCGACGGCGGAAATGCCCCAGAGCCAGCCCAGCTGCCAGCTGATCCACGCGGCCAGCAGCAGGGTGGAGATCAGGCCCCAGACGAAGCTGGTCAGCCGCGACGGCTGCGCGGCCGGCGGGGGCGAGGCGGCCACGGGCGTATCGACCGCCGGTGGGTCGGCCCACGGGGAGATCGGCGCGGCCGGGACGATCGGCGTCTCGCTCATCGCTCCGCCTCCAGCGCCACGCGATGCAGATCGGCCGACGGCGCGCTGAAGCAGCAGAACACTACCCGCTCGAAGCGGTCGTCGCCGCGCAGCGCTTCGCTGACCGTCCCGACCGCGACCTGAGCCGCCAGCGCCGGCGGATAGCCGTAGACGCCGGTGGAGATGGCCGGGAAGGCGATGCTGGCGAGGTTCGCCTCGCGCGCCAGCGCGAGCGAGCGGCGATAGCAGCTGGCCAGCAGCGCCGGCTCGCCGCTCGCGCCGCCCCGCCAGATCGGCCCGACCGCGTGGATCACGCGCTTTGCCGGCAGCCGGTAGCCGCGGGTGATCTTGGCCTCGCCGGTGGCGCAGCCGCCCAGGCGGGCGCACTCGGCCGCCAGCTCCGGCCCCGCCGCCAGGTGGATCGCGCCGTCGACGCCGCCGCCGCCCGCAAGGCCGGTGTTGGCGGCGTTGACGATCGCGTCGACCGATAAGGTTGTGATGTCCGCCACGATGATCTCGATCCGGTGCAAGGTCGGGCCCGCTTCAGATCAGCTCCACGTCGACGTGATGACGCGCCTTGACCAGGTCGTAGCGCGCGGGCTTGGCCGGCGGCGGCAGGTCGATCATCCGCTGCACCGAAAGCCTCGCCCGCGCGGCGATTTCGGGATCGACCCTGACCTCGAACTGCTCCCGCAGCAGCGCCTGGTAGATGTTCTCGAGGCTGATCCGCTTCATGTGCGGGCACAGGTTGCAGGGTCGGACGAACTCGGTGTTCGGCGCTTCGGCGGCGATGTTGTCGGCCATCGAGCACTCTGTGATCAGCACCACCTGCCGCGGCTGGCGCTTCACGACATAGTCCGTCATCGCCGAGGTCGAGCCGGCGAAGTCGGCCAGCTCCAGCACCTCGGCCGGACATTCGGGGTGGGCCAGGATCTCGGCATTGGGCCAGGCCTCGCGCACCTGGCGAATGTCCTCGGCCTCGAAGCGCTCGTGCACCTCGCAGCGACCCTGCCAGGCGATGATCCTGATGTCGGTCTGGCGCGCGACGTTGCGGGCCAGGAACTCGTCCGGCAGCAGGATCACCCGGTCAGTCCCGGCGGCGGCCGCGGCGGCCTCCACCACCTGCACCGCATTGGCGCTGGTGCAGCAGATATCGGTCTCCGCCTTCACCTCGGCGGTGGTGTTGACGTAGGTGACGACCGGCACACCCGGATAGCGCTGCTTGATCAGCCGCACGTCCGCGGCGGTGATCGAGGCGGCCAGCGAACAGCCGGCGCGCAAGTCGGGGATCAGCACCTTCTTGTCCATGCAGAGCACCTTCGAGGTCTCCGCCATGAAGCGCACGCCAGCCTGGACGATGATCGCCGCGTCGGTCCGCGCGGCCTCGCGGGCCAGCCCCAGGCTGTCGCCGATGAAGTCGCCGACGCCGTGGAAGATCTCCGGCGTCATGTAGTTGTGCGCCAGGATCACCGCGTTCTTTTCGCGCTTCAGCGCGTTGATCGTGGCGATCAGCGGTGCGTGGGCGCGCCATTCGATCGGCGTGACGCGGGCCTTCACCTTCTCCCAAAGCAGCGCCGTCGCCGCCTCGATCTCGGGCGTGAAGTCCAGAAAAGTCGTCCCGTCCGCCATGCCGTCCTCCTCTCACGCTACCCTTTTGCTCACTTTGAGCATTTCCTTGGCCGGATAAAGCGCCGCACCCTCTGGAGGGCCGGCGCCATCCCTTATGCTGAAACTGAGCATAAGTCGCAGGTCCCATATAGACCCCGTTTGGGCCGCCGCAAACCCCCAACCGGACTTTTCGAGCGTCTTTTTGGGTCACGAAAACTGGAACCAGTTTCAGCGCCGCTGATCCCCCAACGGAACTCGCTCCGGGAACCCGGGGCCAGTCGCGGCGGTTCCCAACGTTAACAATCCGTGAGGCGCACCCGGAAGCGTGAGCTGCTATAGGCCGCCGATGACGAGACGACCTGTAGAACGCCTTCTGGGCGGGAAGCTCGTCGCGGTGTGCGCTTCTGTCGCGCTCGCCGCGTGCAGCGCGGCGTCCGCCGACCGCAGCGCAGACCGCACCCAACAGATCGCCAGCGCCGCGCGGAGCTTGACGCCCGATGGGCTGATCCGGCTCGAGGGCGGCATGGGCGCCGGCGCGATGCGCCTCGCGGCCCGGTTCGATCCGGCGCCGCACAGCAACTCTTGGGATCGTCCGCACGGCTGGACTGCGTTGAACCTCGCCGCAGCGCCGCCGTTCCCGTTCGGCCAGCTGACCTCGCTCGACGCAGCCCAGCTCAACGCTGTGCTGCCGATCGACGACGCCGACTTCGCCCCGGCGCAGCCGTTCTTCCTGCGCGCCAGCGGTCCCGAGCGCGAGCGCGCCGTGCTCTGCATGACCCAGGCGATCTATTACGAGGCCGCGCTGGAGCCGACCGAGGGCCAGCAGGCGGTGGCCCAGACGGTGCTCAACCGCGTGCGCCACCCGGACTTCCCCAAGTCGGTCTGCGGCGTCGTCTACGAAGGCTCGCAGCTGCCGATCGGCTGCCAGTTCTCGTTCACCTGCGACGGCTCGCTGGCGCGCCCACCGATGGAACCCTATTGGTCCCGCGCCAAGACGGTGGCGCTGGCCGCGCTCGACGGGTTCGTCGCCCAGGACATCGGCTCGGCCACCCACTACCACGCCGACTATGTGTTTCCGCGCTGGGGGCCGCAGATGGTCAAGATCGTCCAGTTGGGCGCCCACATCTTCTACCGCTTTCCAGGTCCCGCCGGCGCGCCGCAGATGCTGACGGGCCGCTACGAGGGCAGGGAGCTTGCCGTTGCGTTGGTCAGTCCGGCCCAGGCCGCGCTCGAAGCCGCCAGGGCCGCCGCCCTGAACGTGCAACCGGCGGCCGGCCAGGTGCAGACCGTCGCGTCGGTCTCAGGCGGCCGCCCGATGTTGCTGATCCCGCCAGCGGCGCCAGGCGCGCCTGACGCCAGCTCGGCGGGCAGCGACGCCCGCGCCGTTGTCGTCCCAGGCCAAATGGTCGCCGGTCGGCGCGTGCCGACCAGGCTGGAGATCGTCACGATCAACGCCGCGTTGCCGCCGGTTGCGGCGAACGATGCGCCGGTCGCGACCGAGGGCGGGGATGGCCATTAGGGCTCACGGCGAGCCGGGCCCCCCTACCGCCTGCCTTGCACCTGGCTCTGGCTCACGCTCACCGCGATCGCGCCGCCATTCGCCAGGGGCTTGCACACGCCTGCCGCGATATGCCGGTAGCCGTGTGTGCCGACGCCAGCTTCCACGAACCCGTGCGCCTTGGTCTCGGTCTTGCCGTCCTCGGTGACCTTCTCGGGCCCGCACGGCCCCATTCGGACACCGGCGCTGTCGTCGCCAGCGGCGGCGCCGGCCTCATCTAACGGCGATACCTGGCTTGCCGCGGGGAGTGACTGCGTCGCCGGCGCGGTGTGGATCGTCTCGTCGGCGAGGGCGAAACCGGGCGCAAGCAGGAGCGCGAGCACTGCGGCGACAATCGAGCGCATGGTTCATCCTTCGCGGGAAGCGTCGGCGCAACCTGGACCGATCAGTTGTTCCAATTGGGACGCCAGAATGTCCAGCTTGTCGCGAGCGGACGAGGGGGTTGTCCTTTGAGCTTGGCCAGAGTCCGCTTTTCGATGAGAAGCCAACGACTAGGCTCGGCCGAAAGCAGTCATTCGTAATGGGCCGGCCGCGTGGAGGCGCCACAACGGCGTCAGCGCGGCGAGGCTGAGCGCAGTCACCGGCTCCCCCCCGCTAGAGGCCGGGATCGCCGCGCAGGGGGATCGAGCGCATATAGACGCAGGACTTGACCACCGGGTCGTACTCCAAGCCGTCTTTGCAGGTCGGCCAGTCGACGTAGGGTGTGCCGAAGCCCTGGACCAGGCGTTGGCTCGGGGCGGCGGGCAGGTTCGCATAGGTAACGTTCGACTTTTCCCCAGTGTTGGTACGCGAGGCCGAGATACCGTCAGGCGCCGTGCCCAGCGCGGTCAAAGGCGTCTGCGCCTCGTAGATGATCCGGCCGGCGCCGCCGTTGAAGTGGGCGGTACGGCCGCCGTTGAGCGCAACGATGTTCATCTGGAAGGCCAGGATGGGCGACATGGAGTCGAGACCAACCGTCTTCGAGAAGCCGTTATACGGGAAGGTGTCGATCATCTGCTTGTGAGAGGAGTGCGACACGCCGCCTGAGTCACACGAGTAGATCGCGCCGACAATCTTGCCGTCAGGCCCGTCGAGCAGTTCCCAAGTCAGCTTGGATCGCGCCGGCACCTGATTGTCCATTGCGGGGAAGTCACCAACCTTGTTGGTGTTGACGTTGAAGATATCGCCTTTGCAGTTCTGCTCGCTGGGCGTCGCGTCGGCTTTGCCACAGTCGTGCACGCCGCGGCCGTGCAGCGTCCAGCGCCAGTCCGGCGAGGGGAAATTTTCGTTCGACCAGCCGAGCTCCGACGGGTCTTTCGGACTTAGGCCCATGCAGTACTGCTGGTAGACGGCGTTGTCGCCCTCAGCCCCGTACGCATTCAACTGCATATTGATTCCAGTCGGCGCGTTCAGCGTTTCGCTGAACTCGAGGGTCACCTTGAGCCCGCGGATCGGCTGGCCGCCGCCAGAGATGTAGTAGTTGTGGTTGGAAGAAAAGTCCGCCGGCGGCGTCGCCATCCTCGGTCCTGCGAACAGCTCCCGCGGCGCCAGAGAACCTACGCAGACGAGACCAAACCCACTCAGAAGGCGACGGCGCGCGAGCATCTTGATCCCCTTGTCTGTAGGGTGGCGGACTCACCCAGAGCTTGAGCGTAGGCGGTCGGGACGCAGGCTGACAATACGCTGATCACGACCAAGCGACCGGCGGCGGGTCCGCTGTCCACCGGAACGGTCCCGCGGCGAGTCCGCTTCTGGGCAGCGCGCCAACGGGCCTTTCGACCCGACTCGGAAGTTCGGAAGGTCTGCTTGTCGGTCGTACGCCATCCTGCGCCACACCCGCGCTCCCAGCCCCGTAGAGCCCTCCTAGGCCCCGAACGAGCGCGGATAGTCGACCTTGATCGGGGCGGCGAGGGCGCCTGGGACCAGTTCCATCGCCATGAACGCCGGCAGGTGGGCGTAGGGCGAGGCGATCAGCTTCGCCGCTTCGCGCGAGAAGCCGAAGCGCGGGTAGTAGTCGACGTGACCGAGCACCACGACCGCCTCGGCGCCCATCCGGCGCAGTTCGTCGATCCCGGCGCGGCAGAGCGCCTGGCCCCAGCCGCGGCCCTGCGCGTCGGGCAGCACGGCCACCGGCGCCAGGCCGGCGATGCGCTTCATCGGCTCGCAGGTCATGCGGCTGAACAGGATGTGGCCGACGATCTGGCCCTCTTCCTCCGCCACCAGTTCAACCAGGGCCGCGCCCTCGGCGCGCACGTTTTCGACGATCAGCGCCTCGTCCTCGCGCCCGAACGCGGCGGCCTCCACCGCGTGGATGGCCGGGAAATCCTTGGGCTTCGGCGGCCTTACCACGCCCCGATCTTCTCGGCTTCGTGGTGCGAGAGCGGCTTGTGCGCGGCCTCGTGGTCCTTCTCGGCCAGGAACCGCACCGCCTCCAGCGCCGCCATGCAGCCCATGCCGGCGGCGGTCACCGCCTGGCGGTAGACGTCGTCGGTGACGTCGCCGGCGGCGTAGACGCCCTCGATCGCGGTCGAGGCCGTGCCAGGCGTCACGTGCAGGTAGCCGGCGGCGTCCATCTCCAGCTGGCCCTTGAACAGCTCCGAGGCCGGCGCGTGGCCGATGGCGACGAAGACGCCGTCGCAGGCCAGGTCCTGGGTCTCGCCGGTCTTCATGCTCTTGAGCCGCACGCCGGTGACGCCCATCGGGTCTGAGGCGCCCAGCACTTCGTCCACCGCGTGATCCCAGATCACCGCGATCTTCGGATTGTGGAAAAGCCGCTCCTGCAGGATGCGCTCGGCGCGCAGCTCGTCGCGGCGGTGCACCAGCGTGACCTTGCTGGCGAAGCTGGTGAGGAACAGCGCCTCCTCGACCGCGGTGTTGCCCCCGCCCACCACCACCACTTCCTTGCCGCGGTAGAAGAAGCCGTCGCAGGTGGCGCAGGCGGAAACGCCAAAGCCCTGGAACCTCTGCTCGGACGGCAGGCCGAGCCACTTTGCCTCGGCGCCGGTCGAAATGATCAGGGTCTCGGCCAGCCACACCTCGCCGCTGTCGCAGGTGACGCGGAACGGCCGGGCTGAGAGGTCGGCCGCGGTGACGATGTCGCTGACCATCTCGGCGCCAACCGCCTCGGCCTGCGCCTTCATCTGCTCCATCAGCCAGGGGCCCTGGATCACCTCGGCGAAGCCCGGGTAGTTCTCGACGTCGGTGGTGATGGTCAGCTGGCCGCCGGGACTCAGCCCCGCGATCAGCACCGGGTTGAGCAACGCGCGGGCGGCGTAGACCGCGGCGGTGTAGCCGGCGGGTCCGGATCCGACGATCAGGCAGCGCGTGCGGCGGGGTTCTGCAGGGCTTTCAGACATGGCCTTATTATGTAGCGAGGATTCCGACTAAAGCGATCCCGTGAACCAGTCATCCCCGCCACGCATCCTGTTCCTCGCCGACGCCGGGGCGGAGGTCGGCGGCGGCCATGTCATGCGCTGCCTCACGCTGGCCCGGGCGCTGAGCGCCCGCGGCGCCGAGTGCGCCTTCGTCGAATCGCGCGCCGCCGCGCCCATCCTGCGCCGCTTCGGCTGGCCGGCGCAGACGCTGCTGGCGATGGCCGACGCCCAGGATCTGGGCGCGCTGATCACCTCCGCCGAGGATTTCGCCGACCGGCTGGAGGTCGACGCCATCGTCGTCGATCACTACGGCGTCGGCGCAGAGCAGGAGCAGGCGCTGCGAATCAACGGGCGCCGCCTGGTCGTGATCGACGACCTGGCCGATCGACGCCACGCCTGCGATGTCCTGGTCGATCCCGGCTATGGCCGGCGCCGCGAGCACTACGAGCCGCTGATCGACGACGACTGCGCGACTCTGCTGGGACCGAACCACGCCCTGGTGCGGCCGGAGTTCGCCGCTGCGCGGCAGCGCGCGCTCGGCCGCCGCGCCAAGCACGGTCCGGTGCGGCGCGCGCTGGTGGCGCTGGGCCTCACCGACGTCGGCGCTGTGACCAGCCGGGTGGTCGAGGCCCTGGCCGGCGTGCTGGGCGACGTCCGGCTCGATGTCGTGCTGGGCGCCGAGGCGCCCAGCCTGCCGGCGCTGAGGGACGCCGCGCTTAGCGACCGCCGTCTGCACCTGTGGGTCGACACCGCCGAGATGGCCTCGCTGATGGCCGATGCGGACATCGCCATCGGCGCGGGCGGCTCCAGCGTCTGGGAGCGGGCGACCGTAGGCCTGCCGACCGCGACCGTGGTTTTGGCGGAGAACCAGCGCGAGATGGTCGATCAGTTGGCGGGCGCCGGATTCACCTTTGCGCTCGACGCCCTCGAACCCGATTTCGAGGCGCGGCTGCGCGAGTGTTGGACCACCCTGGTCGACGATCAGACCTTGCGGTGGAGTCTCGCGGAGCGCACGGCGCAGCTCTGCGACGGCAACGGCGCCGAGCGCGTGGCCGAACTGACCATGAGCCTGCTGCCGCGCGCGTGAGCGCTGGCGTCAGCCGATCTCGGGCGGCTCGAAGCCGCGCAGCCGCAGCCGCTGCGCCATCGCCGGGCGCCGCTCGGCCCAGTCGCTCGCCAGCATGCCGAGGCCCAGCACGTCGACCCGCTCGTCTCCCTTCAGCACATGGCCGCGGAACCGCGCCTCGACGGTGAAGCCGAACGTCTCGTGCAGCTTCCACACCGGTTCGTTGGACGCCAACACCTCGCACCACAGCTTGGCGAGCTTCAGCCCCTCGAACACGAACTCCAGCACCCAGTATTCGACATAGGATCCGAGCCCGAGGCCGCGCACGCCGGGGTCGGCCAGGTAGTAGGCCCAGGCGCAGCGCTGGTTGCGGCGGTCGATGTCGTAGAGGTTGGCCAGGCCCACCGGGGCGTCGTCCGAGGTGATGATCCAGTAGCGCCGGCTCTCATCGCCCTCGATGCCGGCGAACCACGCCGCATGCTCCTCCGGGGAAATGACGTGGTCGGTGTACATGTAGGCCCGCACGTCCGGCGAGTTGCGCCAGGCGAGGATGCGATCGCGATCCTCGTCCTCCAGCCGACGCAGCTCGACGCGTGGCGCCATCCGACTCTCCGCTCCCCACGTTCAATCTAGCAGAGATGCCGGGCGCGTCTCCCTAGCCAAAGAATACGCCGACGAGGACGATGCGGCTCAGCGCCAGGCCCAGTTCCATCCCTCCAGGACAGTGTCGTCCCGGCCGCAGCCGCGTAGCGGCGTAGAGCCGGGATCTACTTCGCCGACGGTGAAGTAGATCCCGGATGAGTCCGCTCCGCGGCTCTCCGGGATGACAGCCATGTAATTGAAATCATGCAGAAATTATGCGGTTTCTACACCCGCCGCTCGCCGCCGAGCATCGCCAGGTCCGGCCGCGTGCGGACCAACGCACGCACGTCGTCTGACGTGAAGGCGGGGTCGACCGGGTAGAGCGCGTCGTAGACCGCGCAAACGAAGTCGTAGTCGTGCGGGAAATCCACCGTCCAGCGCACCTCGCCCTCGTCGGCCGGCTGGCTGAGGTAGGCCTGGCGATAGAGCTCGGGATGGCGGTGCAGTCCCCAGGTGACGTGCTCGTACTCCTCGGGGCTGGCGGCGCGGGCGGCGGCGGCGCGCAGCGCGCCGGCGGTCATCACCTCGACATCCAGGCCCTTGGGAAAGGTGCGGTGCGGCGGCGTGTTGGAGCCGTAGTCGGCGCCGGCGGCCGTCACGTACGCGATGGTCGCGTCGATCACCGCCGGGTCGGCGAGGGGACAATCGCCGGTGAGCCGGACCACGTGGTCGGCCGGCCCGTACGCGTCCAGAGCGCCGATGAACCTGGCCAGCACATCGCGCAGCGGGCCGCGGTGAACCCGCACGCCGGCGCCCGCGACCACCGCCGCCAGCGCGTCGTCGCTGGGGTTCTCGCTGGTCGCCACGACGAGCCGGTCGATCCGCCCGGCTCGCGCCACCCGCTCGATCTGCCGCAGGATCATCGGCGCCCCCGCCAGCGGCAGCAGCACCTTGCCCGGCAGCCGGCTGGAACTCATCCGCGCCTGGAGGATGGCGAGGATCAGCCCGTCACACCCATTCGATCTTGACGATCTCATAGGCCTTGACGCCGCCGGGGGTGTTCACCTCGACCACGTCGCCGCTCTCCTTGCCGATCATGGCCCGGGCGATCGGCGAGGCGATCGAGATCTTACCCGAACGCACGTCGGCCTCGTGCTCGCCGACGATCTGGTAGCGGGCCGATTCCTCAGTGTCCTCGTCCACCACGCTGACCGTGGCGCCGAACTTCACCTGGTCGCCCGAGAGTTTCGAGACGTCGATGATCTGGGCGCGCGCGATCTTGTCCTCGATCTCGGCGATGCGGCCCTCGATCCAGCCCTGCCGATCCTTGGCGGCGTGATATTCGGCGTTTTCCGAGAGGTCGCCATGCAGACGCGCCTCCGCGATGGCGGCGATCACGGTCGGCCGCTCGAGGGTCTTCAAACGCTTCAGTTCCTCGTCGAGAGCCTGATAGCCCTCGCCGGTCATCGGCACCTTTTCCATACGGGTGTTGGCTCGACTCGCCCTGCTTAAGGAAATCCTCTCCGGCCGCGGGCGCGGACGTCCGGGGGGAGAAAGACTAGGGTCGTCAGCCCCGAAACTCAAGGGGCGCCGGGCGCGTACGTCTGGGCTCGCGAGTTTCGGTCCTATCGGCTAACGGTGCGCCCCAGCATCGCAATCCTTTCGAAAGGCGGGCGCCTCCTTGGCCAATCTTATCGTGCGGGGCGGGCGTCCGCTGAGGGGCCGGGTGATCCCGTCGGCCAACAAGAACGCGGTGCTGCCGATCCTCTGCGCCACCCTGCTCACCGACGAGCCGGTGACGCTGCGCGGCGTGCCCGACATCACCGACGCGCGCCAGATCATCGACTTGTTCCAGCGGCTGGGCAGCGAGGTCCACGTCGACTTCGACTCCGGCGAACTGCGCGTCTGCCACCGCGGGGCGCTGAACACCGAGGCGGCGCGGCTGCCGGAGGGCATGCGTTCGTCGATCATGCTGATCCCGGCGCTGCTGGCCAGGCTCGGCGAGGCGCGGATCGAGGGCGACGTGAAGGGCTGCACCCTCGGCGTGCGCGAGATCGATCCGCACATCGAGGTGTTCCAGACCTTCGGGGTCGAGGTGACGCCCGAGCGCGGCGCGCTGGCGCTGGCCAACCGCAAAGGCGATGGCCGTCCGTTCGCGGCCGCCAGCCATTGGCTCGACTACGCCTCGGTGACCACCACCGAAAACTTCGTGCTCTGCGCGGCCACCGCCGCCGGAACATCGACGCTGACCAACGCCGCCTCCGAGCCGCACGTGCAGGAGTTCTGCACGTTCCTCGC
The DNA here is from genome assembly GCA_035604515.1 of Caulobacteraceae bacterium. GTDB lineage: Bacteria > Pseudomonadota > Alphaproteobacteria > Caulobacterales > Caulobacteraceae > Acaudatibacter. The sequence goes on along the minus strand of DATNIH010000026.1, from coordinate 2,243 downwards.
CAAGATGGGTGCGAAGATCGAGGGGGTTGGCGCCAGCCGGCTGGTGGTTGAGGGCGTCGAGAAGCTGCACGGCGCGGAACACGACTTTGCCGAGGATTTCCACGAGATCGCCACCTTCATGGCCCTGGGCGCGATCACGGGCGGCGAGATCGCGGTCAGGAACGCGCGGCCCGACCAGTTCCCGCTGATCGACCGCACCTTCGGCAAGTTCGGCGTTGCGGTGACCCACCAGGACGGCTGGTCTTCGGCGAGGGCCAACGGGCCGCTGAAGGTGGTCCACCCGTTCACCGCCTACATCCTGCCCAAGGTCGAGGCGGCGCCCTGGCCTTATCTGCCGGTCGACCTGCTGCCGATCTTCATCGCGCTCGGCGCCCGCGCCGAAGGCGAGATGCTGTACTGGAACAAGGTCTACGAAGGCGCGCTGGGCTGGACCTCGGAGCTGGCCAAGTTCGGCGCCCATGCGCTGAGCTGCGATCCACACCGGGTGATCACCTTCGGCGGTAAGCCGCTGGCCCCCGCCACGGTCGAGAGCCCCTACATCATCCGCGTCGCCATCGCCCTCTTGATGCTCGCCGCCAGCATCGAAGGCGCCTCGAAGATCCTCAACGCGGACCCGATCCGCCGCGCCCACCCCAGGTTCGTCGAGAACCTGATCGCGCTCGGCGCCGACGTGGAGTGGGCCTGAGGCCTTGCCCGCCTGTGGGCGGCGGCTGCCTGCGCCGGCGCAGACTGACCTTTGTTGCGCCAACGTCGCCATTCCCAGTCGCCCGTCAGGCGAGATCTGTTGTGTCACGCCCCTCACAGGGGCTAACTGGCCCCTCAATAGCTGTTTTGTGGGGACCGACATGAACTTGACCAAAGCTATCGCGGGCGTCGCGCTCGCCGCGGCGCTGGGCGCGATGGCGTCATCGGCCGGGGCGGCCATCGTGGTGCCGGACCCATCGCCGAATCCGTTCATCGCGTTCGGTGGCCCCGGGTCTTCGACCGTCATCGACGGCGTGACGTTTTCGACCAGTCCAACCCTCGGCAACGGCAACTTCTACAACGTTGGTCCACTGTTCAGCGGTGACCCCGCGGTGCTCTCGGACCAGCAAGAGACTGTTGGGTTGGCGAATATCTTGATCAGCCTTCCCGCGGCGGTGACGTCATTCGCCCTGGACTACGGCACCTTCAATGGCAGTCCCGTAACCTTCCTCCTGTCGAACGGCGATTCTTTTACCCAAGCCAGCACCGGCAGCGGCTACCTGACGCCCAACGTATTCACGGCCAACTCCACCCCCTTCAACTCGGTTCTGGTGACGTCGGGCGACTACGTCCTCGACATCAATAACATCGGGGTGCCCGAGCCGGCCACCTGGGCGATGATGCTGCTGGGCGTCGGTTTTATCGGCGGCGGGTTGCGGTTGGCGCGCCGTCAGGTTGGCGCGGCGGTCGCTGCGCTCTAGGCTATCTGCGAACGAGACGGAGTAGGGCCGCCTGCGGGCGGCCCTTCGCTTTTCGGCCGTCGGGTGCGAGAGGTAGGCGCCGTCAGCCCGGCCGCCCGGGGCCTGCGGCGCGGCGCTCGTAGGCCTCGCGCAATGCACGGGGCACGTACCGGTAGGTCCAAGCGGTCAGCAGCCCCAGCACCGCCCAGCTGATCCATCCGTTGATCAAGAGGAACTGCTTGATCGACAGCATGAACACCAATGCGACGTGCAGCGCGCAGGCGGCCGTCAGGCCGAAGCCCCAGACCAGCGTCGCCATCGTCATCGCGCGGCGAAAGCCAGCATCATTCCGCAGCGCATCGACCATCGCGGCGGCCTGTGCGCCGCGGCGGCGTGAGCCGGCCCTGGCCAGCTGGTAGATCAGGGGCCGACCGATCGCCGCCGATCCCAGGAAGATCGAGCCCACCACGCCGCCGACCAGGTTCTCGCGCAGCTGCAGGAACTTCACGCCGCCGCCGCCGGCGAAGGCGATTAGCGAGAGCGCGATGCCGGCCAGCACCAACAGCGAGATCGCGTCGACCTTGCGCTCGCGAATAAAGATGGCGAGCGACCACAGGATCGGCGGGACCGAGGCCGCCAGCATCGCCGGCGTCGCGCCGAGGCGCGGGCTGAGAGCGCTGTAGACCGCGAACGGCAGCACGAAGTTGAACGCGAGCTCGCCGGCGATCTTCAGGCCGTTCGCCCGGACGTAGGCAACGATCCGGCTCAGTCTCGTGTCATCGACGCTCATCATCATCACCACGTCTTCTCTCCTCTGGC
>DATNIH010000025.1:0-19594 GCA_035604515.1 Caulobacteraceae bacterium | reverse complement strand
GCGCTGCTTCGACTTCCCGCGCACAGCTCTGATCCCTGGGTGACGGTCCGCCACCTTGTCCCACACACGATTGGCGGGCCTCGCCCCAATTCTAGACTTCACCGTTTCCAGCCAGCGCACCTTAACCGGGATTGCTCCAGTTCCGTTCTTCCAAGCCGCCGCGAGCGCTTCAAGCTCGGCTTCCGCCTCCGCTTCGCCGCCCTGAGTGACCGATCGCCAGGGCTGGTTGAGCGCCAAATGGTCACGCAGCTGCACGAACTGCTCGCTGTCGAGATAGACCCATGCCGGACCGCCGTCCGTCCAATGGTTGGGGCTTGGCTGGTCGATGGCGCAGGCCTCGACGATCGCGCGCCAGTCGCCCGTCGTCCACGTCTCGGCGCTGAGGCGGGCCATCTTGCCGCCTGGCTGTTTAGTGAGTGTGTACGAATGCAACCGGCCGGCGGAGCAAGCCTCAGCGATCAGGCGGGCGATGGCCCCGCGCTCGCCTGCGGGCGCGTTCCAGTCTGGAGAGCGGCGCAGATGCTGCCCGAGCTCCAGCAACGCCTGTCCGAGAAACACCGCGTCGCGCGCAGGGAGGGGCCACGCCTCGCGATCTATCTCCCAGGCGCTCGGAAGCAGCGTCACAGTCTCGCGGATCGCGCCCGGCCCAGACCCGATAATCGAGCCTGAGGCATCGCGCGCGGCGGCGACGTGCGCCGCGGCGTCACGCCGCTTCCTCGCCTCTTCGTCCGTCATGCCGACACCCGGCGACCGAACTGCCGCACGTTGGAACCACTCCGCGGCTCGCAGTACGATGCCCAAGCCTCCATGAGCTTGCGGCGTTTCTCCAACGCGTCGCCCCGGCGATAGGCGCGCTCCGTGGCATCCCCCACAGTGTGCGCCAGGGCCGCCTCAGCCAGATCGCCCGGGAACGTCGACACCTCTGCAACCCAGTCCCTGAAGCTCGATCTGAACCCGTGCGTCGTGACGTCTCGCTTCATGCGGACCAAGACGCCGTCGAAGGCGGAGGTCGAGAGAGCCGCGTCGGCCCTAACCACCTTGCCGCGCCGCTGGCCGGGAAAGACGAAGTCGTTGGTCTTGGCCTTCGCCATTTCTTCGAGGATCTGGACCGCGCGCGCCGAGAGCGGCACGCGATGCTCGCGACCGGCTTTCATGCGCTCAGCGGGGATTGTCCAAAGCTTCGCTGCCAGGTCGACTTCGCTCCAGCGCGCCTCCCGCGCCTCTCCCGCGCGGGCTGCGGTCAGAATGACGAACTCAAGCGCCCTGGCCGCGACGGCGTCCCGCTCGCGCAGCTCGGCAACGAACACAGGTACCGCCGCGTAGGGCATGGCTGCGTGATGGCCACGCGAGAGCTTCGCAGGCCTGGTCAGCGAATGCTGGAGATGGCCGCGCCACCGCGCGGGGTTGTCGCCAGTGCGAAATCCTCGGGACTTGGCGGCGTCAAGCACTGCTTCGATTGCCGCCCGCACGAACTTCGCGGTCTCCGGCTTTGTGGTCCAGATCGGCTCTAGCAGCGTGTAGACGTCGTTCGCCTCGACTGCGTCAACGGCCAGCTCGCGAAGCGGCTCTGCGTACACGCTAAGAGACCGCTTCCAGCGGTCCACGGACTTCTGGTGGCGCAGCGCCGAGGTTCGAGCCTTGACTACCTCGTCGGCCAGGGAGCCAAACGTCGGGACCTCCCGAGCCTTCTTCCGTTCAGCGATCGGGTCCACCCGAGCGATCACTTGGCGTCGCGCCTCCGCGACCGCGTCGCGCGCATCAGCCAACGTGACCTTGTCAGAGCCGGCGGGACCTAGTCCCATCTCCCGCAGGCGACCGGGGCCTTTCTCGCCCGACCGACGCCAGCGGAAGATGAAAACCCAGCGCCGCGCGCCGTTGACGTCAACCACTAGGTAGAGGCCGTTGCCATCGGCATGGCGGCCGGCCTTCGTGATGGTGTCGGCCGCCCGGGGCGCGAGGCGTTTGCTCTCGCGGCGCTTCCGGATCGGCTTCGTGGCCAGTGCTTCGTCGGTCAACATCCACCCCAACATTGCGCGGGAATCGATGCGGACTCTAGCGAACGATTGCGAACCGCCCAAGCGAAAGCGCCATAGAATCAGGCGGGTACGCTTCGGCCTTTCGAACGGCCGCGAACCGTGATGTGGAGCTTGTGGCGAGAGCCGGGGGCCGGAGGCGGCTGATCGCGATGACGACCTAGCGTCAGTGGCAGGGCTTGCCTGGCGCGCAGCGGCGGGGATGTTCCACGGCCGTTATCGCCTGGCCCTTGCCGGCGCCGCCGCCTCCGCCCCCGCTGTGCGCGCCGGTCTGAGCCGCCGCAGTGGTGTGGCCACTGCCGCCGGTCTGATAGGCGAGAGACGGACCGGCGAGGGCGAGCGCCGCGATGGCGGCCAGAATGGTGATGCGCATGGGTTCCTCCGATCGGGCGCCATCCGCTTCGAGGCGGGCGCGCCATGGTTTGCCCAGCCAGCCGACTACCGACACCCAGGGTGGGCGAGAAGGTGCAGCGGACGACACGAAGTTGCACGAAGTTGCACGGGGCGGCTCAGGCGCCCCTCGTCAGACCGCGCCAGGCGGCCGGAAAAACAGGGCGTTGAAGCAGGCGTAGAGGGGGTGGTCGAGCTGGTTGACCGGGTAGCTGGCCATGAAGCGGAAGCCGAGCGGCTCGAGCCGGGCGGCGGCTGGGCCCAGCGCGCCGCCCTCGGCGTTCGACACGGGCAGCACGGTCTCGAACTCGAGCAGCACGAAGCTGACGCGGCGATCCCTCAGCGTCTCGGCGGCGCCGGCCAGCACCGCGACCTCATGGCCCTCGGTGTCGATCTTCAGCAGGTCGACCCGGTCCACGCCGGCCTGGTCGCAGAAGGCGTCGACGGTGATCCGCTCGACGCTGATCGACTTGTCGTAGCGCCCGGCCACCAGGCCGAACTGGGTGTCGCGGACCAGGCTGTTGTTCATCGACGCCGGGACCGCCGCCTGCGGATCCTCGACGTCGCTGAGGACGAAGAACGGCGCGGGGCCGCTGGCGTCGCTGACGGCCAGGCGGTGGGCGTGCAGCCGATCGGATCGCAGCTGCTGCAGGCAGGCGAAGCTGTTGGGATGCGGCTCGAAGGAATGCACGGTGGCGCGCGGGAACGCGGCGAGGAATTGCTCGGCGGTCTGGCCGCGGTGGGCGCCGACGTCGAAGGCGCAGGTGATCTCGACACCGTGCCGCGCCGCCAGCCGCTGCATGTCCCAGAGCGGATCGACGCCGGACGGCAGCACCTGGCGATGCACGGCCCAATAGCCGGCTCGCTCGAGCAGCCTGCGCATCGCCGTCCGGATCACGCCCACGCCGGAGCTAACCGCGTCTCAGGCGGCGCCGCAACCGCCGCCCGGAGCGATGCCGCGCGCCCGCGTGCGCCCGGCGCTCGCGGCGGCATAGAGCGCGGCGGCGATCACCGCGAGGTCGAGGTCGTAGAGATAGCGGTAGTCGCAGGCGATCGAGATCACCGCGAAGCTGGCGGCGAAGGCGAAGGCGCCGCCCAGCATGGCGGCGACGGCGAAGTCAGGGGCGCGGCGGCGGCGGAGCAGGAAGGCCAGCAGGGCCAGCCCGACCAGGCCGTAGGTCGCGTGGGAATAGGCCGGCGTCGGCGCGAAAGCTTTGGCGTAACCATCGAGCGCGTCGTCCATCGCGGTTCTGCGCGGCTTGAGGCCGGCGCCGGCCATCTCCTCCGCCGGGCCGTCGACGCCGGTGACGTCCAGCACGCACTCGGACTGCTGCGGCGTCAGGAAGACCCAGCCAAACGCCGTGCCGCGGACGCGCAGGTAGAGCAGCGGATGGCGCAGGATCAGCGCGCGCCATTGCGCGGCGATGGGCGCGGCGGCGCTGTCGTCGAAGTGGTCGAATATCGGCTCGATCGAGTCGACCCGGATCGGCGAATAGGACCGAACGCCCTGGGTGCGGATGAGCGTCTCGAGCGCTGGCGCGCGCGCTCGGAGCGTCTGGAGCTCGAGGCGCGGATCGCGGGCGACCGCGGCGGTGATGTCGTAGGTCTGCAGCGCGGTCCAGGCCTGCTCGGCGACGCCGGGCGTCTCGAGCCGGGTGGCGAGGGCCGCCGAGCCGATCGCGAACAGCGGCAGGACCACGGCGAGGAAGCCGGCGGCGTAGGCCAGAGCGTGACCCAGCTTCTCGCCTGACCTGGCGGCGATCAGGCCAAGCCCAAGCGAGGCAAACGGCAGCACGACCGCGCCGTTCTGGCGCGCCAGCGCCGCGAGCGCCAGCAGCAGGGTTGTGGCGGCGAGGCAGGCGGCGCGGACGCGGACCCGTGGCCAGGACCCTGCGGCCCAGGCGAGGCAGGCAAAACCGGCGGCCGCCGAGCCGGCGAACAGCACGTCCTTCCAGACGATGGCCGGATAGAGCGCGAGCTGTGGCAGGCAGACGCAGAGCACCGCCAGCGGCGCGGCCAGCCAGGAGGCCCGGGGCGGCAGCAGGACCAGCGCGAGCAGGGCGCCGTAGATCAGCAGCGTATCGAAGATCACGAACAGCGCCGCGCCGGGCGTGATCCGGTCCGCCACGCCAAGCATCCAGGACATCACCGGCGGGTGCTGGCCGCCATAGACGCCGGCCCGGCCCTCGGCGAGCTGCACCACGGAGTCGTAGGACAGATGCCCTGGCAGGTTCAGCCAGAGCGTCACGCCGGCGCCGACGACCAGGACGGCCGCCATCGCGAACCGCGCCGCATTTTCCCACGCTGACCCGAGCGAGAGCATCGCCCAGTATCCATGGCGCCCGGCGCGCCGGCAATTCACCGTCGCCAGCTTCGCCACAGAAAGGCCCCGCTTGATTCGGAACCTTTCGGCTCTCGCGGCATTCTTGGCGGCGATGGGCTTGGCCAACGGTCGTGAACGACGTCGGCTGACACGGTCGGGGACGACAGAAGGATTGAAATGATGCGTAAGCTGATACTTGCGGCGGGCCTCGTCGCCAGCCTCGGCGCCATGAGCGCCGCGGGCGTCGCCGGCGCCGACCCCTACTACGATCACGGCGGCTATCATCACTACCACCACGGCTATCGCCACTATGATCGCTGCCGCTACGAGCGGCATCGCTCCGGCGCGATCGGCGCGGTGGCCGGCGCGATCGGCGGCGGCATCATCGGCAGCCGCCTGACCCATGGCGGCGCGGGCGGCACGCTCTTGGGCGCCGGCGCTGGCGCACTGACCGGCCACGCGCTCGCCAGAAGCACGGTGCGCTGCTAAGTCGCCTCTGAAGTCCCGCGCGCGGCCAAACGAGGCCTGCGGCGGGACGACGGGGGCTCGGGTGGCGAGAAACGCCTGTCTTCGCACGCTGAGCGCCATCGCTGGCGCGGCGCTCGCGGCATGTTCACCGCACGTGAAGGTCCCCGCCGCGCCCGACGTCGACTGGCCCTACTACGGCGCCGACGCCGGCGGGCAACGATACTCGACCGCCGCGCAGGTCACCGCCGCCAATGTGCGGGCGCTGAAGATCGCCTGGACTTATTCGACCGGCGACGCCAGCGGCAAGGGCAAGCTGCAGCACGACTTCGCCTTCGAGGACACGCCGATTCTGGCCGGCGGGCGGCTCTATGTCTGCGCCTCGTTCAACGAGGTCAGCGCGCTCGACCCGGCGACCGGCAAGCCGCTGTGGCGGTTCGATCCGAACGTCGATGCGACCCCGCACTACCCCAACAGCTACAACTGCCGCGGCGTCGCCTATTGGCGCGACCCGAAGGCGGCCGAAGCCAATGCGCCGTGCGCGGCGCGCATCTTCATGAACAGCAACGACCGGCGCCTGTTCGCCCTCGACGCGGCGACCGGGAAGCTCTGCCCCGGCTTCGGCGACGGCGGCGTGGTGGACGTGGCCAGGGGCGTCACGCTGTTCCGACCCGGCGAGATGCAGATCACCTCGCCGCCGGTCGTGGTCCACGGCGTCGTCGTGGTCGGCTCTTCGATCGACGACAACCAGCGGGTCCGCGAGGTCTCGGGCGCGGTCAGGGCCTACGACGCCGTCACCGGCCAGCCGCGCTGGAGCTTCGATCCGCTCGCGGGCGCGAATCCGCCGATCGTCTCCGGCGCGGCCAACGTCTGGGCCCCGATGTCGGTCGACGAGGCGCGCGGCCTGGTCTTCCTGCCCACCACCAGCCCCAGCCCCGATTTCTGGGGCGGCCTCAGGCCTGGTGACGACGGCAACGCCGACTCGGTCGTGGCGCTGAAGGCCGAGACCGGCGAGGTGGCCTGGGCGTTCAAGACCGTGCATCACGATGTCTGGGACTACGACAATCCCGCCCAGCCGACCCTTGGGATGGTGACGTACAAGGGCCAGACCCGCCCCGCGGTGCTGCAGCCGACCAAACAGGGGCTGCTGTTCACCCTCGACCGCGAAACCGGCAAGCCGCTGATCCCGGTGGAGGAGCGGCCGGCGCCGCAGGGCGGCGCGCCGGGCGAGACGCTGTCGCCGACCCAGCCATTCCCGATCGCGCCCGCGCCGCTCGCGCCCAGCCGCATCTCACCAGGCGACGCGTTCGGCATCACGCCCTGGGAGCGCGACGCCTGCCGCAAGGCAATCGCCGGCGCCCGGGCCGAGGGCCTCTACACCCCGCCCTCGCTGCAGGGCACGATCATCTATCCGTTCACCGGCGGCGGGACCAACTGGGGCGGGCTGGCGTTCGATCCCACCCGCGACGTCGTCTACGTCAACACCTCCAGCGCGCTGCACCTGGTCAAGCTGATCCCGGCCGCCAAGGTGAAGGCGACCGCCGCCGCGGAGCTGAAAGTTGAGGTCTCGCCGCAGGAAGGGGCGCCGTTCGGGATGAGCCGGCAGGTGCTGCTCTCGCCGCTCGGCCTGCCGTGCAACCCGCCGCCCTGGGGCCTGCTGCATGCGATCGACATGCGCGACGGCCACCAGCTTTGGGCCGTGCCGCTGGGCACCACCCAGGACCGGGCGCCGTTCTCGCAGTTCGCGCTGCCGCGCGTCGGCGCCCCCAACTTCGGCGGTCCGATGGCGACGGCCGGCGGCCTCGTCTTCATCGGCGCGGCGATCGACAACTACCTGCGCGCGTTCGACGCGGCGAGCGGCAAGGAGCTCTGGCGCGGCCGCCTGCCCGCCGGCGGCCAGGCGACGCCGATGACCTACGTCTGGAAAGGCCGGCAGTACGTGGTGATCGCCGCTGGCGGACACTCGAAGTCGGAGACCCGGCGCGGCGACCAGGTGGTGGCGTTCGCACTGCCGCAGTAGCAGCGAGCCTGATCGACGCGGCAGGCATGGCGCAGCGCCGCGGATCGCTCCATTCTGAGGGTGAACCGATTATCTCCAAGGGCGATTCGATGCGCGCGCTTGTTCTCCTGTCCCTCACCCTGGTCGTTGCTGGCTGCTCAAAGGCGGCTCCGCCGTCGGCCGCAAACGCCGCCACGGCGCCGGCGATCGTGGCGGCATCGGCCAGCGGCGGCGGCGCTGGCGGCGGTAGCGATGGTGGCGCTGCCGGCGCCTGCGGCGGCCACCTCAGCCAGGCCGACGTTCAGCCCTTGCTCACCGGCCCGATCACCTCGGTCAAACCAGCGCCGAGCGACCCCGACTCCTGTGTGTTCTCGACCGCCGGCTTTTCTTCCATCTCGGTCACGGTGAGGTCCAGCGGCGGCAAGGACACGCTGCAAAGCTGGCACAAAGGCCCGGTCACGCCGGTTCCCGGCGTCGGCGACGACGCCGTCTGGGAGCCGGGCATACAGGAAATCGTCGCGTCCAAGGGCGACACGCTGTGCACCGTCACAGCGATGGGACCGGAGGTTGCGCCGGCGAGCGCAACGACGGAAGGCGCGCTCTGCAACAAGGTCTTCGCAGGCGGCTAGCGCGTTCCAACCGCTTCGGCCGATCGTCAGAGAACTAGGGCGCGTCGGCGCCAGGCGCCGCCGGCGAGATCACGGCGGGAAAATCGCCGCGCACCGTTTTCCCGTCGAGCGCCCCGACGACAAGCTCGATCGCCTGGAACCCGCGTCCGCGGGCGCGGTGCGGCGCATCGATCCGCATCGCCAAGTCGGGCGAGAAGCCGAAGCGCCCATAGTAGGCCGGATCGCCCAAGAGGCTCGCCATCTCGTAGCCGATCTCCGCGAGGCGCCCCAGGCCACGACGCACCAGGCGCGATCCGACGCCATGCTTTTGCAGAGACGGTTCTACCGAGAGGCAGGCCAGGTAGGCCCCCTTCACCACCCGCCCATCGACAATCAGCGGCGCGGCGCACCATTGGGCGTGGCCCACGATTGCGCCGCCAGCAACCGCCACTTCGGCCAGACACACCTCGGCTTCGGCCCGCACCGCTTCGACGAATTCGGCGGTGTCGTCATCCGCGCCGAAGGCCGCCGTCACCAGCGCGCGCACGGCGGCCGCGTCCTGGGTCCGCTCGGGCCGGATCTCAAGGTCGACCATCAAGCCCCGCCGACGCTTTCCACCTCGGGACGCGCCTAGCTGGCCGCGGTGATGGTCTTGATCAGCGCCTGCACCGGGGCCTTGCCGCCGGCCGCCCAGACCACCTTCATGTGCGCCATGGTGCGCGCGGCGGCGTCCTCGAAGCGCCAGTCGCAGTCGTCGAACCGACAACTGTCGAACTTTGGCGGTTCGCCGCCGCGGTAGACCATGCGGCAGCTGCGAAACTCGCAGTCGGAAAACAGCTCGCCGTCGAGCTGGACCGTTTCGTGGTTGAAGATGGTCGCGGTCTGCATTGGCTCTACTTTCACACTTGATCTGGGTCTGGGGCGGCGGGCGCGTCGTCCGCTGGGCCATCCGCGGCGGCTCGGTCGCGTTCGCGCTGCTCGCGCTTGGCCTCGGCCTTCTCGGCGATCTTGGCCGCCTTGGCCCGATCTCGCTCGTGACGCTCGAAGGAATAGTTGGGTTTGCGCGGCGCCATTTAGCGACTTCCGTTGAGTTTGAACTGCGGCGGCGCCGACTGGCGCGCGGGCGGCGCTTCTTAGGGCCGGGATGCGTGGCGCGGCGGCCGCAGCAATGTTGGGGTTAACACATCATAGCGTGTTTGCGCCTCGCCAGCTATGGCGGCCTCAAATGGGCGTTCAGGCCATGGTCGCGAACATCAGCACGGCGGCGATCGCCATCACCACGGTGGCCGCCCAGCCGCCCCAGCGTTGCCAGGGCGTGGCCACGAACACGCCCATCAGGCTCTTGCGGCCGACCAGCAGCATGATGATGGCCATCAGAGGCACGGCGACCACACCGTTGACGACAGCGCTCCAGAACAGGGCCTTGATCGGATCAATCGGCGAGTAGCTGACCGCGACGCCGCCCAGAATGGCGACGCCGATGACGATGTAGAACCCGCGCGCTTCGCTGAACTTCAGCTCCAGTCCCTCGCGCCAACCCATCGCCTCGCTGAGCGCGTAGGCGGCCGAACCGGCGAGGGTCGGAATGGCGAGCAGCCCGGTGCCGACAATGCCCAGGGCGAAGAGCAGCGACGCGAGGTCGCCGGCGATCGGCTTCAGCGCGATCGCCGCCTGTGACGCGGTCTGGATGTTGGTGATGCCGTGCACGTTGAGGGTGACGGCGGTGGCGAGGATGACGAAGAAGGCGATCAGGTTGGAGTAGCCCATGCCGATGTAGGTGTCCCAGCCGATGCGCCTGAGCTCCTCGCGCGCCTCGCCGGGCGCGTCCTTGAGCGCGTGCTCGCTGGGGTGGGTGGTGATTTCCTCGACCTCCTCGGAGGCCTGCCAGAAGAACAGGTAGGGGCTGATGGTGGTGCCGAACACGGCGACGATCAGCGTCAGCGAATCCTTGTCGACCTTGAACTGCGGCCAGAACGTGCGGATGGCGACCTCGCCCCAGGGCACGTGGACGATGAACGCGACCGCCACATAGGCGAACAGCGACAGCGTCAGCCACTTCAGGAACCAGACGTAGCGGTGGTAAGGCACGAAGATCAGCAGGCCGAGCGTCAGGACCGCGAAGCCGATCGTCAGCACGTGGCGCTGCCCGGGCAGCAGCAGCGCGCCGGCCTCGCCCATGGCGGCCACGTCGGACGACACATTGAGGGTGTTGGCGAACAGCACCAGCGCCACCACGCTCAGCAGCACCCAGGGCGGGAACGCAGTCTTGATGTTGGCTGCCAGCCCCCGGCCGGTGACGCGGCCGATGCGCGCGCAGACCGATTGGAACACGCCCTGCAGCGGGTAGGTGAACACCATCGTCCACAGCATCTGCAGGCCGAACTGGGCGCCGGCCTGGGAATAGGTGGCGATACCGCTGGGATCGTCGTCGGCCGCGCCGGTGATCAGGCCGGGGCCGAGGGCGGTCAGCGGGTTGTAGTGCCGCGTGCGCCTTGGAAGGTTGCTGACGATGACGGAGTCTCCTCGGCCGTTCAGGCCAGGGCGAGCGCCGCGGCCAAGGGGTTGGGTCTCGGTTCGGCCACCTTGGTCAAGGTGTTGCTGTCTTGGTGATGGAAGGGTTCAGCCTGGCCCTGCACTATCAACACCGTATCCTCGAAATAGCTCCACGCGCCGTCGGGATGGCAGGTGACCTCGATCTCGTAGGACTCGGTCCTGAATGCGCGTTCCAGGAACACGGTGGAGCAGATGCCGTTCTCGGTCTCGCCCCGGCGCGCCGAGACCTTGAACGTCGTGGCGTCCGGCGCCGCGAAGCCCTTGGCGAGCGCGATCTGGCCGCGCGGGATCGTCAGGGTCTGCAGGATCAGACCGGTGGCGGGCTCCCAGAGCCAGTAGCCGACCTGGTCGTGGTAGGTGGCGGCCTCGCCGACTTTGAGGATGTGGGCGTGGTAGCGCAGGCCGTAGAACACCTGCGGACCGTTGGCCTGCGGGTCGATCGGCTGCAGGTCCAGCCGTTCGATGAACTGGGCGCGATCCGGCCCAGCCGCCTTGGGGTTCACGTCGAGGCCCTTGGCGCCCTCCCAGCTTCCGGCCAGGGGCCGTAGCGGGCCGAGGTTGGCGAGGGTGTCCGGGTCGATCTCCTCGGGCTCGGTGAAGATGTCAGTGACGGTGTCGGACATGCTGGCGTCGCTCCGGCAAGGGTGGACGGCATTGGACGATGCGCCGAAGCACCGTCAAGCCTGTCGCCGGCGCTGACAGCGACGGCGAATCCGTTATGAGGGGATGCGCCCCCGGCAGTGAAGGTGACCCCGGCCCATGACCGATCTGCAGGCGATCATCCTGGCCATCGTGCAGGGGATCACCGAGTTGTTCCCGATCTCAAGCCTCGCGCACGCGGTGCTGCTGCCGGCGGTGCTGGGCTGGAAAGTCGACGAGGGCGCGGACAGCTTCCTGCCGTTCCTGGTGGTGATGCACCTGGGCACCGCCGTCGCCCTGCTCGCCTACTTCTGGCAGGACTGGTTCAACTTCGCCACCGCGGTGCTGTTCCGGCGCGGGCCGAAGGCGGAGGGCGAGCGCCGCATCTTCTGGCGCGTGGTGGTGGCCACCATTCCGGCGGTGATCGTCGGCTTCCTGTTCGAGAAATTGCTGCGCCAGGCGTTCGGCGCGCCGATGCTGGCGGCGGGTTTCCTGATCGCCAACGGGGTGATGCTGTTCGCCGCCGAGCGGCTGAAAGGCCGCCAGGATCGCGCGCTCTCGCGGCTGCGCTGGATCGACGCGGCGATCATCGGTTGCTGGCAATGCCTGGCGCTGATCCCCGGCTTCTCGCGGTCCGGCGCGACCATGGCCGGCGGCTATCTGGCGGGGCTGAACCACGAGGACGCCGCCCGCTTCTCGTTCCTCACCGCGACGCCGGTGATCCTGGGCGCCGCGGTGCTGGAGGCGCCGAAGCTGCTGAAAGCGCACGACCATTTCAGCGGCGTGGCGATCCTCGGCGGCGTGGTCGCCGGCTTGGTCGCCTTCCTTTCGACGGTGCTGTTGATGCGCTGGTTCCGGCAGCCGGAGGTGAAGGGTTTCGACCCGTTCGCGATCTATTGCGGCCTGGCCGGCGCGGGCTCGCTCGCATGGTTATTGCTGCGATAGCGGCGAAGGCAGCGAAGTTTTGCCTCCTGCCGCAGCTTGGCGAGGGCCGTGTGACCGTGCGATGACGCATCGGCGTCGCCGCGGAGCGTATTGAGCCCATGACCACCATCACGGCCGAGACGGCGACCGCGCTGCCTACCGAGGCCGCCACCGACCTGCCGAACGCCACGCGCAACCGGATCCTGATCTACCTCGGCGTGCTCACCCTGATGATCGGTTTCGGCGCGCCGTTCGGCGGCCTGATCGCGGTTCCGGTCAGCTACTTCCTCAAGAACAAGCTGCACTTCACGGCGATCCAGGTTTCCGAGTTCCTGCTGATCACCTCGATCCCGCTCTACCTGTCCGCCGTCTGGGGTTTCGTCCGCGACAACTGGAACCCCTTCGGCATCCGCGACCGCGGCTACATGATGGTGTTCGGCCTGCTCTGCGCCGGCGTCTACCTCGCCTTCGCCTTCGCGCCGGTCACGGCCACGGGTCTGGGCGTGGCGATGATCGCGCTGACCTGCTGCTTCTTGTTCGTCCAGAGCGGCCAGCTCGGCCTGACCACCGCGATCGGCCGCCAGCACGTGATGTCGGGGCAGGTCAGCGCGCTGTGGAACGCGGTGAACAGCCTGCCGACACTGTTCGCCTTCGCCATCGGCGGTTTCCTGAGCAACGCGCTCGAGGGCAAGCACGCAGAGGATGCGGCGCGCACCCTGTTCCTGATCGGCGCCGCGGTGATGGCGGCGATCGGGGCGTTCGCGATCTGGCGGCCAAAGAGCGTGTACGACAACGTGCACGAGGAGCATGCCCCGGTGTTCAATCCGTGGGCGGACGTCAAGCGGTTGCTCAGGCACTGGCCGGTCTATCCGGCCCTCGGCATCTGGTTCCTGTGGAACTTCGCGCCCGGCTCGGCGACGCCGCTGCAGTTCTATCTGCAAGACACGCTGCACGCCGACGACGCCACCTTCAGCCTGTGGAACGCCGTCTTCGCCGGCTGCTTCATTCCCACCTACATGCTCTACGGCGTGCTTTGCCGGCGGGTGAAACTGGGCAAGCTGATCTTCTGGGGCACCGTGATCGGCGTGCCCCAGATGGTGCCGCTGCTGTTCATCCACACCCCGACCCAGGCGCTGATCGCGGCGGCGCCGAGCGGCTTGATGGGCGGGCTGTGCACCGCGGCCTACATCGACCTGATCATGCGCTCGTGTCCCAAGGGGCTCGAGGGCACCATCGTGATGATGACGACGGCGTTCTACTACATCGTCAGCCGGCTCGGAGACCTGCTCGGCACCGTGCTCTACCAGAAGTTCGGCGGCTTCGGCGTCTGCGTGGCGGCGATCACCATCGTTTACGCCCTGATCCTGCCGCTGCTGTTGCTGGTGCCAAGACGCCTGCTGGCCACCGCTGACGGCGAGACGCCAGAGGGCGGCGGGTTCGACACCGACTGAGACTGTTGACAGCGATTCGATGAAGGTGTGGGTGGGCGCAGGCTTTCACCGCCCGCGCTCTTTAACATCGTAGAATTTGCCCCGGAATCTGGAATTCAGGGGCATTTTCCGGGCGTATTCGCCCCGCCGTAACCCCGATATCTACGGGTTTGAAACGTTATCCACAGGGGGTACGGCGCAAGATCTCACCGCGCGTCAAACCGGATCGGCGTTCAATCCGAGCCAGAGCGTGCGCATGATCTCGCCGGCGAGCCGCTTGGCGTCAAATGGCGGAGAGAGCATGCCGGCGAGCTGCAGCTGGATCGCCCCGTGCAAGGCGCTCCAGAACATGTGACCGATCAGGTCGGGGTCGCCCTTGACTACGCCGTCATCGATCATCGCCAGCAGGTGCGCGGTCATGGTGGCGCGCGAGCGGGCGCCGGCCTCGACCAGCTCCGGATGGGCCGCCTCGTTCGGCTGCTTGATGTCGAACATCAGCTTGTAAGCCTCGGGATGGCCGAGGGCGAAGTCGAGATAGGCGCGGCCGACCGCGTTGGCCCGCTCGAGCGGGGTGTGGCCGTGCTCCAGCGCGAGCTCCAGCGCCTCGGCGTGGCGGTTGAAGGCGCGGGCGCGGACGGCGGCGAGGATGGCCTCCTTGTCGGCGAAATAGCGGTAGGGCGTCATCGGGCTGACGCCGAGTGCGGCGGCCAGCTGGCGCATGGTCACCGCCTCGAGCCCGTGCTGGGCGAACAGGCGCTCGGCCGCGTCGACCAGCCGCTCGCGGAACTCATCCACCGCCTCGTTGGTCAGCACCCGTGGCAACCTGAACGACTCCACCCCATTTAGAACTTGCCACCGTATCACTTACGGCATAAATTTACATTGTAAGAATTAAGTCCCTTCACTAGCCCTTCCACGGAGGACGCGGTTCATGGACGGCTCCCAGGCGATCAATCCCTATCTGGTCGGCAACTTCGCGCCGGTGCGCAGCGAGGACGACTTCGAGCTGGAGGTGACGGGGCAGATCCCGGCCGCCCTGGCCGGAACGTTCTACCGCAACGGCCCGAACCCGCAGTTCGAGCCGCGCGACGCCTACCATTGGTTCTCGGGCGACGGGATGATCCACGGCTTCTTCGTCGAGGACGGCAAGGTCCGCTACCGCAATCGCTATGTGCGGACGCCCAAGTGGGAGCTAGAGCACGGCGCCGGCCAGTCCCTGTTCGGCACCTTCGGCAACCCGATGACCACCGACCCGGCGGTGATGGGCAAGGACAGCGGCGTCGCCAACACCAACATCGTCTGGCACGCCGGCAAGCTGCTGGCGCTGGAAGAGGGCCACCGGCCGTTCGAGCTCGACCCGGCGACGCTGGAATCGCGCGGCTATCGCGAAGAATACCGCGGCAAGGTGACCGCGCACCCGAAGCTCGATCCCGAGACCGGCGAGATGGTCTGGTTCGCCTACTCGGCCGGCCCGGCGCCGCTGAACGGCACCTGCTCCTACGGCGTGACCGACAAGACCGGCGCCGTGGTGCGCCGCGACGACTTCGAGGCGCCGTTCCCCTCGATGGTGCACGACTTCCTGGTCACCAAGCGGCACGCGCTGTTCCCGATCCTGCCGCTGACCATGAGCCTGCAGCGGGCGATGACTGGGGGCCCGCCGATCGCCTGGGAGCCTGACAAGGGCTCGCACGTCGGGGTCATGCGCCGCGACGCCGGCGTCGAGACCATCCGCTGGTTCACCACCGACGCCTGCTACGTGTTCCACCCGATGAACGCCTGGGAAGAGGGCGATCTAATCTATGCAGATGTGATGGAATATCCGGTCGCGCCGCTGTTCCCGACGCTCGACGGCAAGCCGCCGAAGGACGCGTTCGCCAAGCTGGTGCGCTGGACCTTCGATCTGGCGGCGGGCAGCAACACCATCAAGCGCACGCCGGTGGACGATCTGGCCGGCGAGTTCCCCAGATTCGACGAGCGCCGCGCCGGCCTCGGCTATCGCCACGGTTGGTTCGCGGGCATCACCCGCACTGGCGCGCAGCAGATCCGCTTCGACACCATCTCGCACATCGACCTGCAGAGCGGCCGGCGCACCGATCACCTGTACGACGCGGGCGACTCGCCGGGCGAGCCGGTGTTCGTGCCGCGCTCGGCCGATGCGGCCGAGGGCGACGGCTGGCTGGTGGCGGTGGTCTTCCGCGGCGGCGAGGACCGCAGCGACTTCGTGGTCTATGACGCCCAGGACGTCGCGGCCGGGCCGATCGCGACGGCCAGGGTCCCGCGCCGCGTCCCGTTCGGCTTCCACGGCAACTGGAAGGCGGCCTAACCGGCTTCGCTGTAGCGGGCGCTAGACCAGCGCCCCGTGGCAGTGCTTGAACTTCTTGCCTGAGCCGCACGGGCACGGCGCGTTGCGGCCGGTGCGTTGCCAGCCCTCCGGCAACGAGGAGACGGGCGCCCTGGAGCGGCTCAGGGCGCCGACGTCGCCGTCGAAGCTCAGCGCCACGCGCTCGTTCTCGCCCGTCAGCGGATCGACGTGCACCTCGACCAGCTGGCGTTCCGGCGGCGGCTCGGGCGGCGCGAACTGGAACTCGACCGTCAGCAGCCAGCGGGTGACATTGGAGCGCAGCTCGCCGATCAGCTTCTCGAACAGCGAGAAGGCTTCGGTCTTGTACTCGTTGAGCGGGTCGCGCTGGCCGTAGCCGCGCAGGCCAATGACGTTCTTGAGGTGGTCGAGGTGGGTCAGGTGCTCGCGCCACTGCTCGTCGACCATGCGCAGCAGGAAGTTCTTCTCCACCTGGCGCATCTGCGCCGAGGAGAGCAGCTGCTCGCGATCGGCGGCGCGCGCGTTGGCGGCGTGCTTGACGCGCTCGAGGATCTCGTCCGCGCCGATGCCTTCCTCGGCCGCCCAGGCGGCGATCGGCAGGTCGAGGCCCAGCACATTCTGCACCTCGAAGGTCAGGGCATGGACGTCCCACTGGTCGGCGTAGGCCTTCGGCGGCATCAGCCGCATGACCATCTCGTCGATGGTGTCGCTGCGGAACTCGTCGACGATCTCCGACAGGTCTTCCGACAGCATGAACTCGGCGCGCTGCTCGAACACAGCTTTGCGCTGGTCGTTCACGACGTCGTCGTACTTGAGCAGGTTCTTGCGGATCTCGTAGTTGCGCTGCTCGACCCGGCGCTGGGCGGTGGCGATGGCGCGGTTCAGCCACTTGTGGGTGATGGCCTCGTTTTCCTGCACCCCGAAGGTGCGCATGATCGAGTCGAGGCGCTCGCCGGCGAAGATGCGCAGCAGGTCGTCCTCGCAGGAGAGGAAGAACTTGGAGTGGCCGGGGTCGCCCTGGCGGCCGGTGCGTCCGCGTAGCTGGTTGTCGATCCGCCGCGCCTCATGCCGCTCGGTGCCGAGCACATAGAGCCCGCCCTCGGCCAGCGCCTTGGCCCGCTTGCTCTCGATCTCGGCGGCGAGCGTGTCGCGCTCCTCGGCCTCGGCCTCGGGAGTGATCTCGACGCCGAGCGCCTCCTGTTCCTGGCGCCACCGGGCCATGCGCATGTCCATGTTGCCGCCCAGCTGGATGTCGGTGCCACGGCCGGCCATGTTGGTGGCGATGGTCACCGAGCCCGGCACGCCCGCCTCGGCGACGATGAAGGCTTCCTGCTCGTGGTAGCGGGCATTCAGCACGCTGTGCGGCACGCCCACCCGCTTCTTATTGTCGTGATAGAACTCGTGGGCGTTCAGCAGCTCGGAGAGCTGCTCGGACTTCTCGATCGAGACCGTGCCGACCAGGATCGGCTGGCCGCGCACGTAGCAGTCCTCGATCTGAGAGATGATCGCCCGGTTCTTCTCCTCGGCGGTGCGATAGACCTCGTCGTCGTCGTCGACCCGCATCACCGGCTTGTTGGTGGGGATCTCCGAGACGTCCATGCCGTAGATGTCGGCGAACTCCTGCGCCTCGGTCGCCGCGGTGCCGGTCATACCGGACAGCTTCTTGTAGAGGCGGAAGTAGTTCTGGATGGTGATCGAAGCGAGGGTCTGGTTCTCAGGCTGGATGTCGGCGCCTTCCTTGGCCTCGATCGCCTGGTGCAGGCCCTCCGACAGCCGCCGGCCCTGCATCATCCGGCCGGTGAACTCGTCGATCAGGATCACTTCGCCGCTGCGCACGATGTAGTCGCGGTCGCGCTGGTAGAGCACGTTGGCGCGCAGGGCCTGGTTGACGTGGTGCACCACCGAGACGTTGGCCGGATCGTAGAGGCCGGCGGAGTCGGGCGCCAGGTGGCCCTGCTCGCTCAGCATCTCCTCGATCTTCTCCGAGCCGTACTCGGTCAGCAGCGCCTGGCGCTGTTTCTCGTCGTGGTCGAAGGTCTCCGGGTCGAGGATCATCTCGCGGACCACCTTGTCGATGGTGCGGTAGAATTCGGAGCGATCCTCGGTTGGCCCCGAGATAATCAGAGGCGTGCGCGCCTCGTCGATCAGGATCGAGTCGACCTCGTCGACGATGGCGAAGTGGTGCGGGCGTTGCACCATGTCGGTGGCTTCGTAGACCAGGTTGTCGCGCAGATAGTCGAAGCCGAACTCGTTGTTGGTGCCGTAGGTGATATCGCTGTGGTAGGCGCGCTGGCGCTCTGCCTGAGAAAGGCCGTGCACGATCACCCCGACGGTCAGGCCCAGGAACCGGTAGATCCGGCCCATCCATTCGGCGTCGCGGTTGGCGAGATAGTCGTTGACGGTGACGACGTGGACGCCTTTGCCCTCGAGCGCGTTGAGATACACCGCCAGCGTCGCCACCAGGGTCTTGCCCTCGCCGGTCCGCATCTCGGCGATGCCGCCGTGGTGCAGCACCATGCCGCCGACCATCTGCACGTCGTAGTGGCGCTGGCCGAGCGTGCGCTTGGCCGCCTCCCGGACCACTGCGAAGGCTTCGTTGAGCACCGAATCCAGCGTCTTACTGTCGGCGACCCGCGCCTTGAACTCGGCGGTCTTGGCCCGCAGCGCCTCGTCGCTCAGCGCCGCATATTGGGCCTCGAGCGCGTTGATCTTGCCGACGCGGCCCAGCATCTGCTTGACCTTGCGGTCGTTGCTGGAGCCAAAAACTTTCTTCAGGTCGAGCATGCGGGGCTGTAAGTCCGGAAAAGGGGCTTTGAACTCTTGAAGGCGGCGCGCACGGCCCCGGTCAAAGCCCTTCGCCTGCTCGAAGTTCCGCGCTTCCAGGCGCGCCCGTGACTTAAGCAGCGCCCCCCCTTAAGTCAACGCGGGGACGCTGCGCCTCACGCGGCGGATCGATCAGTCGAACGCGCCGTAAACCACTTCGACGACTTCCCCGGTGCGCTGGTCGATCAGGAGCGCGGAGTTGTCGTAGCGCACCCAGACGAAACCGTAGGGCGGCGGCGACAGATCATAGAGCCAGTAGTTCGTGAGCCAGTAGTCCTGCGCCCAGAAAATTGGCGGCAGGATGTCGCCATAGGCCCACCGGCGTTGATACCAGCCTTCGGGACGGTTGTACGCGCCGACCTGGAAGCGCCGGGAAGCCCTGAAGACGGTGCCGAACCCGCGACGGTCACCGGAATAGGCTTGGCCAGTGTGGAAGTCGTCGCCGCGATAGCCGCGGAAGACTGGCATCTGGGCTTGGGGCCCGCGAACCGCGCCGATAGCCCCAATCGGACCGCGCCCTCCGCCACCAGGCAGGCCTTGCGCCCCGCGTCCCGCTCCAACGTGACCCGGGAAGCCAGAGGGTGCGCCACCGCGCCCCTGGGCGCCGGAGGGCGCTGCGCCGCGCCCCTGGCCGCCCGCATGCTGATCTTGGCCAGGCGGAGCTGCGGACGCCGCCGCCGACAACATCGCGACACTGGCGGTAATGGCGAGAAAGGCGCCCAAGCGCGTGCCGAGCTTCATGTTGGCCTCCTCGCCCGCGCCTCGATGCGGCGCCGCTGAGGTTAAATCGTCGCACGCGGCGCGCCGCGAGGCCTTGATCCTTGTCAACTTCGATCCTGCGGCGCGGGCCGCAAGCGCCGCGCCGGGCTAAGCGCTCGCCTTCGCGCTCGGGCGCTCGGCGATGCGCGCCATCCAGGCGGTCAGGTTCTTGTTGGCCGGGTCGAGCGCCTGGCCGACCTGGGCGGCGAAGTCGAGGAACACGAACAGATGGATGTCGGCCAGGGTGAAGCGGTCGCCGACGATGAACTTGCGCCCGGCGATCAGGCCATCGAGCCAGACCAGCTTCTCGCGGGCGATGGTCTTGAGG
>DATNIH010000024.1:0-2924 GCA_035604515.1 Caulobacteraceae bacterium | reverse complement strand
CGGCTCCCGCCCAGGGGAAGCGCCAGGGTCCCCGTCATCGTCTCCGGAGTCACACTTGGGAACTCTCACGCCAAGGCTGTTCTGTGGGGTCTCGGCGTCTGGACAGCCCAACGGAGCTTTGGGTCGGAAGCAGACGTTCACCCCCTGCCCGAAAGCGGACCTTCAGCACCTTTCCCTTGCCCGCCGCTCTTCGGCCTAGCTAGGGTTCCGGCGGCGACAGTGGGTGGGGTCGCGCCTGGATGTCGGACGTCTTCATCAGTTATGGCCACTCGACGCTGAAGCAGACGCTGCAGGTCGCCGACGCTCTGCGCGGGTTGGGCTACGACGTGTGGCTGGACGATCAGCTCCCAGCACACCGCGCCTATACGGACGTCATCGAGGAGCGGCTCAAAGCCGCCAAGGCTATCGTCGTGATCTGGTCGGCGGAGGCCGCCAAGTCACATTGGGTTCGGGCTGAGGCGAACACCGCCCTGGAGGCCAACACGCTGGTGCAGCTCACCGTCGATGGGGTCATGCCGCCGATGCCGTTCAACCAGATCCAGTGTGCCGATCTAGCGGGCTGGACGGGCGACATCGACGCGCCCGGCTGGCGCAAGGTGGTCACCAGCGTCGCCGATCTCGTTGGCGGAACCGGGGCGGCGCCGACGTCAGCCGCGGCCCCTTCAGTCGCAGACGCGCCGCTGCCAATGCCCTCGAAGCCGTCGATCGCCGTGATGCCCTTCGCGAACCTCTCGGGCGACCCAGAGCAGGACTACTTCGCCGACGGCATGGTGGTGGAGATCGTCGAGGCGCTCTCGCGCATCCGCTCGATCTTCGTCATCGCCAGCGGGTCGAGCCTTTCATTCAAGGGCAAGGGAATTGGCGCCCAGGAAGCCGCGCGTCAACTGGGCGTGCGCTATGTGCTCGAAGGCAGCGTGCGTAAGGCCGGGGGTCGCGTCCGCATCGGCGTGCAGCTGATCGACGCCGCGGACGGCGCGCAAATCTGGACCCATCGCTTCGAGGACACGCTCGAGGACGTCTTCGCCCTGCAGGACAGCGTGGCGCTGGCCGTCGCCGGCAAGATCGAGCCGACGGTGCGACAGGCCGAGATCCGCCGCGCCTCGGCCCGCCCCACCGACAACCTGAGCAGCTACGACCTCTACCTTCGCGCCATACCGCTGCAGCGCACGCTCGTCCGAGCCAATATGCTGGAGGCGCTCGATCTGGCGAGCCGCGCCATCACCCTCGACCCCGACTTTGGTCCCGCCCTCGCCCTTGCAGCGATCTGCCACCGGATCATCATGGTGAATGGGTGGTCAGATGACCTGGAAGGTCACCATCGCCTTGGCCTCGAGCTGGCGCATCGCGCGCTGAAGGCGGCAGGCGACGACGCGGCCGTGCTCGCCAGTGTCGCGGCGAGCCTCGATTTCCTCGAAGATGACTATGGGGCCGCCGTGGCGCTCCTAGAACGCGCCCTGACGTTGAACCCTGGTTGCGCGTCTGCTTGGTTCAGGAGCGGCATCGTGCGCGTCCGCGCGGGAGGGACGGACGCCGCCATCGAGAACTTCAGGACCGCGCTTCGGCTGGACCCTTTGGGACCACTCCAACCGAGCGCTATGGGTGGCATCGGCCGGGCGCTGTTCCAGCAGGGGCGCTTCAGCGAAGCGGTCCCGCTGTTGAAGGAGCACGCCCAGCACGTCGACGCACCGCTGCCCCAGGCCTTCCTGGCCGCCTCCTACGGTCACCTCGCACAATCAGGCGAGGCGCAGGGGGCGCTGGCGCACTATCGCGCCCTCTCTTCGCAACCCCTCGACGCCTTCGCGGCAAACTGGGTGCGCGACCCAGCTCAACGCAAGCTGTTCCTGGACGGCATCGCCATGGCGGAGGGGAAGATGCCGCCCGACGCCGCGACGGACGGCTAACGGCGTTCAGCGATGGTCCGCTTTGGGTCGAAAGCAGACCATGGGTGCTCGCCGGAAAACGGACATTGCATGGTCTGCTTAGGACGGCTGGTCCGAAGGCGGCTCGACTTTTCGGAAGTCCCAGAGCGGCTCAGCGCCTCAGCGGAGCGGCTTGATGAGGGCCACACACTTCCAGCCGGGTTTGCCGGTCGGAAGACTGATCCAGCGCGGGCGGAACGGCCACTTGCAGTGGACCCAGTGCGGAGGCTTGCGCGGTTGGGCGGCGGCTGGCGCATCGGCGAGGCAGGTCAGACTCGCAGCCAGGATCGAAGCGGCGAGTCCAGCGATACGCAGCTTCACGGCTGCTCTCCAGTATGCGGACGCCGGCGCAGAGGGCATTTCACGCGCCTCTCGTCCGCGAGAGCGGACCCCGGCGCGGGGACGTAGCGCCACGATACAATCGGCGGCGAGGCCCTACTTTGCCTTGTTGTAGCACTTCCAGATCTTGCAATCGCGCACGCCTCTCGCGCGGCACTCCTGAAGGGCGAGCCGAGCCGCCTGGGCTCTGGTGGGTTGCCCCCAATCGGTGGCGCCGCCGGCCCCGCCCGGCGTACCAACCTTCCCGACTGCATAGCACGTCCACCAGCCCTTGGCTTTCGCCGGGCCCGATGGCACGGAGGGGTGGCGCGCCGCTCGAAGGGCATGTATGGCCGGATGACGCGCCGCGACCGCCTCCGAGCTGACTAGAGACGCCAACGCTAGAGCTGCAACGCCGGCGATGACGAGGTTGCGCATGGTCTTTCTCCTGGTCGAAGCGTCGACCTATGCCACAACCCAGCCCTTGTGACCCCCAAAGAACGTCTCGGCGCCCGGCCAGAAAGCAGACGTCGGTTATGTCCGCTATGAGTCAGAAGCGGACATCAGCTCGCGATCTGTAACAGCACTACGAGCGTGGTCTCGCAAATGTCCGGTTTCCCCCGCTTAGCGGACTCCGAGCCCCAGGTAGGCAGGGGCGGGACAACGCCTAGGTTGGCAGACGACGGA
>DATNIH010000023.1:0-3753 GCA_035604515.1 Caulobacteraceae bacterium | reverse complement strand
GCGCGTCACGGCGATGGTGCCGACGTTGATGCTTGCCTACTACGAGAAGGGTGCCCGGATCGGCTGGCGCAATCGGGAGCAGATCGTGGACTCCCTACTGGCCGGTTTGCGCCGGCTCGAGATGACCTAGCGGACGAGCCTGAACGACCGTCCGGCGGGCTGACTGGATCGCCGCGTTGGGTCGATAGCGGCCAAAGCCTCCCTGCCCAGAAGCGGACCATCGGGCGCGTGGGCGCTTGCATGTGAAGCATCGGCCGATCGGGCGCGGTCGATAGCTCCGACAGAATGCGCTACACTCACGTCAACTACAGGGGGGCCGGTCATGCAACGCGTCGTGACCTGGGCGCTGCGCATATCTATCGGCTTGGTCGCGGTGTTGGTCATCGCTGCTATCGCCGTGTTCGCTGACTCCGAGGTCATTCTCAATCACCACTATCCGTTTGCGCCAGCGGCATTGGCGCTTCCGCCCACGGGCGTCGACGCAAGCTCCGGAGCGCGCATCGCGCGGCTATTCGGTTGCAAGGACTGCCATGGCGCTGACTTGCGCGGACAGCTCCTGGACGACAATCCCGATGCTTGCCAGGATCGAGACTCCAAGCCTGACCGTCTTTGCCGCGGCGAACTCCGATGCGCAGCTCGCGGAGGTCATTCGTTCCGGCGTGCGGCCGGACGGGCGGCCGCTCCTGCTCATGCCCTCAGAAGAGGCGTCGCGGCTGTCGGATCCGGAGATTGGGGCGCTGATCGCCTACATTCGCGCCCAGCCCCGTGGGGGCTCCCTGGGCCAGGGCATGCAGCTCGGTCCCATCGGCCGATTGCTGCTTGCGCTGGGACAATTCCAGACCGCGCCCCAACTCGTGGCCGAGTTTAGAGCCAAGCCGCTGCCCGACTTCGGTCCCGACACCGCACCTGGCAGATCCCTAGCGCGGGCCTGTACCCAGTGCCACGGACCCGACCTAACCGGAGACGCGGGACCGGACTTGCGGATCGCCGCAGCCTACGATGCCTCTTCGTTTGCACGCCTGTTGCGAACCGGGATCGCGCTGGACGGGAAGCCGGTAAGACCCACGGGCCAGCCTGGAGAAAGCAACACGATCGGGCTGATGGCCGAAATCGCTCCGTCGCGGTTTGGCGGTCTCAGCGACGCCGACATTGCGGCTTTGCACGCCTATCTCACGACGCGGGCGGCGCACCTGACCCGCTAGCTTCGGCTAGGCCGTTGTCGGCTTTGGGTCGGAAGCGGACGATGCGTCCTTGCCCGAAAGCGGACCATCGCTCCGCTCCGCTTGGACACCTTTCCCTTGCCCGTCGATCCCCGGCCTAGCTAGGGTTCGGTCGCGACGGTCGGTGGGATGGCGCCTGATGTCCGACGTCTTCATTTCGTACGCGCGCTCGACCGAGGCCCAGGCGCGCAAGATCGGCGACGCCTTGCGCGCGCTGGGCTATGGCGTCTGGCGAGACGACGAGCTGCCGGCGCACCGGGCCTACGGCGAGGTGATCGAGGAGCGGCTGAACGCGGCGAAGGCCGTGGTGGTTGTCTGGTCCGCCGAGGCGGTGAAGTCTCACTGGGTCCGCTCCGAGGCCAACCGCGCGCGCGAGGACTCCAAGATCGTACAGGTGAACGTCGACGGCGTGCGGCTGCCCATGCCGTTCGATCAGATTCAATGCGCGGACCTAGCCGGTTGGAACGGTGACTCCGGGCACGCAGGTTGGCGCAAGGTGGTGGATAGCGTCGCGGCGCTGGCGGGCAACGAGGCGGCGCCAGACAGGCCCGCCGCACTCGAGATTCCTCCTTGTCCGGAGGTGCGGTACGCCCGCAGCGGAGAGTTCGACATCGCCTACCTGACCTCTGGGCGCGGCCCGATCGACATCGTCATCGCGCCGGGCCTGTGGAGTCACCTCGAGGCGCTGTGGCCCTTGTGGGCGCCGATCGTCACCGCCCTCAGCGCCGGCGCGCGTGTCATCATGTTCGACAAGCGCGGGCAGGGGATGTCCGACCGCATGGCCGGCGCGCCCACGCTCGAAGAGCGGATGGACGACATCCGCGCGGTGATGGATGCGGCAGGCAGCCGGCGGGCCGTCGTGTGGGGCCATTCCGACGGCGGGCCGATGTCGGTGCTGTTCACGGCGACACACCCTGACCGCGTCCTTGGGCTCGTCATGGTCGCCTCGTTCGCCAAGCTCGACCCTGACGGCGAAACGGCCGTGGGCGAGTTGCTCGACAGTCTGCCCCCCCGTTGGGGCCGGGGGTTCAGCAAGGATCTGATCTTCCCCGACGCGCCGCTCACCCGCGAACAGTGCGCCCAGATCGAACGGCTGAGCTCCACCCCCGGCAACGTCTTGCGGCAGGTGGAGCTGGCAAAGGCCATCGA
This sequence comes from Caulobacteraceae bacterium, assembly GCA_035604515.1. Taxonomy (GTDB): domain Bacteria; phylum Pseudomonadota; class Alphaproteobacteria; order Caulobacterales; family Caulobacteraceae; genus Acaudatibacter. The sequence goes on along the minus strand of DATNIH010000023.1, from coordinate 1,384 downwards.
CGTCCGCGCCGCCCTGCCGGCGATCGGCGTGCCGACACTTGTCTTGCACCGTGAGAACGACTCGCTAATCCCGCTGGCCCGCGGCCGGGAGCTCGCCGAGCACATCTCGGGCGCACGTCTGGTGGTCGGCGCCGGATACAGCCACGCTAGCTTCGACAAAGGGGGCGTGATGGCGGCGGGGCTCGTTGCTTTCCTTGCCTCCCTCGCTGTACCGGACGCCGTCGAGGACCAGCTTGCGGCGGTGCTGGTTTGCAGAGGCGGGAGCGAGGTCGCCGCGCGCTCAAACGCGGAGCGGCTGCGCGGTAGGGTGCTAACGGCTCTCGGCCAGTCGATCGCTTACGTGTTCGACGGGCCAACGCGCGCCGTGGAGTGCGCCATGGCCAACCGCGCGGCGGCCCCCGAGGCGGCGCAGGGGTTGACCCTCGGCATCGTGGCCCTGGGACCCGACCGGGTCGATGGCCTAGCCCCGAAGCAAGCCGCCGATGTCGCCGCGCTCGCCGACCCAGGCGAGATCCTGATGACCCGCACGCTGCGCGATGTGCTCGCCGGGACCCGCTTCGCGTTGGCGGAGTCCGGCCAGCTGGCCGGCGACCAGCCCTGCTACCGGGTCGCGACCGATGCCTGAGATGCGACGAAGCCGCTTCGGGCGTTGACTCATTGCGGCTGCGGGATTGACCGCTTGGGTCGAAAACGGACGCTGGGTGGCGGCCCAGAAGCGGACGTTGGCGCGAGCGTCACCAGGGGCATTGTCAGAGCAAATTGGGCCGGCGCTACCAGACGCGTCAGCGAGGCCGTTCAGCCCTTTTCGTATTTGAAGCTCACGCGCAGGCGGCTTCGAAAGCTCTCGATCTCGCCTTTCTTATCGAGGGTGATGTCGAGTTCTACGACCTCTGCAACGCGCAGGTCCCTGAGTGACTTTGCCGCTGTAGCCAACGCCTCCTTCGCGGCGTCTTCCCAGCTTGTCTTACTCGTGCCGATGACCTCGGTGACGCGATAAACGCTCATGACGTATCTCCCGATCGCTATACTGCGGCAACACTGTGACGCCTCGAATTGACCGGTCGTCAAGGAAGCGCCGGGAGGTGCGATTGAAGAGCCGCCTCGCCACTAGGATCGAAAAGACCGGTCGGCCGGTTCATTTCGAGCTGACCGAACCGGCGCGGGACGCGCTTGCTACCTGGCTCCGGCGCCGGGCGATCGGCCCGACGACTGGCTCTTCCCGAGCAGAAAGTGGCCTGGCGCTCACCTCAGCGCCCGCCAGTACGCACGTCTGGTCGGCCGCTGGCTGGCACTGGTGGATCTCGAGCCGCGCGCCTATGGCACGCACAGCCTGAAGCGCACGAAGGTCGCGCTTGTTTATCGGAAGACGGGCAACCTGCGCGCC
>DATNIH010000022.1:0-6578 GCA_035604515.1 Caulobacteraceae bacterium | reverse complement strand
TTTTCAGCAGCGCCAGCTGGTCGCTGGTGATCGGCGGCGGCGGCAGCATCGGCAGCGGTCCGCGCAGGAAAGCCAGGACATCGCCGCCCATCGCCAGCATGCCGGCCGCGCCCCAGGTCAGCGCCAACAGCGGGCGCGAGCGCTCGATGACGGCCAAGGTGAGCTCGGTCACCTCCCGCATGGTGTAGATCGACGGACCGCCGAGTTCGAAGGTGCGGCCCGCGGCGGCGGGATCGGCCAGAGCCGCCGAGACCGCCCGCGCCACGTCGGCGACGAACACCGGCTGCACCCGCGTCGCCGCACCCAGCACCGGCATCACCGGGGCCATCACCGCCATTTGGGCGATCTTGTTGAAGAAGTTGTCGTCCGGTCCGAACACCATCGACGGCCGCAGGATCACCGCGCTCGGGATCGCCGCACGCACCGCGGCCTCGCCCTCGGCCTTGGCCCGGCCCGCCTTTGACAGCGACCCCGCGTCCGCGCCGATCCCGGAGATGAACACGAACTGCGAGACGCCGAGGCGCGCGGCGGCCTCGGCGGCCAGTTTCGGACCTTCGGCGTGCACGACGGAGAACGACTGCTTGCCGCTCTCGAACGCCGCGCCGACCGCGTAGACCACCGCTTCCGCGCCTTCCAGCGCCGGCTCGACGGTCTCGGCGACGCGCACGTTCGTCTGGACGATCTCGATCTGGCCGACGTCGCCCAAGAGGCGCAGGCGGTAGGCCTGCCAGGGCCGCCGCACCGCGACGCGGATGCGCCAGCCCTGCTTGGCCAGCGCCCGCACGGTCTGCGATCCGATAAAGCCTGAGCCGCCGAACACGGTGACAAGCCCGCGCATGCCGATCCTTCTGCCTGGGAACCTTCGGCCTTGCGATAGACGAGGGCGCCGCGTCGCGCAACGACGGGCGAATAGGCATTGAAACGCGCCGTCGCGGCCATTAAATGACCGAAGGGTCAGTTATGGAGCCAGCATGGCCGACGACGCACCCAGATGGCGCAGGCGCAAGACTGACCGGCCAGGCGAGATTCTCGACGCGGCGCTGAGCGTGTTCGCCGAGAAGGGCTACGCCGCGGCCAAGCTGACGGAGATCGCCCACCGCGCCGGCGTCTCCAAAGCCGCGCTCTACCTCTATTTCGAGACCAAGGAAGACCTGTTTCGCGCCGCCGCGCGCACCCTGGTCGCGCCGAACCTGACCGAGATGGCCGGCGCCCTCGAGGCGTCCGAGGCGCCGTTCGCCGACCTCGCCCCAGCGTTGCTGGCCGGCGCCGCCGCCGTGCTGGCCGATGGGCGGACAGTCACCATCGCCCGCATGGTGATCGCCGAGTCGCGCAACTTCCCCGACCTCGCCCGCATTTGGCGCGAGGACGTGGTCGAGCAGGTGCTGGCTATCGTCACCCGTCTGGTCGTCCGCGCCCAGGACGCAGGCGAGGTGAGGGCCGGAGATCCGCGGCTCTACGCGTTCAGCCTGATGGGACCTTTGGTGATGGGCGGGCTGTTCCACGCCGTGTTCGGCGAGGAAGGCGCTCCGGATCTGGAAGCGCTGGCCGCGCAGCATGCGCGCACCGCCATGAACGGGCTGCTCATCACTCCGCAAGAGAGCTGACGCCATGACCCGCCATCAGGTGCTGATCGTCGGCGCAGGCCCGACCGGCCTGGCGCTCGCGCTGTGGCTCGCCAAGCTGGGCGTGAAGGTGCGGATCATCGACAAGACTGAGGGGCCCGGGACGACCTCCCGCGCCCTGGCGGTGCAGGCGCGCACGCTCGAGCTCTACCGCCAGCTCGGCATCGCCGACGCGGTGGTGGCGCTCGGCCACAAGGTCCCGGCGGTGAACCTCTGGGTGCGCGGCGAGCGGGCGGCGCGGGTGGCGTTCGCGGCCATCGGCGAGGACCTGACGCCCTTTCCGTTCCTGAAGATCTTGCCGCAGGACGAACACGAGAAACTGCTGATCGAGTATCTGGCTGGGTTCGGCGTCGCGGTCGAGCGGCGCACGGAACTGGTCGGCTTCACCGATGGCGCAGGCGGCGTCACGGCGCGGCTGCGTGGGCCGGACGGCGCGGAGGAGACCTGCGAGGCCGACTACATCGCCGGCTGTGACGGCGCCCGCTCGGTGGTTCGCGGCGAGATCGGCGCGGGGTTCGCGGGCGGGACTTACCGGCAGGTGTTCTACGTCGCCGACGTCGAGGCGGCCGGACCCTCGGTCGACGGCGAACTGCACGTCGACCTGGATGAAGCCGACTTCCTGGCGGTGTTTCCGCTGGCCGGGGAGGGCCGTGCGCGGCTGATCGGCACGGTCCGCGACGAGCGCGCCGAGCATCCGGAGGATCTGAAGTTCGAGGACGTCAGCGCCCAGGCGATCGCGCACATGAAGGTCGAGGTGCGCATGGTGAACTGGTTCTCGACCTACCACGTCCACCACCGCGTAACCGACCACTTCCGCAAGGGCCGCGCGTTCCTGCTCGGGGATGCCGCGCACATCCACAGCCCCGCCGGCGGCCAGGGCATGAACACCGGCATCGGCGATGCGATCAATCTGGCCTGGAAGCTGGCCTGGGTGCTGAGCGGCCGCGCGACCGACGCTCTGCTGGACAGCTATGAGGCCGAGCGCATCGGCTTCGCCCGCCGCCTCGTCGCGAGCACCGACCGCGCCTTCGGCTTCGCCACCGCCGACGGCCCGGTGGCCGAGTTCGTCCGCACCCGACTGGCGCCGCTGGTGATCCCGTCGGTGATGTTGATCGAGCCGCTGCGCGAATTCATGTTCCGCACCATCTCCCAGATCACGCTCAACTACCGCGGCTCGCCGCTCAGCGTCGGGAGGACCGGGGACGTGCAGGCCGGCGACCGCCTGCCCTGGACGCCGGCTTCAACGCCGCAGGAGGCTGCCGCGCTGGCCGAGATGGGTTGGCAGGTCCAGGTCTATGGGCAGGCGCCGGATGCGCTGGCAGCCTGGAGCCGCGCGCAAGGCGTGCCGTTGCACGTGTTCGCGTTCCGGGACGATCACCGCCGCGTCGGCATCGCCAGGGACGCGGCCTATCTGCTGCGGCCGGACACCTACCTCGCCCTGGCCGATCCGCGCGCCGACCCGGCGACCCTTGAGCGCTATTTCGCTGATCGCGGCATCAAGCCTGGCTCTTAAAAGCATACCATCTGGTATGGTATGCTCTCTTTCCTCGGCATTGTGGTGAGCTAGACTGGGTGTGTGGAACCGCAGGCGGCGAGCCGATTCGCCAAATCAGATTGGCTGGAGCTGGGCGAGCGGCTGCTCTCCCAGGAAGGGCCGCTGGCGCTCAGCCTCGAGCGGCTGACCGAGGCGGCCGGGCGCACCAAGGGCAGCTTCTATCACCACTTCCAGAGCCGCGACGGCTTCCTGGCGGCGCTGACGGCGCACTGGCGCGAGCGCGTGGTCGAGCGGGCGGCCCAGCCCTACCGCGACGATCCCAGCCCCGCCGCCTGGCGCGCGCTGCTGCTCGATGCGCCGTTCCACCTGAACCAGCCGTTCGAACGTGGCTTGCGCCGCCTTGCCGTCAGCGAGCCCATCGTCAACGCGGCGGTGGAGCGGGTCGACCGCGAACGGATCGACAGCCTGACCTTCCTGGTCTCGCAACTGCGCGACGATCTCGAGGACCCGCGCGCGCTCGCCGTGCTGATGTACGCCGTCATCGTCGGCGCGCAGTGGCTGCTGCGATCGCCGGACGATCCGCGAACGCCGGCCCTGCGCCACATGATCGGGACGGTTTTCGTGCTGACGCCGCCGGACTGAGCCCTCAGGCGGCGCCGGTCAGCTGCGGATCATGCTCGAAGTAGGCGCGCAGCTGTTCGAGGCTGCGCCGCACCCGGGACTTGGCGGTGCCGAGCGGCACGCCCAGCCGCTCGACCAGCTCCTCGTGGGTGTAGCCCTGCACGAAGGCGAGCCGCAGGATGTTGCGCTGGTCGGCGCGAAGGCGCGAGAGGCCGCGGTGGAGGTCGGCGCGGTCGGCCAGCGGCGCCGTCGGCGCGCAGAGGCTGTCGGCGTGGTCGGCGATGTCGTCGTGGGCGCCGCGTTCGCGCCGGATCTGGTCGATCGCCAGGTTGCGCACGATGCGCGACAGCCAGGCGAGGGCCGGACCGCGCGCGGGATCGAACTGCCACGCGTGGGTCCAGACCCGCACATAGGCCTCCTGCAGCACGTCTTCCGCCAGCTCGCGGCGACCCAACAGACTCAACGCGACCCCGAACAGGCGCCGACTGGTCGCCGTGTAGAGCGCCTGAAACGCGCGCCGGTCTCCAGCGCCCGTGGCGGCCAGCAGGGCGGGAAGGTCGCACGTATCGTCCTCGGAATGCTGCGGACCTTGCGACATTGCCCCTCCACCGCCCGGCTGCGCCGCAGGCCTCAGCACCCCAGCGTCAACCCATCTCGCTTCTTACGCAGGCCGGAGGCGATCGGATCAGCCGCTAAGCGCGGCGCGAATGTAGAGCAGTGCGCCGGTCGGGCTGACGATCTCGCGGTGATCGCGGCCGGGGAAGGCCAGGTGCAAGTCGCCCTCGCGCACCGTCTCCTCGCCGATCTCGAACGCGCCTTCGAGCACCAGGCACTCCTCCAGGATCGGATGGCCGTGCGGCGGCACGCGAGCGCCCGGCTCGATCTTGACCAGGAACGCCTGCCAGCCGGCGTCCGTATCCACATGCAGCAGCTTGCGGGTGACGCCCGGGGACGAGGGTTCCCAGACGCCTTCTTCGGCGCGGATGGTCAGGGTGTCGCGCGCCGCTTCCAGCTGGTCGATGCGGGCGCTGATCATCTCCCACACCGCCGCCGATGGCGCGCCGGCGTCGTCCGCTTCCTGGGCCATGACCGGACGTGGGCTTTCGTTGGCGATGCGTGAGCAAGTGCGTGCATCGCCGCCAAGTCAAGCTTTGGCGCCGCGGCGCCGCCCGATCACTTCGCCGGCGAGAACAGCACGCACCAGCCGTTCTGCGGGATCGGCCCGTCGACGATCTTGCAGCTGCCGGGCCCGCCGCCGCCGTCAGGGGACGGAATGAACGAGGCGCAGAGGCTGCAGTGGGCCGCGTCCTTGGGCGTGTACTGATATTTCACCTCGGCCTTTGGCGTCTTGGCGGCGGCCCTGGCGGCGCCGGCCAACGCCACGCCGATGAGGACGCTGGCCCCGCCGACGCGCAGCAGCCGCCGGCGAGTGGGATGTTCGCTGGTCATGACCTCGCCCGGCGCTATTTGGTGACGATCGCGTGCTGCATCGGCGCGAGCTTCGCCAGCAGCCGGTTCTGGGCCGCGAAGGCGACGCCCTCGCGGTCCATCGACAGCTGCAGGTCCTCGGCCAGGGCGTTGAAGTCGTCGTTACGCAAGCCCATCGCGGCGTGGGCCGTCTTCATGTCCTTGCCGGTGTATTCGCAAGGCCCGCCGGTCAGGTAGCAGACCTGCTGCACCAAGAGCAGGTCGAGCCGATCGAGGTTGGCGCCGTCGAAACGGCGCTGGATGCGCGGGTCGGTGGTCACCCGGACGATGAAGTCGTCGATGATGCGCTGGATGCCCGCCTTTTCGTGGAAGGCGTTGTAGACGCCGTCGCCGGTGATCGGCGTCGCGCCGGCGATGCCGCTGGCGGCCATCGGCGCTGACGTGTCCTGGGCCAGGGCTGGCGCGGCAAGACAGAGGCCGGCGGCGGCGAGGGTTGCGAGTATGTATTTGTTCATGTTGGAGATTCCTCGAGGCGCGGCGGCTTAGAAGCCGGCCTGCAGCGACACGTAGACGCCGTTCTGGTTCTTGAAGGTCGCGATGTCGCCGAGGTTGGCGTAGGCGACGGTGAACGACAGGTGCTTGTTGATCGCGTAGGCGCCGAACACGTCGTACCAGGTGTCTTCCTTGGCGAAGCCCAGGTTGTCCGGCTTGGTGCGCACCTCGGCGCCCACGGCGAAATGTTTGTCGACCAGGTAGGCGAGCGAGCCCTCGAACTCGGGCTTGTAGCCGTTGCTCTTATCGCCTCCGAAGCCGAGCAGGCCGGTCTGGTTGGCCTTGGTGAAGCGCACCGTGGTGTCGACCAGCACGCTCTGGTCGAGGAACAACTTGGTGGCGGCGATGTAGTAGTCTGTACCCGACGCGTCCTTCGCGCCGACCGCATGCACGATCGCGCTCCTGTCGTTGACCTTGTACTGCACCCCGGCGGAGATCTGCGGCAGCCAGCTGTTCTGGTCGTAGACCACGTCGCCGATCAGCCGCACCTTCGCGCCATAGACGTCCTGGTCGAAGGTGAAGCCCTTGCCGATGCCGAGCAGCGCGCCGGTGGCGCCGGTGTCGAACTGCTCGCGGGTGTAGGAGAGCTCGACCCGGTTGGCGAAGCCGACCGCGACGCCGTAGTCGGTCAGCGAATAGTTCTGCACCCCGACGTAGGTCGCGTGGACATTGGCGCCGACGCCGCTGTCGCTCTCGTAGCCGGTGATGGTGGCCCAGGTGGCGATGCCGCCGCCGCCGGCGCCATCGACGTTGCTGACGCCGCCGGTGAGCAGCAGCTTGCCGCTGTCCAGCAGTCCGCCGCTGGCCATCGATCCGCCGCCCAGCGGGTTCCCGTCATCGCCGGCGTGAGCGACGCCGCC
>DATNIH010000021.1:0-15514 GCA_035604515.1 Caulobacteraceae bacterium | reverse complement strand
GACCCTGCCGACCGCGATCTACCAGGCCACCCAGTCCCCCGGCGACGAGCCGCGCACCCTTGCGCTCTGCCTGGTCTCCGCCGCCATCGCCGTCGGCGCGGTGCTGGTCTCCGAGGTCGTGGGCCGCGCCATCGTGCGGCGAGCGCGACACCCCTAAAGAATCAATGCTCCAGTGACCGCGCCCGGGTCTCCGGCAGGAACAGCAGGCAGGCGACCACGCTGATGGCGGTGAAGATCGCCGGGTACCAGAGGCCGGCGTAGATGTCGCCGGTGGCGACCACGATCGAGAACGACGCCACCGGCTGGAATCCGCCGATCCAGCCGGTGCCGAGGTGATAGGGCAGCGAGAGCGCGGTGTAGCGCACCCGGGCCGGGAACAGCTCGGTCAGCGCCGCGGCCATCGGGCCGTAAAGCGCGGTGGCGGCGACAGTGAACAGGATCAGCACCGCCAGCATCGTTCCAAGGTCGCGCTTGGCCGGATCGGACTTTGACGGATAGCCGGCCTGTTTCAGCGCCGCGGCGATGCCGCCGGTCACCTTGGCCGTCGCGGCCTTGAGCGCCGGTCCGGCGAGCCCCCGCCCATCGACCGAGGCGACCGCCGCTCCACCCACCTTCACCACCGCGACCGAGCCGGGTGGGCCGGCGACGTTGGCGTAGGCGACCCCGGCGTTGGCCAGCGCTGACTTGGCGATATCGCAGCTCGAAACGAACTTGGCTTTACCGGTGACGTCGAACTGCAGCGAGCAGTCGGCCGGGTCGGCGACCACGGTCACCGGCGTGCGGTGCGAGGCCGCCTGCAGCGCCGGATTGGCCGCGCTGCTCAAGATCATGAAGCCGGGAAACAGCGTCAGCACGCCCAGCGTCATGCCCAGCCACATCACCGGCTTGCGGCCAACCTTGTCCGACAGCCAGGCGAAGAAGACGTAGAGCGGCGCGCTGACGATGGCCGCGGCCATGATCAGCATGTTGGCGACGTCCCCCTCCACCTTGAGGAACTTCTCCATGAACACGTCGGAATAGAAGAACACCGTGTACCAGTAGGCGCCCTGAGCGCTCATCAGGGCGAAGAAGGCGATCAGCACCAGCTTGAGGTTGGGCCAGTGGCCAAACGACTCGGCGAACGGCGCGCGCGTCCCCTGGCCGGCGTCCTTCATGCGCTGGAACGACGGGCTTTCGGCCAGCTTGGAACGCATCCAGATCGAGATCGCCACCAGGCCGACCGAGAAGAAGAATGGGATGCGCCAGCCGCCGGTCCAATCCGGCGCCGCAAACGCGCTCTCGCCCATCGTCTTGCGGGTGACGTAGATCACCGCAAGCGCCGCGACGAGGCCGAACGCGGCGCTGGTCTGGACGAAGCCGGTGAGCAGGCCGCGCCGGCCGGGGGGCGCGTGCTCGGCCACGTAGATGGCCGCGCCGCCATATTGGCCGCCGAGCGCCGTGCCCTGCAGGATGCGCAGGGAGATCAGCAGCACCGGCGCGAGCGGCCCGATCTGCTGATAGCTGGGCAACAGGCCGATGGCGAAGGTCGCCCCGCCCATCAGCGAGACGCAGATCAGGAACGCCGCCTTGCGGCCGAGGAGGTCGCCGACGCGGCCGAAGATCAGCGCGCCGAGTGGTCGGAACGCGAAGCCGACGCCGAACAGCGCCAGCGCGGCGATCTGGCCGGCCGTGGGACCGAGCTGGGCGAAGAAGTTCTTCGAGATGATCGTCAGCAGGCTGCCGAAGACGAAGAAGTCGTACCATTCAAACGCCGTGCCGGCTGCCGACGCGGCGACGACGGTGCGCATCGGCGTGGTCGCCACGCTCGACTCTGCGCCGGTCGCCGGCGCAGCCTGCGCCGTGGTTTCGCTCATGCGGCCTCCCCGTTGCGCCGGGTCTAGCACTCGCGCGCGGCTTCGCGGAAGCTGGGCCGATGGTCACGCTCTATATCGACGCCGACGCCTGCCCGGTGAAGGACGAGGTCTACAAGGTCGCTATCCGCTACCAAGCGCCGGTGTTCGTCGTTTCCAACAGCTGGATCCGCACGCCGACGCTGAAGCTGATCAGCCAGGTCGTGGTCGATCAGGGCCCGGATGTCGCCGACGACTGGATCGCCGAGCGCGCGGATCCCGCCGCCATCGTCATCACAGCCGACATCCCGCTGGCGGACCGGGTGCTGAAGGCCGGCGGCCAGGCGATCCACCCGACCGGCCGGGTCTTCACCGCCGACAACATCGGCGCGGCGCTGTCATCACGCGTCGTCGGCGAACACCTGCGCTCGATGGGCGAAATCACCGGCGGACCCAAGCCGTACACGCCGGCGGACCGCTCGAAGTTCCTGCAGTCGCTGGACGCGGCGGTGGTGCGGGCGAACCGGCGCTAGAACGCGTTCTCGCCCGTGATCGCCCGGCCCAGGATCAGCGCGTGGACGTCGTGCGCGCCTTCGTAGGTGTTGACCGTCTCCAGGTTCGCGGCGTGGCGCATCACGTGGTACTCGCCCGAGATGCCGTTGCCGCCGTGCATGTCGCGGGCCTCGCGGGCGATGGCCAGCGCCTTGCCGCAGTTGTTGCGCTTCATCAGGCTGATGGCTTCCGGGACCCAGGCGCCCTGGTCGATCAGCCGGCCCAACGCCAGCGCCCCTTCGTAGCCGAGCGCGATCTCGGTCTGCATATCGGCCAGCTTCTTCTGCACCAGCTGGCGCGCAGCCAGCGGCTTGCCGAACACCTTGCGGCTGGCGACGTAGTCGCGTGCGGCATGGAAGCAGAACTCCGCCGCCCCGATCGCGCCCCACGCGATGCCGTAGCGGGCCTTGTTGAGACAGGAGAACGGACCTCGCAGCCCCTGCACGTCAGGCAGCATCGCCTCCTCCGGCACGAACACGTCGGAGAGCGCGATCTCGCCGGTGACGGAGGCGCGCAGTGAGAGCTTGTTGAGGATCTTCGGCGTCTCGAAACCCTTCGAGCCGCGCTCGACCAGGAAGCCGCGGATGATGCCGTCGAGCTTGGCCCAGACCAGCGCGACGTCGGCCACTGGCGCGTTGGTGATCCACATCTTGGCGCCGTTGAGCACGAAGCCGCCGTCGACGGGCTTGGCCACCGTGCGCATCGAGGCCGGGTCGGAGCCGCCGTCGGCCTCTGTGAGGCCAAAGCAGCCGATGATCTCGCCCCGCGCCATGCCCGGCAGCCATTTGCGGCGCTGCTCCTCCGAGCCGAACTCGTAGATCGGGTACATCACCAGCGACGACTGCACGCTCATCGCCGAGCGGTAGCCGCTGTCGATCGCCTCGATCTCGCGGGCGATCAGGCCGTAGGCGACGTGGTTCACCGCCGCGCCGCCGTATTGCTCCGGGAGCGTCGGGCCGAGGAAGCCCAGCGCGCCCATCTCGGTCATGATCTCGCGGTCGAATCGCTCCTCGGCGAACGCGCTCACCACCCGCGGCAGCAGCTTCTCGCGGGCGTAGGCCCTGGCCGCGTCCGCCACCATGCGCTCCTCCTCGGAGAGGCGCGAGGCGAGGTCGAGCGGGTCGTCCCACTGGAACGTCTTGCGGGTCTCGCCAGCGTCGAGGGCCATGGGGCTGCTCCTGAAGGGTTCAGGTTCCCGTATAGACGCCCTTTCGCTTCTCGGCGAAGGCGGCGATCGATTCCTTGCCGTCGTTGACGGCCTTGCGGCCGAAGCCAAGGCCGACGCTTTCATAGCGCAGCGCCTCGTCCAGGTCGGCGTCCTGGTTGTGTTGCAGCACGCGCTTCGACATGCGCATCGCCAGTGGTGGCCACTGCGCCATGTCGTTCGCCAGCGCCACGGCTTCGTCGAGCAGGGTCTCGGGCGCGACCAGACGGTCGAGCAGGCCGATCCGGTAGGCTTCCTCTGCGTTCACGGCGCGGCTGGAGAAGATCAGGTCCGCGGCGCGCGAGTAGCCGACGATCCGCGGCAGGAAGTAGGTCATGCCGCTGTCGGGCGACAGATTGCGCTCGATGAACACGGTCTTGAACCGAGCGTTGGTCGAGCCAACGCGCACGTCGCAGGCCAGCGCCATGCTCATGCCCGCGCCGGCGGCGACACCGTTGATCGCGCCGATCAGCGGCTTGTCGAAGAGGGCGAAGCGCTTGGCCCAGCGCCCGACCCAGCCGTCTTCATCGAGCCGCTCCGACTGGCTCGCCGGCGTCGGCGCCCCGCCGCCTACGGCCGCCCGGGCCGCGGCGCCCGACAAGTCCGCGCCCGAACAGAACCCTCTGCCGGCGCCGGTGATGATCGCCGCGCGGATCGCGTCGTCCTGGTGCGCCGCCTCGATCGCCTCGTGCACCTCCTCGCGCACCGCCGCGCCGATCGCGTTCAACCGCTCGGGCCGGTTCAAGGTGATGATCGCGACTGGGCCGCGGGTCTCATAGAGAATGGCTTCGTAGCTCATGGCGTTGCTCCCAATGGGTTTTGTTGAAATGGCGTGCTGGTTTTCTGGCTTTGTCGCCATTCAACCCCTTGGCTAGCGTCGGCCGCAGGCGGCGATTGGCTGCCGCCGCGGTGTCGGGCTGGCCTTGGCCAGCCTTCTTCGACACCGCTAAACGTGGGATTCGGCGTGCGCCCCGGACGCAAAAGTAGTGCCCACTTTTGCTGGGCGCACGCTGCGGGAGGGCGCATAGAGCCCGCACCAAGGAGGATCGCATGGAGATCAACGGCGTCGCGCACATCTTCGTCACCGCCGGCGACTTCGAGCGCTCGAAGGCCTTCTACATGCAGCTGCTGCCGTTCCTCGGCCTCAAGGAGGTGATGAACGCCGCCGGCGTCTATTACGCGGTCGGCGGGCGGACCGGCTTCGCGGTGCGGGCGCCGTCGCCCGAGCACGCCGGCGAACGTTTCGTGCAGAACCGGGTCGGCCTGCACCACGTCTGCTTCCGGGCGCGCTCGCCGGAGGAGGTCGACGAGGTGCACGCCTTCCTGGTCTCGATCGGCGCCAAGATCGTCCACGGGCCGCAGGATGACGGCTACGCGCCTGGCTACTACTCGGTGCTGTTCGAGGATCCCGACGGCGTGCGCCTGGAAGTGAATCACGTACCCGGTCAGGGCCTGCTGACGCCCGGCGGGTCCGGCCATGTGGGACAACCGCTGACATGAGCGAAACCATCGAAGCCCCGACGATCAGCGAGGCCGACGAGCAGGCGCTGCTCGACTCCATCGACCGCTGGCTTACCCGCAAGGTCGCGCCGATCGCGAACAAGTTCGAGCAGGCCGACGACTATCCGACCGAGCTGGTGCAGGACATGTGCGAGATGGGCCTGTTCGGGGCCCTGATCGAGCCGCAGTACGGCGGCCTCGGCCTGCCGGCCACCGCGTATTCCCGGATCGTGGCGCGCATCTCCGAAGAGTGGATGAGCCTCACCGGCTTCTTCAACAGCCACCTGATGATGGCGCTGATCGTGCAGAAGTTTGGCACCCAGGCGCAAAAGGAGCACTGGCTGCCGCGCTTTGCGACAGGCGAGCTGCGCGGGGGCCTGGCGCTGACCGAACCCGACGCCGGCACCGACCTGCAGGGCATCCGCACCACCGCGCGGCGCGATGGCGACGTCTATCGCATCAACGGATCGAAGCTGTGGATCACCAACGCCATCGAGGGCGACATCCTGGCGGTGCTGGTCAAGACCGACCCGAGCGCCCAGCCGCGACATGCCGGCATGTCGATGCTGATCACCCCGACCCGCAATATCGAGACCGGCGCGGAGGCCGAGGGCGTCACCCGCGGCCGCAAGCTGCCCAAGCTCGGCTATCGCGGCGTCGACACCGGCGAGATCGGTTTCGACGACGCCCCGGTCGACGCACGGCTCGGCCTGGTCGGCGGCGAAGAGGGCAAGGGCTTCCTGATGGCGACCGGCGGGCTGGAGATCGGCCGCGTCAACGTCGCGGCGCGCGGCGTCGGCATCGCCCGGCGGGCGCTGAAGGAGGCGGTCAGCTACGCCCAGATCCGCACCACCATGGGCAAGCCGATCGCCCAGCACCAGGCGATCCAGCTCAAGCTGGGCGAGATGGCCGCCAAGACGAGAGCCGCCGAGCTGCTGGTCGAGGACGCCGCCCGCGCCTACGACCGCGGCGGCCGGGTCGACTACGAAGCCGGCATGGCCAAGTGGTTCGCCACCGAGACCGCCTTCGAGGTCGCCACCGAGTCGATGCGCATCCACGGCGCCAACGGCTATTCCAAGGAATACCCGATCGAGCGCCTCTACCGCGACGCCCCGCTCTTAATGATCGGCGAAGGCACCAACGAGATGCAGCGGATCATCATCGCCCGGCAACTGATCGCGCGGAACCCCGTCTAGCCTGTCCGCCGGGGTGATCGGCGAGGGCGCCAACGAGATGCAGCGGATTATCATCGCCCGACAACTGATCGCGCGGAATCCGGTGTAGCGTCGACGCGGAACGCCGCCCCGCGGGATGGCGTTCATTCCTCCGACACGGACGCTCGCGTCCGACCGAAAGGAGGACGTCATGCTCGGTTGGAGCCTCACTTTCGCGATTCTTGCGCTGTTGGCCGCGTTCCTGGGCTTCGGCGCGCTCGCCGGTTTCGCGGCTTCGGTGGCGAAGCTGCTGTTCGTTATCTTCTTGGTTTTGCTGGTAGTTAGCTTCGTGATGCGCGCTATCCGGGGGAATTCGGTGGTCTAGCGAAGAAAAATGCAACTGGGCTGGAACCGGACTTCGATTTCGTCGTTTCAGATTTGCGGAGGCGGCGACGCCCCCCCGACTTGAGGCTGGCGATAGTCAGCCTGCCGTCTCCGCACCCTATCTCGATGATGCGACTAGGGCGGCCGGGAGAATCCCAGGCCGCCCTTTCTCTTGCGCGACGATCGAGCGCTACTTCGTCAGCGCGACCTTGCCGCTGTGGTAGTTGTTCCCGGCGCCGGCGGGCACCGGCACGTTGGAGCCGGCGTAGTTGGCGTTGATCACCAGGTTCGGACTGCCCGTCAGCTGCAGGCTTTTCGCCACCACCACAGTCCACGCCGACTGGTCGGCCACGTTGTTGGACGTCCCTGTCACCTGGAGCGTCGCGTCCGGCACGTAGACCGCGCCCTCCAGACGTCGCGCGTTATCGGAGGAGATGGTGAAGGCATTGGTGTTGTTTCGCGTCGTGAGAATCACGAAGCCGGCATAGGAGCCGTTCTGCGCCCCAGTCAGGTCAATCGATGAAGTATCGGTGAAGTTGAACGACGCGTCATTGTCGAAAATCAGCGTTACGTTCGTGCCTTTCAGCACAGCGTTGTCTTTGATTGTCAGGGTGCCGCCCTTGAAATAGTGCGTACCCGGCAGCAATTGCATCGTCTGACCTTGACCGATGGTTATGGTCCCGCAGTGAGTGCCAGGGAGAACGACCAGCAGGACCTGTGTCAGGTCCAGCACGCTGGTGAGGCACCCCAGCGGCGACGGCGGCGGGATGCTCATTGAGGCGAACGGGTCGGCGATGGTTGGGGCGCCTGCCTGCGGCGCCGGCGTGATCGGGCCGCTCGCCGTTCCGGTAGCCTGAGCCAGACCGGCGGTCAGGTTGGCGCCGGTATCGGCCACGATGTTCTGGTCCGACTGCACCAGACAGCTGCTTGCCGTCAGCAGCGAGGCGTTCTGGACCAGCAGATTGTCCGTGCCGCTGGTCCCGGAGCTCAACACGCACAGCGGCAGCTCGCCCAGGGTCGAAGCGGTGGCCTGCGCGGCCAGCTGCCAGCCTCCAGGCGGCAGCAGATTGCCGAAGAACGATTGCCGCGTCCCGGCGATGGCCACGGTGACGTTGGAGTTGTCGGCCGCGATGGTGGTGGTGACGGTGACGCCGTCGCGGGTGGCGATCGGGCCGAGCTGGCCATCCGCATAGTCGGTGGCCCGGGCCTGGATGCCGGCGGCGGTCGCGACGCCGAGCTGCTTGGCCATCGCCAGCGCCGTGGCGTCGGCGGCGTCCTGCATGGCGGTGTGATCGCTGTTGAGACCGGCGAGATCGATGGCGCCGCACGCCAGCAGCGCAAGCGCGGGCGCGCCAAGGGCGAAGATCACCGCCGTCCCACCCCGCGCCTCCCGAAGAAAGGCGCAGAGGGCGCTAAGCAGCCCGATCGGTTTCATCGGCGTCAGGAACGTGGTCGCCCGCGAAATGGTCGTCGCGGACGTTGGGACCGGGCGGCTGATCGGCGGGCGGCGGCGTGTCCCGCTTCAGCGCGGCGTCGGCCGCCTGGGCGAAGCGCACGGCCTGAGGCCGCAGCGCCGGCTCGCGGGCCAGCGCCTGGGCGATGAAGTGGGCGCCGTGCGAGGCCAGGCGCATCAGCTGGGTCGCGGTCGCCTCGCGCGCCTCGGACAACAGCCGCTCGTTGGTCGACATCCGGTGCACGTAGCGCAGCTGGTGGCTGAGCAGCCGCCAGTTCAGCGGCTTGACCACGAACGAGGTGGCGCCGGCGCCGAACGCGCGATCGACCGCGTCGACGTCTTCGCGCCCGGTGACCACGATCACCGGCAGATCGCGCCAGCGCGGATCCGCCCGCAACGCCTTCAGCACGCCAAAGCCGTCCAGCGTCGGCATTTCCAGGTCGAGCAGCACGAGGTCGGGGGTGTTGGCCTCGATCGCGGCCAGCGCCGCGACGCCGTCCTTGGCCGTATCGACCACGGCATGCTCGCTGGCGAGGTTCACCACCGCGAACTCGCGCAGGATCGGATCGTCGTCGACGAACAGAATCCGCACAGCCTCGCGAAGCACGTAGAAGAACGGACCGGCGTTGTCGGGATGTACCGCCATGGCAGGGTGTACGCTTTGCGCTTTGGTGAACCGCGTCATTAAGCCAGGAGTCATTAATCCCGCGTAACCCCTGAGAGGTGGCGTAGGCAGGGTCGGCTGGACTTGCAGGAAGCATCCAAATCACCTGACTCCCGAACCGTTGGATTCGGGGGGAGCGGGCGGCGCAGGTCGATCCGGGGGAAGTTGACCCTCCTGGTGCTGGCTTCGGTCGGCGTCGCGGTCACGCTCGTCACCGGCGTCCTGGCCTGGCGTGATGGCGAGCGCGAGACCCGCGCCGCGCTCGATCGCCTAGGTTCCGCCGCCAAGGTCACCGCCGCGATGAGCGAAGAGGCCGCCGCCGCCGGCGACCGTCAGCGCGCCTACGCCGCGCTTCGCGCCATCGCCCAGATGCCCGACATCGCCTACGCCCGCATCGAGCGACCGAACGGCGCCCTGCTGGCCGAGACCGGCGCCGGCGAGCGCCTGAGCAGCGATGTCGCGGCCGACGCCGGCGCCGGCGCCTCGATCGCCACCCTGGTGGGTTCGCACACCGCCGAGGTCCGCGCGCCGATCCTCTACGCCGGCCATCGCGTCGGCCAGGTGGTGATGCTGGGCAAGCTGGACGACGGGTTCGCCAGGCTGCTGTCGAGCCTGCTGCTCAGCCTCGGCGCCGGCCTCGCCGCGGCGCTGGTGGGCCTGATGGTCGCCGCGCGGCTGCAGCGGCGCATCGCCGGTCCGGTGGTCGCCCTTACCGAGGCGATGCAGGCTGTGCGCGAGAGCCACGACTACGACCAGACCGCCAATGTCGCGGCCGACGACGAAGTCGGCGACCTGGTGGCCGGGTTCAACGACATGCTGTCCGAGATCCGCAGCCGCGACGAAGCCATCGCCGCCCATATGGCCGGCCTCGAGAACACCGTCGCCGAGCGCACTGTCGATCTGAAGATCGCCAAGGAAGCCGCCGAGGCCGCCAGCGTCGCCAAGAGCGACTTCCTGGCGACCATGAGCCACGAAATCCGCACGCCGATGAACGGCGTGATGGTGATGGCCGAGATGCTGGCCGCCGGCGAGCTGCCGCCCAAGCAGCGGCGCTTCGCCGAGGTGATCGCCAAGTCCGGCGCGAGCCTGCTGGCGATCATCAACGACATCCTCGACTTCTCCAAGATCGAGGCCGGCAAGCTGGAGCTGGAGGCGCTGCCCGCCGACCCGGCCGACATCGTCGAGGATTGCCTGGCCCTGTTCTGGGAACGCGCCAGGGCCAAGGGTCTCGATCTGTCCGCCCACATCGACCCGGCAATGCCCGCCCTGATCGAGACCGACCCGACGCGGCTGCGCCAGGTGATCGGCAACCTGGTCAACAACGCGATCAAGTTCACCGAATCGGGGGCGGTGATGGTGCAGGCGATGCCACGCGGCGCCATGCTGCGCATCGCCGTGCGCGACACCGGCATCGGCATCCCGCAGCACAAGATCGCCGGCCTGTTCGAGGCTTTCACCCAAGCCGATCAGTCCACCACCCGCCGGTTCGGCGGCACCGGCCTGGGCCTGGCCATCTGCCGGCGCCTGGCCGTGGCGATGGGCGGCACGCTCACCGCCACCAGCGAACTCGGCAAGGGCTCGGTGTTCGCGCTCGACCTGCCGATGAAGGCGCTGGCGCCGGCGCCGGACTGGCCGCACCTAGAGGGCGAGACGGCGGTGCTCGCCGTCGCCGCCCCGGCGACGCGGGCCGCGCTGCACCGCTATCTGCGCTCCGCCGGCCTTGCGGTCGTGGCGCCGGGCGAGGCGGCGACCCCGGGCCTGGTGTTCGCCGACGCCGCCGCGCTGAAAGCCGCGCCGCGCAGCGCCGCCCCGGTCGTCTGCCTTGGCGAATACGGCGAGAGCGCGCCGCAGGCGCTGCACGACGCCGGCATGGTCGACCTGGTGCTGGTGCAGCCGCTGCGCCGGCGAGAGCTGCTCGCGGCGCTGGGCCAGGTCGCCGTCGGCGCGCCGATCGGCGAGGCGCTGGACGAAGCGTCCCGGCCCGAGAGCGAGGCGCTGCCGAGCTTCGCCGGCCGCCGCCTGCTCGTCGCCGACGACAGCGCCGTCAACCGCGAAGTCGCCCAGGAAGCCCTCTCGCGGCTCGGCTGCCATGTGACGCTGGTCAACGACGGCCGCCAGGCGGTGCAGGCGGTGGCGACCGAAAGCTTCGACCTGGTGCTGATGGACGCCAGCATGCCGCAAATGGACGGCTACGAGGCGACCGCGGAAATCCGCAGGGCGGAACAGACTGCCGCCGCCGAGCGCCTGCCGATCGTCGCCCTCACGGCCCACGTGGTCGGCTCCGCCACCGATCGCTGGCGCGAGGCCGGCATGGACGGCATGCTCTCCAAGCCGTTCACCCTTGCCGCGCTCGCCGCGAAGCTCGCGGAGTTCCTCGAGCCGTCGGTGCAAGCGGCCGCCGAAGCGCCCGACGCTGCGGAAGCCGCGCCGGCCGCCGCGCCGCGCGCCCAGACCGCGACCATCACCCCGCAGTCGGCTTCCGAGCTGCTCGACCCGCAGGTGACCGGCGAGCTGGCCCGCCTCGCGGCGTCCGGCAAGAGCGACTTCGTCGCCCGCGTCCGCCGGCTCTACCGCGAGAACGCTCCGGAGGCGGTGAAAACCCTGATCCAGGCCTGCGTCGCCGGCGATGCCGACGGCGCGGCCCGCGCGGCGCATGCGCTGAAGTCGATGAGCCTCAACATGGGCGCGCGGGTGGTGGCAGAGACCGCCGCCAGGCTCGAAGCCCAGGCCCGCGACCTCGCCGTAGTCAATGTCGACCAGGCCCAGGTGCTGCACCGCCAGCTGCTGGCCACCCTCGACGTGCTCGAAGGCTATCCGCCCGATCTGCGCCCAACCGCCAGCTCCGGCGCCCCGCCCGAAGAGGAAGCGCTGCTCGCCGACCTCGCCGAGGCGATCGACAACGACCAGCTGACCTTGGTCTACCAGCCGCAGTACGACCGCGAGGGCGAGACCATCACCGGGATCGAGACCCTGGTGCGCTGGACCCACCCGGTGCGCGGCTTCGTCAGCCCGGCGTTCTTCATCCCGATCGCCGAGCGCTACGGCATGATCGGCCGGGTGACGCACTGGGTGCTGAACCGCGCCATGACCGAAACGCGCGACCTCGGCGACTTCACCATCAGCTTCAACGCCTCGGCGGTGGAGTTCGCCGACCCGTCGTTCGTCGACGAGCTGTCGGTGATGATCGCCCGCTGCGGCTTCGATCCGCACCGGCTCGAGATCGAGGTCACCGAGACCGCGGTGCTGGCCGAGGAGGACGAGGTGCGCCGCAACATGGCCCGCCTCCACGAGATCGGCCTGAAGATCGCCCTCGACGACTTCGGGGTCGGCTACTCGTCGCTGAGCCACCTGCGGCTGTTCCCGTTTGACAAGCTGAAGATCGACCGCGCCTTCGTCACCGGCTGCGCCGAGAACGTGCAGTCGGCCACTCTGGTCCACGCCGTGGTCTCGATCGGCCGGGCGCTGGGCATGAAGGTGGTGGCCGAAGGGGTCGAGACCGAGGCCCAGCGCAAGTTCCTCAAGGTCGCCGGCGTCCACGCCATGCAAGGCTACTTGTTCGCCCGACCCGAGCCGGTCGCCGCCCTGAAGGAACGCCTGGCCGCGATGAACCGCCTCGAAGCCACCCCGGACACGCTGCCAAGAGTGGCGACGGCTTAGGGGCCGTCGGCGCCGCTACGAGGGTCTAGAGCTTGCCAAGTCGCCCGATCGCGTCCCCGAGCGGCCGGGCCCCATCTTCGTAACCTTCCCAGGCCGTCGACGTCGCGATCAGCGCCGGCGCGGTGCGCAGGGTGAACGCCTGCGCATCGAGCCCCGGCCGCACCTGGGCCCAGGTCAGCGGCATCGAGACCGGCGCGCCAGGCCGAACGCGGGGCGAGAGTGGGGCGACGGCGGTCGCGGCGCGATCGTTGCGCAGGTAGTCGAGGAAGATCTTCCCGCCACGTTTGGCCTTGGCCATGTTGATCAGGAAACGGTCCGGATCGTCCGCGGCGAGACGGGCGCAGACGTCGCGGGCGAAAGCCTTGGCCGTCGGCCAGTCCAGTTTCGGGTCGTGCGTCAGCGGCGCCACCACGTGCAGCCCCTTGCCGCCGGTGGTTTTGCAGAAGCCAACCAGCCCCAGCGCCTCGAGCCGTTCCTTCACCGACGTCGCCGCGTCGACCACGTCGTCGAAGCCGAGGCCCTGCGCCGGATCGAGGTCGAACACCAGGCGTCCGGGCAGGTCCGGATCGCCCGGCCAATTGTTCCACGGATGCAGCTCGACCCCGGCCTGCTGGGCCGCCGCGGCGAGGGCCGGCTTGCGGTCGATCTGCAGGTAGGGCTCGCCTGACACGTCGACCACCTCGAACAGCGGCGAGGTTCCCTTGCCGGCATGACGCTGAAAGAAGCGCTCGCCCTGGATCCCGTCCGGCGCGCGGATGATCGAGCAGGGCCGGCCTTTGATGTGCGGCAGCATCCAGTCGCCGACCGCCTCGTAGTAGCGCGCCAGGTCTAGCTTGTTGATCGGCCGCCCCGCGCCGTCGTCGGGCCACAGCGGCTTGTCGGGATGCGAGAGCGCGACACCCATCACCACGGCGCTCGCCGCCGATTTCGCCTGTTTCGGGGACGCCATGACCGTCCTATGCGTTGCGCGCTCGACGGTGCGCCAACGCGCCGCCGCACCGCAAGTTGCCAGTCCCTCGGAGAGGCCCATGACCATCGACGACATCCTGCAAGCCGGCGCGGTGATGCCGGTGGTGGTGATCGATGATGCGGTCCACGCCGTCCCGCTGGCGCGGGCGCTCGTCGCCGGCGGCATCCGGGCGATCGAGATCACCCTGCGCACCGGTGCGGCGCTCGATGCGGTGCAGGCGATCGCCCGCGACGTGCCGGACGCGATCCCCGGCGTCGGCACCGCGCTGACCGGCGCCGACGTGCTGGCGGCGCTGGACGCCGGCGCCAAGTTCATCGTCTCACCGGGCGCGACGCCGGCGCTGCTGGAGGCGGCGATCGGCTCCGGCCTGCCGTTCTTGCCGGGTATCGCCACCGCCAGCGAGTTGATGACCGCGATGGCGGCCGGACTCTCGGCGTTCAAGTTCTTCCCAGCGGCGCAGGCGGGCGGTGTCGAGGGCCTGAAGGCGCTCGCTGGGCCGTTCCCTCACGCCCGCTTCTGCCCGACCGGCGGCGTCAACGCCGCTAACGCGGCGATCTACCTCGCGCTCCCCAACGTCGCCTGCGTCGGCGGCTCCTGGCTCGCCCCGCGGGAGATGATCGCGGCCGGAGACTTCGCGAAGATCGAGCAGCTGGCGCGGGCGGCGGCGGCCCTGCGCTAGCGCCGCTCGTATCCCCCTCCCCGCATTGCGGGGAGAGGTTAGGTGAGGGGCTCGGCGCACAGCGACGAGCTCGCGCAGCGAGGAGGTGGTTCGCCGCCTGTCGGCGTCGACCTTGCCGCCTGCGGCGCCAAGGTCCCCTCACCCGTCCGCTCGCTCCGCGACCGGTCGACCTTCTCCCCATCGCGATGGGGAGAAGGTTAGCCTGGCTCAATAAGGAAACCGCGGCTCTTTCAGGTCGCTGGGTTTTACCCCGGCGCCGGAGGGTAGTTTCCATTCGCCGCGGTAGTTGAAGTCCAGCGTGTGGCAGAGCTTGGCGCGCCCGCCGGGCGCATCGCCGATCACCTGCACCCGCAGCGGACGGCCTTCGACCAGCCGGCCGAACGCCAGCCAGGCGCGGCTGGAGCCGGGGCAGAACGCATGCACCAGGTCGGCGCCCTGGGCGTCGCCCTTCACCTCGTAGAGGTCGCGCTCCTGCGCGGTCGCGCCGATCAGGCGGTTGAGGCCGCCCGGCCCCAGCGCGTGCTCGTCGGCCGGCTTCAGGTCGGCGCTGGCGCGGCCCTCGGTCGAGCGGATGTTGAGGATCGTGGTGAAGATCAGGCGCTGGTCGAACTGGAACGTCAGGTCGCCGGCGACATGGCGGGTGCCATCGTTGGCCGCGTCGTAGGAGAAGATGCGCACGGCGGCGGCGGCGGGGGCGCAGACAACCGAGGCGGCGGCGGCGGCGGCGGCGAAGCTGGCGATACGCGACATGGCCGGGCTCTTAACCCGGCAGGCGCAGCAGGCTGATGTCACCGTCGAAACTCACCAGCCGCCAGGTCCCCGCCTCGTTGGCGAAGGTGATCAGGCAGGGCCCGTCGCGCTTCTTGGCGGCGCAGACCCGGCCGTCGGGCAGCGCCCGCAGCGCCCCGGCGATCTCCAACTGGTTGGGGATCGGCGTCTGCGGCCGGTAGCCGAAGTACTCGGCCACCGCGCGGAACACCTTGGGCCGGATCAGCGCGTCGCCCGCCAGCTGCGAGAGCGGATGGGCCAGCACGGCGCCCAGCGCCTTGATCGTGTCAGTGGCGGCACTGGCCTGGGTGCGATCCAGGATCCGCGCCTCCAACTCGTGCTCGAGCGCCTCGCGGTCGACGTGGGCCTCGAAGCCGGCGTGGTCGTCGTCGCGGATGGCGATCAGCAGGGCGTGGACGTCGCCCGCCGCGTCGACGCGTTGGGCGGTGGCGCAGGCGGCGGCGAGCAGCGCCAGACCCGCGATCAATGGTTTCCAGCTGAGCTTCATCGCTCGCCTTTTGCCGCCTTGAGATGGCGCGCTCAAGGCGCCGGCGACGCTGTGCGGTCCTTGAAGAAGGCGATCACCCGCTGCTCGACCTGCTTGGTCGGCCCGTCCGGGTCGTCGTCCTTCAGATGGATGGTCAGAACCGAGTGCGCCATGGCCATCAGCGCGTTCGGCGCCGCGTCCTTGGGATCGAGC
>DATNIH010000020.1:0-4336 GCA_035604515.1 Caulobacteraceae bacterium | reverse complement strand
TCTAGCTGGTCGCGGAGCCGGGCCAGCTCGGCGCGCTTCATCTCCAGGCCGGCGACGGTGTTGGGGCGCTCGATCATTCGAGCAAAATACCCCCGGACCCCCTTCCGGGCTTCGCCCGGTTAGTCCCACTTGCTACCTAATGCCGGAATTCCACCCGCAAGCGCTTGATTCACTTCGCCAACCGCTGGAGACCGGCGAGGTGATGGTGGCGCGGGCCAATTACCACATCCGCTATCCGGCCAAGGTGCAGCTGGTGGCGGCGCAGAATCCGTGCCGCTGCGGCGTCGGCGGGCCGGGGCGTGGGCACTGCGGCAAAGCCCCGCGCTGCCAGATGGCCTACCAGTCACGCGTCTCCGGGCCCTTGCTCGACCGCATCGACCTCACCGTCGACGTGCCGCCGGTCACCGCCGCCGACCTCGCCCTGCCCCCGCCGGCGGAGGGCACGGCCGAAGTCGCGGCCCGCGTCGCTGAGGCACGGAACCTACAGTCGGAGCGAGCGCGCAAACACGGCGACGGCGTCCCCGGCCTCAACGCCCGTGCCGAGGGCCGGTGGCTGGAGGCCATCGCCGCGCTGGATGCCCCGGCCAGCGCGCTGCTGTCCCGCGCCGCCGAAGCCGGCGGCCTCTCTGCGCGCGGATGGACCCGCACCATCCGCCTCGCCCGCACCATCGCCGACCTCGAGGGCGCCGGCGGCGTCCGCCGCGTCCACATCGCCGAGGCGCTGATCTACCGCCGCATCGCGCCGGCCGGGGAGAGCCTGGGAGAGAGCCGGGCGAGCGCCTACGGGCTCTCACGACGAGCGCGCTGCAAGAGTGCGGGGGGCATTTCGATCCTGTGGTCGAAGGCCCAGACGCGAACCGAGACGCCGCCGGTCCAGCGAATGTATTCCATGGCGGGCCATCGGCCGCGTAAAGCGATTGCGGGGCAGCCATCGCCCGGCCAGCTGCCGCAGGAACCGCGCAAGATGACCTACGAGACTCTCGACTATGCGCTGGACGACGGCGTCGTCACGCTCACGCTCAATCGTCCGGATCAGCTCAACGCCTTCACCGTCGCCATGGCCAACGAGCTGGTCGCCGCCTTCGGTCAGGCGAGCGAGGACGACGCGGTCAGGGCGGTGATTGTCACGGGCGCCGATCGCGCCTTCTGCGCCGGCATGGATCTTTCGGTCCCGGGCAACGTATTCGGTCTCGACGAGCGCCTGACTCCCAGCCTGGACGACATGGAGCGGCTGGAGGACCCGCAGATCCTGAACGGCGTGCGCGATACCGGCGGCCGCGTTTCCCTGGCGATCTACGATTGCAAGAAACCCGTGATCGCGGCCATCAACGGCGCGGCGGTCGGCGTCGGGGCGACAATGACGCTGGCGATGGACTTCCGCCTGGCGTCAGACAAGGCCCGCATCGGGTTCGTGTTCGGCCGGATCGGCGTGACGCCCGAGGCCTGCTCCAGCTGGTTCCTGCCGCGCATCGTCGGTCTGCAGCAGGCGCTGGAGTGGGTCTACACCGCCGACATCTTCGGGGCTGAGGAGGCGCTGCGGGCGGGGCTAGTCCGCAGCGTGCATGCGCCGGAGGACCTGCTGGCCGAGGCCCGCGCCCTGGCGCACCGGTTGGTCGACGGCCGCTCGCCGGTCGCCGTCGCTCTGGCCCGGCAGATGATGCTGCGCAACAGCGCTCTGCCCGACCCGCTGTCGGCGCACAAGGTCGACTCCCTGGCGATGTTCTACACCAGCCTCGCCGACGGGAAGGAAGGCGTGGCGTCGTTCCGCGAGAAGCGGGCGCCGCAGTTCGAGGGCAGAGCCTCGCAGATGCCCCGGTTCTATCCGTGGTGGTGAGCGGCGCCGCCCGCGAATCCGGCCACACTGGCCGGCGATGACGCCTATCGCCGAACCCCTCGGCCGGACCCGCGCCCGCTACCTGCTGATCTGGGTGGTTCCGATCGTGCTGGCTGCGGCGGTCAGCTTCGCCGCGCCGATCCTGAACGACGGCGACACCTTCTGGCACCTCGGCGCCGGACGCTGGATGATCGCCCACGGCGCCGTTCCGGCCACCGACCCCTTCTCCTTCACCTTCGTCGGCCGCCCGTGGGTCACGCACGAGTGGCTGAGCGAAGTGGTGATGGCCGCCGTCTACCAGGCCGGCGGCTGGGGCGCGCTGATGCTGCTGTTCGGCCTCGCCGTCGGCCTGACCGCACTGCTGATGGGGTCGTGGCTGCTGCGGTGGCTGGGCATGCTGCCGGCGCTGATGGCGGTGGCGCTGGGCCTCGCGTGCGTGGCCCCGGGCATGCTGGCGCGGCCGCACCTGCTGGTGCTGCCGCTGCTGGCGTTCTGGACCATCGAACTGCTCAAGGCGCGCGAGGCCAAGCTCGCACCGCCGCTGTGGTTGGCGCTGTTCATGGCGCTGTGGGCCAACCTGCATTCGAGCTTCATCGTCGGCTATGGCCTAGCCGCCGCGCTCGGCCTCGAGGCGCTGCTGGACTCCAAGGCCTGGACCCGCCGCAGCCTGGTCGGCTGGGCCGCGTTCCTGGGCCTCAGCCTCGTCGCCACCCTGGCCACGCCGCACGGAATCGAGGGCCTGGCCTTCCCGCTGCAGGTGCTGAACATGAAGACGCTGCCCGTGATCACCGAGTGGCAGAGCCCGGACTTCATGAAGCCCTCGCCGCTGGAGCTGGCGCTGCTCGCGGGCCTGTTCGCCGCGTTCTGGCGGGGCGCGCGGCTGAGCGCGGTGCGCGCCGCGATCCTGCTCGGCCTCGTGCACATGAGCCTGCAGCACGTGCGCCAGGAGATCCTGCTGGGCGTGGTCGCGCCGCTGATCCTGGCCGAACCGTTCGGCCAGGCGCTGGGCCGGCAGGACGGTGAGTGGACACCCTGGCGGATGCCGCTGCCGCAGATGCTGCTCGGCGGCGGCCTCTTCGCCGCCCTCATCGTCGCGCGCCTGGTCACGCCACAGCCCCGCGTCGATGGACCCACCGCCCCGATCACCGCCCTGGCCCACGTCCCGGCCGCGCTGAGGCGCCAGCCGGTGCTGAACTTCTACGACTTTGGCGGCTATCTGATCTTCGAAGGCGTGCGGCCCTACATCGACGGGCGCGCCGACATGTACGGCGACGCCTTCGTCGCCGACGACGACCTGATCCAGCGCGCCACCCAGGGGGCCATGGACCACGCCATCAGCCACTACGCCATCCGCTGGGCCATCCTGCCGCCGCGCCTGTTCCTCGCCGAGGCGCTGGAGCGCACGCCGGGCTGGAAACAGCTCTACGCGGACAAGACCGCGGTGGTGCTGGAGAACTTCAATCCGCCGCCTAAGCCGTCTTCGCTTCCGCCAGCGCCAGTTCCGCCATCATCCGGTCACGGATGATGAACTTCTGCACCTTGCCGGTCACGGTCATCGGGAATTCGTCGACGAAGCGGACATAGCGCGGGATCTTGTAGTGGGCGATCTGGCCGCGGCAGAAGGCGCGGATATCCTCCTCGTCGGCGCGCTCGCCGGGCGCCAGACGGACCCAGGCGCACAGCTCCTCGCCCATCTTCGGGTCCGGCAGTCCGACCACGGTGACGTCGGCGATCTTGGGGTGGGTGTAGAGGAACTCCTCGATCTCGCGCGGATAGATGTTCTCGCCGCCGCGGATCACCATGTCCTTGATCCGACCGACGATGTTGCCGTAGCCAGCTTCGTCGATGACGCCGAGGTCGCCGGTGTGCATCCAGCCGTCGGGGTCGATCGCCTCGGCCGTGCGCTCGGGATCGTCCCAGTAGCCCAGCATCACCGAATAGCCGCGGGTGCAAACCTCGCCGCGAACGCCGCGCGCGGTCACCGCGCCGGCCTCGTCGACGATCTTCACCTCCAGGTGCGGCTGCACCTTACCGATGGTCGAGACCCGTCGCTCGAGCGGATCGTCCGGACCCGTCTGGAAACTGACCGGGCTGGTCTCGGTCATGCCGTAGGCGATGGTTACGTCCCGCATGTGCAGGCGGTCGATCACGTGCTTCATCACCTCGACCGGGCAGGGCGAGCCGGCCATCGTCCCGGTGCGGAGCGATGAGAGGTCGCGCTCGGCGAAGTTGGGTGCGCCCAGCGCAGCGATGAACATCGTCGGCACGCCGTAGAGCGCGGTGCAGCGCTCCTGCTCGATCACCTGCAGCGTCGCCTCGGGATCGAAGGTCGGGGCCGGATAGACCATCGCCGAGCCGTGAGTCACCGCCGCCAGGTTGGCCATCACCATGCCGAAGCAGTGATAGAGCGGCACCGGGATACAGATGCGGTCGGCCGGCCCCAGCTGCTGAGCCAGGCCGACGAAGTAGCCGTTGTTGAGGATGTTGCGGTGGGTGAGCGTC